>JALOOQ010000238.1 GCA_025454305.1 Cyanobium sp. Prado107
GGTCGTAGGCGTGGAAGCGGGCCCGGTAGTAGGCGGGCACGACGGTGGCAGGGTTGGTGCTGGCCGCCAGCAGGGGCTCGGCCTGGCGCCGCAGCTGCTCGCGGCGGGCGCGCCAGGGGATGCCGCGCTGCTCGGCGGTGCGGATCATCATCCGCCGGGCCTGCAGGAACAGCAGCCGGCGCAGGGGATCCACCGCCAGCACCCCGGTGATCAGACGCCCCAGGGGGGTGCGGTCGTCGGCCCAGTTGGGCGGCGCCGGGGAGGCGTCCGTGGTTGCGCCGGCTGCTGGCGCTGCGGGGCTCGTGCCGGCGGCGGCGGCGGACATGGTGTCGCGCTGGCTGGGGTGGATGGGGGCATCATCGCCGCCGCCGCCCATGGCCTGAGAGCCACCGCCGTCCGCCATGCTGTGGCACGACGCGGATGGGAGCCGTGCCGGAGCTGAGCCATCTCAACGCCTCCGGGCAGGCGCGCATGGTGGAGGTGGGAGACCGGCCGGCCAGCCGGCGTGAGGCCGAGGCCGAAGGCCTGATCGCCATGGCACCGCAGACGCTGGCGCTGGTGCTTGCCGGCGAGGCCCCGAAGGGCGACGTGCTGGCGGTGGCCCGGGTGGCGGCCATCCAGGCGGCCAAGCGCACCTGGGAGCTGATCCCCCTCTGCCATCCGATCGCCCTCTCCGGCGTGGAGGTGGCGATCGGGCCGGCGGCCGACGGCAGTGGCCTGCTGCTGGTGGCGAGGACCCGCACCACCGGCCCCACCGGAGTGGAGATGGAGGCGCTCACCGCCGTGCAGGTGGGGCTGCTCACCCTCTACGACATGCTCAAGGCCGTGGATCCGGCCATGACCATCGGGCCGGTGCGGCTGCTGCGCAAGAGCGGCGGCCGCCAGGGCGAGTGGCGCCACCCGGATGGGCCTGCCGATCCGCCGGCGGCCGATGCTGGGCCGGCCGATGGCTGAGCGCGTTTCCCCGGAGCCCTACGGCCGCGAAGGCCTGCCGCTCGATCAGGCCCTGGACCGCATCCTCGAGACGCTGCGGCCGCTGGGGGTGAGCGAGGAGCTGCCGCTGGCCGCCTGCGGCGGGCGAACCACCGCGGCGCCGGTGCAGGCCGCGGCGGCGGTGCCGGGCTTCCGGGCCTCGATCATGGACGGCTACGCCATCGCCGGCGCGGAGGCGCCGCCGCGGAGCGCGCGCTGGCGGTTGCTGGGACGCTCGGCGGCGGGCGCGCCGTTCGAAGGCGTGCTCGAGCCGGGCCAGGCGGTGCGGATCCTCACCGGCGCCGTGGTGCCGGAGGGCTGCGGCCGGGTGCTGCCCCAGGAACTGGTGCGCGTGCTGGAGGAGACCGATGGCGAGGCGATCGAGCTGGTGGGCGACTGCGGCCCCAACCCCTGGATCCGGGCGCCCGAGGAGGAGGCCGCCGCCGGCGCGCTGCTGGTGCCGGCGGGCTGCCGGCTGGGGGCGGCGGAGCTGGGCCGGCTGGCGAGCTGCGGCGTGGAACGCCTGGCGGTGGCGGCCCGGCCGCGGCTGGGTCTGCTCATCAGCGGCGATGAACTGGTGCCGCCAGGCGCTCCGCGCCGCTTGGGCCAGATCTGGGAGAGCAACTCCAGCCTGCTGCGGGCCCTGCTGGAGCGCCTCGGCTACGCCGTCAACGCCGAGCGGGTGGTGGCCGATCGGCCGCAGCCCCTGCGCCGGGCTCTCGAGGATCTGGCCGGCTGCTGCGACGTGGTGGTGAGCACCGGCGGCGTGTCCGCCGGCGACAGCGACTGGATCCGCCCCCTGGTGGCCGAGCTGGGGCAGGTGGGCTTCTGGAAGCTGTTTCTGAAGCCGGGCCGGCCCTTCGCCTATGGCCACCTGGAGCAGGGGGGAAAGCGGGTGCCGTTCTTCGGGCTGCCGGGCAACCCGGTGGCGGCGGCGATCACCGCCCTGCAGCTGCTCTGGCCGGCTCTGCAGCAGCTCGAGGGAGCCGGGATCCAGCGTCTGCCGCGGCTCAAGGTGCGCCTGGAGGCCGACTTGAAGCGGGCCAACGGCCGGCCGGAGCTGGCCCGCGCCGTGCTGGTGGTGGCCGCCGATGGAGCGCTGCTGGCGCGGGTGAGCGGCTCCCAGGCCTCCTCGCGCATCGGTTCGCTGGCCGGGGCCGATCTGCTGCTGGAGATCCCGGCCGAGCTGGGGACGCTGGCGGCCGGCACCGAGCTCTGGGCCCAGCTGCTGCGCCTGCCGATCCTCTGAGCTCGATCAGAGCGGCGTGTTGCCGCCCAGCCAGTGGCCGCTGCCATCGGCCAGCCATTCGCGCTTCCAGAAGGGCGCGTCGTGCTTGAGGGCTTCCAGCAGCTCCTGGCAGCAGCGCTGCGCAGCACCACGCCGGTCGGCGGCCACGGCCACCAGCACGATCGGATCGTCCGGCAGCACCCGGCCGATCCGGTGCCGCACCAGCACGGCGGCCACCTCCGGGCGGTCGGCGGCCGAGGCGGCCAGCTGCCGCAGCTGGGCTTCGGTCATGCCGGGGTAGTGCTCCAGCTCCAGGGCGGCCAGGGGCA
>JALOOQ010000114.1 GCA_025454305.1 Cyanobium sp. Prado107
TCGTTGACGATGAACAGCGCCCCGTGGCGGGCGCAGAGCTGGCGCAGGGCGCGGGCCTGCCGCAAGCGGGCGGCGTCGCTGAGGGGGCTGCCGTCGTCGTCGGTGCTGCCTTCCTTGGCCCGGTACTGCACCAGCCGCACGCCGCCGGCGAGGGCGGCGGCCACCACCGGCTCCAGGGCCTGCGCCGGACTGGTGACCAGATAGAGATGGCAGTCCAGCAGCTGGCGCCGCCGCTGCCCGCCGGCTCCGGCCGGCGCCAGCAGCTCCACCTCCAGGTCGTAGAGCCGGTAGCGGATGGCGGCGGCCTCCGCCGCCAGCTCCGGATCCAGGGAGCGGCCGAACTCCTCCAGCACCCGCAGGGCCTCCTGCACCCGGGCCGCGTTGGCCGCCACCACCGCCCGGGGCTGCCGTCGCTCCGCCTGGGCGGGATGGCCGAGACCGGCCGCGGGATCGGTGGCGGTGTGCCGGGCGCGCTTGTAGGCGTCGCGGTGCAGCCCCCCGAGCCGCTGGCGCAGGTCCTTGGTGCGGGCCACCAGATCGGAGCGCTCCAGGCCGAACCGGGCCCAGTCCTCCAGCACCCGCAGGCCCTCCCGGGCCCGGTCGAGGTTGGCGTCCAGCAACCGGTGCACCGCGGCCAGCTCCTGCGCGTCCCAGCCGGACTGGGCCACCGCCGGGCGCGGGGGAGTGTCGGACGTGACCATGGCGGCAGGCGGTGGCTGGGTAACTTGACTCCACCGACATGCTGCCGGCTGGCAGATCCTCACGATGGGCAGCGGGCTGGAGCAGGGCGGGGGCGACAACCCGATGCTGGTGCTCGTCTCAGGGATTCTGCTGCTGGGCGGCATCGCCGCCTTCATCGTCTGGGGTCTCACCCACGCTTACCCCACGGCATAGGCGGCGGGCCTGGTCGGCGTCGTCGGCGATCTGGGCGCTGAGCGCCTCCAGCCCCTCGAACCGCTGCTGACGGCGCAGCAGCGCCAGGGGCTCCACCTGCAGCTCGCGGCCCACCAGCTCCAGGCTGCGGTCCAGCAGGTGCACCTCCACCGCCGAGGGGGCGGCAGGGTCCACCGTGGGCTGGGGGCCCAGGTTCATCACCGCCGCCATCCAACCCCCATCCGCGGCGGCCGCAGGCTGAAGCCGCGCCCGGGCGGCGTAGACGCCTTCCATCGGCAGGAACTTGCGGCCGTCCACCTCCAGGTTGGCCGTCGGCCAGCCCAGGCGATGCCCCAGCCCCCGCCCGCGCACCACGACACCGCCGAAGCGGTAGGGCCGCTCCAGCAGGCGTGTGGCCTCGGCGATGTCGCCGGCGGCGAGGGCGCGGCGGATGCGGCTGCTGCTCACCCGCTCCGCTCCGTCCCAGAGCATCGGCAGCACGGTCACGGCGATCCCCCGCCGCGAGCCGATGGCCTGCAGATCGCGGGCGTCGCCGCGGCGGGAGGCGCCGAAGCGGAAGTTGTCGCCCACGGCGATGCGGCGGGCATCGAGCTGGCCCACCAGCACCCGGTCCACGAACTCCTCGGGCGCCAGGGCGGCCAGCTGGCGGTCGAACGGCACCAGCACCAGCTGCTCGATGCCCAGGGGCTCCAGCAGCTCCAGCTTCTCCGAGGGCAGGTCGAGGCGCAGGCGGGGTTCGCCGTGGAGCACCTCCCGGGGATGGGGCCAGAAGCTCACCACCGTGGGCACCCCCTCCCCAGGGGCGGTGACGGCGGCGATCACACGGCGGTGCCCGCGGTGCAGCCCGTCGAAGCTTCCCAGGGCGATGGCGGTGGGACGGCTGGCCTGCCGGGGTGTCTGCAGGGGAATCAACGCGACAGTTCCCGAACCCTCGGCATGCCCGGGCGATCTTCCCATGGCAGCTTGGGGGCACCCTTGCGGCAGCCCATGACCGACGAGCTGGATCTGCAGAGGCTCGCGGGAGCCCTGCGGCGCATGGGCTGGATCCGCTTCTGGATTCAGGTGGCCCTGGGCGTGGTGGTGGTGGGGGTGCTGGTGTTCAACAACATCGGCGGCCGACTCGTGGCCAACTCCGCTCGGGCCCTCGGTCTCGGCCCCGGCATCAGCCTCACCACCCTGGCCTTCCTGGTGCTGCTCTGGTGCGTGTGGCAGAGCTGGCTGGTGGTGCGCTGCGGGCGGGCCCTGGCCAGTCCCGTGAAACCCAGCCGGGGTGAGACCGGCCGGCTGCTCAAGCGCGGCCTGCTGGCCGACCTGGCGGGACTGACCCTGGCCTCGATGGGGTATCAGGCCATGGCCGGCAGCCTGTTCGTGCAGGCCTCCCAGCAGGTTCCGGGATTCTTCGGCGCGCAGATCCAGGCCACCCCGGGGGCCGGCGGCAGGGTGGTGGGCCTGCCGATCACCTCGATCGAGATGTTCACCGTGCTGGGCAACACCCAGGTGCTGTTCGCCCACCTGATCGGCCTGATGTTCAGCCTCTGGATGCTCCAGCGGATCTACAGGGTGCGCTGAGCCGTCTGCGCACCCAGCCCCTCCATGCCGAGCCCCTCGAGCGCCGGCAGGCCGGCGGTGTCCCCCATCCAGAACAGCTCGGGCTGGAGGGGGCTGAGGGCGGCCCCGCCGGCATGCACGTGGGCCACGTCGGTGGGCCACTGGGGCGGACCCGCCACGGCTGCCTCGAGATCGTTGGCCACCTCCCCGGCCAGCCAGTAGTAGGTGCGGCCACGGGGATCGACGCGGCGCTCGAACTGGTCGGTGTAGCGGCGCACGGCGGTGCGGCACCAGCGCAGCGGACCGATGCTCTCGGCCGGCCGAGGCGGCACGTTGAGGTTGAGCAGCAGGCCCTGGGGCCAGCCCTCGGCCAGCATGCGCTGGGCCACGTCCAGGGCCAGGGTGGCGGCGGGCTCGAACTGGCGCCACTGGAAGTCGGCACTGCTGACGGCCAGGGCGGGCAGCCCCTCGATCGTGCCCTCCATCGCCGCGCTCACGGTGCCGGAATAGAGCACGTCGGTGCCCAGGTTGGGACCGTGGTTGATGCCGGAGAGCACCAGATCCGGCCACTCCTCCAGCAGCGAGAACAGCGCCAGCTTCACGCAGTCGCTGGGGGTGCCGCTGCAGGCCCAGGCGCTGATGCCGTCGTCGAACAGCTCATCGGCCCGCTCCGCGCGGATCGGCGTCTGCAGGGTGAGGCCGTGACCGGTGGCCGAGCGCTCCTGATCGGGACACACCACCGTGACCTGGTGGCCGCGGGCATTGGCGGCGTTGGCCAGGGTGCGGATCCCGGCGGCGAAGACCCCGTCGTCGTTGCTGATCAGGATCCTCAGGGGCGGCATGGCTTCGGGGGCTGCTCCTTACAGTCTCCACCGAGCCAACGGAAGCGGGTTTGTCGTGAACGTCACCGTGTCGCTGGAGGATCTCAGTGCCCAGCTGCAGGACCTGGAGCGCGAGGCCGCCCGGGCCATCGCCGACGCGGCCACGGCCGCGGAGCTGGAGGAGCTGCGGGTGGGGCTGCTGGGCAAGAAGGGCCGTCTCTCGGCGGTGCTGGGGGCGATGGGCAAGCTGCCGGGCGCCGACCGGCCGGTGATCGGCCAGCGGGCCAACGTGCTCAAGCAGCAGGTGCAGGACCTGCTCAGCGAGCGTCTGGAGAGCCTGAGCTCGGCGGCCATGGCCGCGCGCATCGCCCGGGAAAGCCTCGATGTCACGGCCCCCAGCCGCTACGTGCCGGTGGGGCGGCGCCACCCCCTGATCAGCACGATCGAGGAGATCGTGGACATCTTCAGCGGCCTCGGCTACCGGGTGTCGGAGGGCCCGGAGATCGAGACCGACTACTACAACTTCACCGCCCTCAACATCCCGGAGCACCATCCGGCCCGGGACATGCAGGACACCTTCTACCTGCAGGACGGCCGGCTGCTGCGCACCCACACCTCGCCGGTGCAGATCCGCCACCTGGAGAGCAACCCGCCGCCGGTGCGGGTGATCGCTCCCGGCCGCGTCTACCGCCGCGACGCCGTGGACGCCACCCATTCGCCGGTGTTCCATCAGGTGGAGGTGCTGGCGATCGACGAAGGACTGGCCTTCACCCATCTGCGGGGCACCGTGACGGCGTTTCTGCAGCGCTTCTTCGGCGACCTGCCGGTGCGCTTCCGCGCCAGCTATTTCCCCTTCACCGAACCCAGCGCCGAGGTGGACGTGCAGTGGCGCGGCCGCTGGCTGGAGGTGATGGGCTGCGGCATGGTCGATCCGGCCGTGCTGGAGGGCATGGGTCTGGATCCGGAGCGCTGGAGCGGGTTCGCCGCCGGGCTCGGGGTGGAGCGGTTCTGCATGGTGCGCCACGGCATCGACGACATCCGCCGCCTCTACACCAGCGATCTGCGCTTCCTGGAGCAGTTCTGAGCACGGCCATAAACTTCGAGCAGCTCCCCGCCCCGCGATCGGTGCCCCGCGTCGGACTGATCGTGAATGACGGCAAGACCCTGGCCGTGGACACCGCCGACGCGCTGGAGGAGCGCTTCCACGGTCACGGCTGGGAGGTGCGCCGGGTGAGCAGTTCCGGCGGCATGGTGGGCTTCGCCAACCCCGACCAGCACCTGCGCAGCCGAGGCTTCAGGGCCTGCGTGCCGCCCTGTTTCAGCGAGGAGCTGGAACTGGCGATCGTGCTGGGGGGTGACGGCACCGTGCTCTCGGCGGCGCGCCAGACGGCTCCGATCGGCGTGCCGATCCTCACCATCAACACCGGCCATCTGGGCTTCCTGGCCGAGGCTTACCTCAACCAGCTGGATGAGGCCCTCGAGCAGGTGATCGCCGGCCGCTGGACGGTGGAGGAGCGCAGCATGCTGGTGGTGAGCGTGATGCGCAGCGAGCAGCGCCGCTGGGAGGTGCTCTGCCTCAACGAGATGGCCCTGCACCGGGAGCCGCTCACCTCGATGTGCCATTTCGAGATCGCCATCGGCCGCCACGCCCCCGTGGACATCGCCGCCGACGGCGTGATCCTCTCCACCCCCACCGGCTCCACCGCCTATGCCCTCAGCGCCGGCGGGCCGGTGATCACCCCCGACTGTCCCGTGCTGCAGCTCACCCCGATCGCCCCCCACTCGCTGGCGTCGCGGGCGCTCGTGTTCAGCGACCGCGAGCCGGTGACGGTGTTTCCCGCCACGCCGGAGCGGCTGATGATGGTGGTGGACGGCAGCGCCGGCTGCTACATCTGGCCCGAGGACCGCATCCTGATCCGGCGCAGCGACCATCCGGTGCGGTTCGTGCGGCTGGCCGACCACGAGTTCTTCGGGGTGCTGCGCAACAAGCTGGGCTGGGGGCTGCCGCACGTGGCCAAGCCCGCCAACGGAGCACTGGCATGAGCACCGCCTCGAGCGCAAGCCGGCTGCTGTTGCTGGGATCCGAGGCTGAGGCCCAGGCCACGCGCCTGCAGGCCTCCGGATACGTGCCCGTTGTCGGGCTGGCCGCCGCTCAGCCGGATCCCGATCTGGTGCTGCTGGCGGCTGCCGAGACGGGGGTCATCGGCGAGCTCCGCCAGCGCTTCGGCGACGTGCCGATCCTGCTGGGAGTGGAGGCCGATTCGGTGGAAGGCCGGGTGTGCTGTCTGAGCGCCGGTGCCGACGACTTCTGGCTGCCCGGCCAGGGCGCCAGCGACCTGCTGATGCGGCTGCGCCTGCAGCTTGACCTGCGCCGCCGCAGTGGCGTTCCCTCACCGCTGCTGCAGGTGGCCGACCTCACCCTCAATCCCGGCAGCCGGCAGGTGAAGCGGGGCCACCGGCCCGTGGCCCTCACGGCCCGCGAATACCAGCTGCTGCTGCTGCTGCTGGAGCGCCAGGGCACCGTGGTGAGCCGTGACCAGATCCTGCGCCAGAAGCTGGAGCAGGACGGCGAACGGCGCCTCATCCACACGATCCGCGGCCAGGGCTACTGCCTCAGCGCCGGCATGCCTCCCATGGCCGGAGCCTGATGGGCACTGGCGCGCGGCTGCCGGAACCAGGCCTGGTGCTGGGCGGGCTGGTGCTGGGCGGCCTGTCGCTGGCGGCGTCCCTGGCCGCGGCGCCGCCGGCGCGGAGCGACAGCCAGGACGGGCCGCCCCAGGTTTTGCCGGTCACGGCCCGCTGGTGCCTGGACCAGCAGCGCTGCATCCAGCTGGAGGTGGCCGACACCCCGCGCCGGCAGGCCCTCGGCCTGCAGGAGCGGCCGCGCCTGCCGCCGCTGCGAGGCATGTGGTTCCCCTACGACCCGCCGGCGCCGGCCCGCTTCTGGATGCACCGCACCCCGGAGCCGCTCGACATGATCTTCGTGCGCGAGGGACGGGTGCTGGCGATCGAGGCCGGGGCCAGGCCCTGTCCCCGGCTGCCCTGTCCCAGCTACGGGCCGATCGAAGCGGTGGAGGGGGTGCTCGAGCTGGCGGCCGGGGAGGCGGCCCGCCTGGGGATCGTGCCCGGCACCACGGTGCGGATCGAACCTCTCAGCGCCGCCGCCCCGCCAGCACCAGCACCGGGTTCATCGGTGCCAGGCGGGTGCCGTCCGCCAGAGGAGCTCCGCGCCAGGCCTGATGCTGGCTCACGGACACCGCCAGGCCGGCGGCCTCCAGCAGGGGTCTGAGCTCGGCCAGGGCCTCCAGCGTGGCCAGGGGAATCACCACCAGCCCACAGGGCCGCAGGCGAGCGAGCACGGCCTCGAGGATCGCCCGGCGGTCGCGGCCGCCGCCGCCGACCAGCACCCGGTCGGGATCGGGCAACTCCGCCAGCCGCTCCGGAGCGCGGCCCTCCAGCACCGCCGCCGGCCGCACCCCCAGCCGCGCGGCATTGGCCTCGATCAGCGCCTTCGATCCGCCCCGGGCCTCCAGGGCCCAGAGCTGCAGCTGCGGCCGCAGCCGCAGGGCCTCCAGACCCACCGATCCCACTCCGGCGCCCAGGTCCCAGAGCACGCCGCGGGCCGGCAGCTCCAGCTCGGCCAGGAGCTG
>JALOOQ010000115.1 GCA_025454305.1 Cyanobium sp. Prado107
GGGGCTCTCGACGATGACCAGGGTGTGACCCACAGACAGGTGGACGACCGCTTCCCTCTTTATCGCACCACCTGTCCAGGGCGGCGGGTGCGCGGCCCTGCCCAAGCACCCGGAACGGCGCGGCTACAGTCCCCGCAGCAAACCCTGGCCTCCAGAGCAGCTGTGATGTCCCTGCCCGGCGCCCTTCTCACCGCGGCCAATCCCGCGGTCGACGCCATCAGCAGCGGCACGGGCGTCTCCGGCCTGGCCCTGCAGCTCAACGCCGGCGCGATCGCACCGGAGGCGGCTGTGCTGCTGGCCCTGGTGGCCTGCCTGCTGGTGGACCTTGCGGGCGAGAAGGCCGCCAGCCGCTGGGTGCCTCCCCTCAGCTACGCCGGTCTGGGCGGCTCGCTGGTGCTGCTGGCCCTGCAGTGGAATCCCGCCGACCTGCAGCCCTCGTTCCTGGGCAGCTTCCTGGCCGACAACCTGGCGATCGCCTTCCGGGCCGTCGTGGCGGCGTCCACGCTGATCACCCTGATGCTCAGCTGGCGCTACGTGGAGCGCAGCGGCACGCCGGTGGGCGAATACGCCGCCATCCTCCTGGCCGCCACCCTGGGCGCCATGTTCCTCTGCGGCTCCACCGACCTGGTGAGCATCTTCGTGTCGCTGGAAACGCTCTCGGTGGCCAGCTACCTGCTGTCGGGCTACATGAAGCGGGACGCCCGCAGCTCCGAAGCGGCCCTCAAATATCTGCTGGTGGGCTCGGCTGCGGCAGCTGTCTTCCTCTACGGCGCCTCCCTGCTCTACGGCCTCACCGGGGGCTCCACCAGCCTCGAGGCGGTCGGTGCGGCCCTCGAGACCAGCGCCAGTCCGATCGCGGCCCTGGCCCTGGTGTTCGTGCTGGCCACGGTGGCCTTCAAGATCGCCGCCGTGCCCTTCCACCAGTGGACCCCCGACGTCTACGAGGGCTGGTGGCCTTCCTCTCGGTGGGCTCCAAGGCCGCCGGCTTCGCCCTGGCCCTGCGCATTCTGGTGGGCTGCTTCGGCAGCTTCGATGAGCAGTGGAAACTGCTGTTCACCGTGCTCGCGGTGCTCAGCATGGTGCTGGGCAACGTGGTGGCCCTGGCCCAGACCTCGATGAAGCGGATGCTGGCCTACAGCTCCATCGGCCAGGCCGGCTTCGTGATGATCGGCCTGGTGTGCGGCACCGAGGACGGCTACGCCGCCCTACCTGTTCATGAACCTGGGCGCCTTCGCCTGCATCATTCTCTTCTCCCTGCGCACCGGTTCCGATCGGATCAGCGATTACGCCGGTCTCTACCAGAAGGATCCACTGATCACCCTCGGCCTCAGCCTCTGCCTGCTGTCGCTCGGCGGCATTCCGCCGATGCTCGGATTCTTCGGCAAGATCTACCTCTTCTTCGCCGGCTGGGCAGATGGCCAGTACCTGCTGGTGGTGGTGGGTCTGCTCACCTCGGTGGTGTCGATCTACTACTACATCTCCGTGATCAAGATGATGGTGGTGAAGGAACCTCAGGAGGCCTCCGAGGTGGTCAAGGCCTATCCCTCCATCAACTGGTCCCTGCCCGGCCTGCCCTCGCTGCGCGCCGCCCTGGTGGGCTGCGTGATCGTCACGGCCGTGGGCGGCATTCTCTCCAGCCCGCTGTTCACCTGGGCCAGCCAGAGTGTGGCCGGCACACCGATCCTCCAGGCCACCCTTGGCTGAAGCGCTCCCCGCCGTGGGCCGTCCCGTCGCTGAGCTGATCGGTGTGGAGAAGGTGTACGGCAGCGGCGACGCCGAGGTGCGCGCCCTTGACGGCCTCGACCTGCGGGTGAACCAGGGTGATTACCTCGCCGTGATGGGAGCCTCCGGCTCAGGCAAGAGCACGGCCATGAACATCCTCGGCTGCCTCGACCGGCCCAGTGCCGGCAGCTACCGCCTCAACGGCGTGCCGGTGGAAACCCTCAGCGACGACGAACTGGCCGATCTGCGCAACCGCGAGCTGGGCTTCGTGTTCCAGCAGTTCCACCTGCTGCCCCAGCTCACGGCCCTGGAGAACGTGATGCTGCCGATGATCTACGCCGGGGTGCCCGCCGCCGAGCGCCGTGAGCGCGCCCGGCGGGCCCTGGAGCGGGTGGGCCTGGGCCAGCGCCTGCACAACAAGCCAAACCAGCTCTCCGGGGGCCAGCAGCAGCGGGTGGCGATCGCCCGGGCGATCATCAACGAACCGGCCCTGCTGCTGGCCGACGAACCCACGGGCGCCCTGGATTCACGCACCACCGATGAAGTGCTGGGAATCTTCGACGAGCTGCACCGCAGCGGCATCACCGTCGTGATCGTGACCCACGAGGACGATGTGGCGGCCCGGGCTGATCAGGTGGTGCACTTCCGCGACGGACGCATCAGCGACTGACCCGCATCAGCCCCCCGCATCAGCCCCCGAGAGGGGCAGCCGCCGTGCCGGGAAGGCCAGGGCGTTCGAGCCGCTGCAGAAGCTGCCCCATCATCTGGGCAATGACATCGCCACCCACGGGGTTGAGCGGATTGGAGCCGTGGTCGAAGGATCCCGGATCGACGGCCACCCAGCCGCCATCGCCGGGGAGACGCAGCTCGAAATGGAGGTGCGGACCGGTGCTCAGGCCGGTGCTGCCGACCCTGCCGATCACCTCGCCCTGGCGCACCCGGTCACCCGGTTTCACATAGAGCTCACTGAGGTGGGCGTAGAGGGTGCGCCGGCGGGGATTGTCGTGTTCGAGTTCGATCGCCAGGCCATACCCCCCGGCGTTGCCGGTGCTCACCACCCTGCCGCTGAGCGCCGCCACCACCGGTGTGCCGGTGGGAGCCGCCAGATCGATGCCGGCGTGCATCAGCCAGCTGCCCAGGATCGGGTGCAGGCGGAAGCCGAAGCCACTGGTGTTCAGGGCCGAACCGATCACCGGCAGCAGCAGGCTGCGGTTGCCGTTGCCGGCCACCGGAGCCGGGCGGGGCGTGACCGCGAACACATCGGCGAGCCGCAGGCTGCCGCCATCGCCGATGAGCAGCGAGCTCACCGGCACCGTGAGCGGAGTGGTGAGCGGATCGCCCATCACCCCGCTCCAGCCGCTGCTGCCGGCGACCAGCTCCTGCTGAGCCGCCTCGCGGGCAGCTGGGTCGGAGGGATCCAGGGGCCAGGCCTGATTGTCGCTGCGCCCCCGCCAGCGCACCACCACGCCAGTGCGGCACTCCTGCTCGGAGAGAGCACCGCTGCGGCAGGCCTGCCGATGGGCGGGAGCCGTGACGGGCGACGTCATCGCTCCCGTGCGGATGCGGTTGCGCTCGCTCTGGGTCACGACGCCGTCACGCACCAGCTCATCGAGGGAGCGGTCGAAGCGGCGGGGCTCCGGGGAGGCCAATGTGCCGGGATCCGGGCGCAGGGGGGCAGGCGCGGGTCGGGAACCCGGCAGGAGGACACCGGGCTGGCTGGCCGCTGAAGGCCTGGGCTGGGCCCTGAGGGGCTCGGCGGGAGGTTTGGGCGCATCGGCCTGGCGGGCCGAAGGGGCCGTGAGCGGAGGCCGGGGGATCGGCTCAGCCGCGGCAGGAGCGGCCGGCCGCTCGCTCGGGGCCGGCTCCGCCAGCGGCGGTTCGGCGGACGCCTGCTGGGCCAGGCCCAGAGCCAGGGCAGTGAGACTGGAAGCGCTGAGCAGGGCAACACCCAAGCGCAGGGGCGCCAACCGCCGGAGAACAGGGGCCACGGAGAGGCGCTGCGAAGGGAAGTTGACGGCTGGATTGTAAACAGACCACCCGTGGGTCAGAACCACCAGCCAGTGGTTTCAGAACCGGCGCTGGAGGCGCGTGGTGAGGCCCCCCCGGCGCAGGCAAAGTGCACCGTCCACGCCCAGACCATCAACCTGCCACACCGCACCGAGATGGTGCACGCCCTCGGGACTGGCCAGCAGACGCACCTCGGCCAGCCGCCGCACGCTGTCCCCACAGGCCGCGTGGAGACGGGCCCAGTCGAGAGCCCGCAGCACGCGCCGCTCGAGCCGGCGTGGCCGGGCCTCGGGATGACGGCGAGCCGGGCCCCCCAGGGCCTCCACCAGAGCGATGGCGCCGGCTGGCACGCGGTTGACGCCGTTGACGCCGATCCCCACCTGGGCCCAGCGCACCGCACTTCCCCGCAGCCGCAGCCGCGGCAGCACCCCGGCAAACTTCCGCCCCTGCAGCAACAGATCGTTGGGCCACTTGATCCGCGGCTGCAAGCCCAGGGCCTCGAACTCCAGTGCCAGGCCCACCGCCACCGCCAGTCCGAGGGCGGCTGAGGGTCGCTCCGGCCAGGGCAGGGCCGCGCTCAGCCACACGCCGCCGACGGGCGAGTGCCAGTGGCGCCCCTGCTGACCCCGGCCGTGGCGCTGCCGCCTGGCCAGCACCGCCAGGGGAACCTCGCCGGGGCCGGGGCCGCCGCCACGCCGGGCCAACCAGCGTTCCAGCTCGATCTCGGTGCTGGCGCACACCGGCAGGCGACGCAGCCTCCAGGCGCCCGGGCCGACGGTCCGGGGTGCCGCCGTCAACGACGGGCCAGCCAGCGGCCGATGCGCGCGGCACCGGCTTCGAGCTCGGCCTCGGGATGCACCAGCGCCAGCCGGACCCACCCCTCACCCCCGGGCCCGAAGCCGTTGCCGGGAGTCAGCGCCACCCCCGTGCCCTCCAGCAGGGCGGCGCAGAAGTCCTCGGACGCCTGCTGCCCGGCCTGGGGGGGCAACGACAGCCAGAGGTAGAGCGCCATCGAGGGACGCCGCACCGGCCAGCCGGCCGCCTCCAGGGCACCGGCCATCCCATCGCGGCGCTGGCGGTACACCGCCCGCAGCCGCTCCGGCCACGCGGGGGCCTGTTCCAGGGCGGCGATGGCCCCGGCCTGCAGCGCCAGCGACTGGTTGAAGTCCACCACCCCCTTGAGCTGGCGCAGGGCGGTGATCAGCCATTCGGCACCGATCGCGAACGCCAGTCGGTAGCCCCCCAGGCACCAGCTCTTGGAGAGGGAGAAGAACTCGATGCCGCAGTCGCGCCAGGCCGGGTTGCGCAGCAGCGCCGGAGCCTCTCCCTCCAGGGCCAGGTCCACGTAGGGGTTGTCGTGGGCGAGCACGATGCCGTGGGCCAGGGCCTTGTCCACCGCCGCGTCCACCCAGGCCTGCTCGCCGGTGGTGGCGGTGGGGTTGTGGGGAAAGCCGAGCACCATCAGGCGCAGGCTGTCCCACTGGCGCGCCGAAAGGCGCTCGAAATCCGGCCGCCAGCCTGCGGCGGCATCGAGGGGGAGCAGCAGCGGCCGGGCCGAGGCCAGGTGCAGGCCCCCCATGTGCGAGGGGTAGTAGGGGTCGAGCAGCAGCGCCCCATCCCCCGGATTGAGCACCGCCAGGGGCAGGTGGGCCGTGCCCTCCTGGGACCCCACCAGCAGCAGCACCTCGCGCTCTGGGTCCACGTCCACGGTGAACCGGCGCCGGGCCCAGCCCGCCACCGCCCGGCGGAAGGGGGCGGTGGCGGCATGGAGGCAGTAGGCGGCGCTCTCCGGCCTGGCCAGATGGGCGGCGATGGCATCGATCGCCACCGCCGGAGGCTGCAGATCGGTGGAGCCGAGGGAGAGGTCGAGCAGGGGTGGCAGACCGGCGCCCGGATCGTCGGCCCGGCGGGCGTAGGCCGCCTTGCGCTGGTCGTTGCGAGCGAAGACGCCGCTGCCAAGGCGGCTGAGGCGCTCAGAGATGGGCATCCAGGAAGGCCTTCAGCTGGGCCTGTGCCATGGCGCCCTCATGGCGCGCCACCTCCTCGCCACCCCTGTAGAGCACCAGGGTGGGCAAGCCCTGCACCTTCATCCGGTCGCGGCTGAGGGGGTTGGGGTCGGCCTCCAGCTTGCCCACCGTGAGGCTGCCGGCGTACTCGGCGGCGGCCCAGTCCATCAGCGGAGCCATCAGCCGGCAGGGGCCGCACCACTGGGCCCAGACATCGACCAGATAGGGCGTGGACGACTGCAGCACCTCACGTTCGAAGTTGGCGTCGGTGAGCTGGGCGACGGGCACAGGGCAGGCAACGGCGAAGCTGGATTGTATGGAGCCCGGCCGCCGCTGCCGGAGCGGCCCGCGCAGCGGAACCGGACTTCAGAGCTGGTCGATGGAGCGCTTGAGCTCCTGCAGCTCCGCGTCCACCTCGGCCACCTGGGCCGGCTCGAGCCGGGGCACCGGTGCGTCCTCGGCCGGCAGGGCGATCGGCTCCTCGGGAACGCCGGCAAGGCGGTTCTTCAGGGCCGCCAGTTCGTCGTCGACGTCACTGCCCTGCAGGGCCGCGAACTGACTCTCCAGATCGGCGCCCGCCAGTTCCGCGGCGGCCTGACTGCGGGCCTCGAGGATCTGCACCTTCTCCTCCATGCGCTCGAAGGCGGCCATGGCGTTGTCGGTGCCCAGCCCGTTCACGGCGCTCTGCAGCTGCTCCTGGGCCTTGGCCGCCTGGGCCCGTGCCTTGAGCATGTCCTTCTTGGTCTTGGCCTCGGCGATCTTGGCCTCAAGAGCCACCAGGCTCTTCTTCAGTCCCTCCACCTGCGCCGCCTGGTTCTGGAGCTGGGTGTTCAGGGCCGTGGCGGTGTCCTGATAGGTCTTGCGCCGGGAGAGGGCCTCGCGGGCCAGATCCTCCTCGTTCTTCTTCAGTGCCAGTTCGGCCCGCTCGTACCAGGTCTTGCTCTGGGCCTCGGCCTGCTCGGCCTGGTTCTGGATCCGTTTCTGGCTGGCGATCGCCGTGGCCACCGCCTGGCGCAGCTTCACCAGATCCCGCTGCATGTCCTCGACGGACTGGTCGAGGATCTTGGCGGGATCCTCCATGTTGCTGATCACCGCGTTGGCGTTGGCGCGAAACAGGCGGCTGAGGCGGTCGAAGAAGCCCATGGAGGGGAACGGGGCGATGCTTGAGGCTAACCACATCCGCCGCGCCGCACCGCGCCAGCCAGCCCATGGCAGAACCGAACACCCCTGGGAAACGCAGGCGGCGGTCCGGACCGGCCGCCGGGCAGAGCACAGCGGCCGTCACACGCCGTGTCGGCACGCTGTCGCTGCTGATGCCACCGCCCCGACCCGGGGCCATCGGCCTGGACCGCTGCCTGGAGGCACTGCAGCGGGACTGGCAGCGGCAGGGCCATCTGGCGGCCATCTGGCAACGCTGGCCCCAGCTGGCGGGTCCCCAGCTCGCCCCCCACTGCCGACCGCTGCGGCTGCAGGGCTCCAGGCTCACGGTGGGAGCGGCGCCGGGCCCCTGGCTGCAGGCCCTTCAGTACCACCGTCACCAGCTGCTCGGGGCCCTGCGCGCGGCCGGCTTCGCGCTGCGGGATCTGCGCATCGAGCAGGATCACCCCATCCCCACGGCCACACCCGGCGCTGAGGAGGAGGCCCTGGCCTGGGCCCGGCATCCCAGCCGTGTGGATGTGCACGGCATGGCCAGCTGTCCGGACTGCGGCTGTCCGGCCCCGGCCGGAGAGATGGCGCGCTGGGGGCACTGCAGCTTCTGCCGTCGCCGGCAGCTGGCGGTGGCGGCAGATGCCTCCAGGGCTCAGTAGCGCTCCGGCCGCGGATCGCGCCAGTCGGCCCGCACCCCGGCCTGGCGCAGCTGGGCTGCCCGCTGCTCCAGGCGGCGGCGGTCGAGGCGCCAGAGGCGGTAGATGCCCGCCTGGTCCAGAAGCTCAGGCTGCAGGCCACGCCAGTGCTCGCGGGACGCGGTGTCGGCGTCGATCACCAGCAGCACATGGGGGCGCTGCGCCGGGGTGCTCGGCTCCTGTCCCTGGCGGCGTTCCGTGGCCATGCGGTCGGCCAGGTTCACCAGACCCGCCGGTTCGGCCCCCTCGTAGATCACAACCCGGCGCCCGTAGAAGTGCAGGGACGGCTTGAGCATGCCCACCATCGCCAGGGGGTCGCCACCCTCGGAAGCCGGCGTGCGCTCCTGCACCACCGCGGCCAGGCGCCGCACGGGCTCGCCGCGCAGCTGGTCGCCCAGCT
>JALOOQ010000116.1 GCA_025454305.1 Cyanobium sp. Prado107
CATGAGGGCCGCCAGGTGGTGCTGATCTCCCTGCTGGAGGCTCTGGGCACGGTGGCGAGCGTGAGTCTGGGATTGATGCTGCTGGGGCTGGCCTGGCCCCAGGCCACCGTGCTGGGCTGCATCGCCGCGGCGACGGCACCCCCCGCCGTGCTCGACGTGGTCGCTCAGCTCACCGGTGACAGCGGCCCCCGACGCCGGTTCGCAGACCTGCTGCTGGGCATCACCGCCCTCGACGACGTGTGGGCCCTGCTGCTGTTCGGGATCGGCCTGGCCCTCGCCCGGGCCGGCCAGGGGGATGATCCGTCGCCCCTGCTGCCCCTCCTCTGGGCCTGGCGGGAGCTGGGCGGGGGCGCGCTGGTGGGACTGGCGGTGGGACTGCCGGCGGCCCTGCTCACCGGCCGCATCCGCGAGGGCCAGCCGATGCTGCTGGAAGCGCTTGGAATCGTGCTGCTCTGCGGCGGGCTGGCGGCACACTTCGAGGTGTCCTACCTGGTGGCCGCGATGGTGATGGGGGCGGTCGTCGCCAACCTCGCCCGTCATCACGACTACCCCTTTCATGCCATCGAGGGCATCGAACTGCCGTTCATGGCCCTGTTCTTCGTGCTGGCGGGCGCGTCGCTCGATGTGGGCGGCCTGCGCCGGATCGGGGGCGTGGGCCTGGCCTATGTGCTGCTGCGCTGCCTCGGCAAGGTGGGAGGGGCTGCGACGGGGGCTCGCTGGGCCGGCACCGACCCACTCACCCGGCGCTGGGTGGGAGTTGCCCTGCTGCCCCAGGCCGGCGTGGCCGTGGGCATGGCACTGGTGGCTGCCGACCAGCTGGGGGAAGGGGCCACGCCGGTGCTGAGCCTGGCCATCGGCTCCACCGTGGCGTTCGAACTGGTGGGGGCGCCGCTGGTGCGCCTGGCGCTCAGCCGCTTCCGCGACACCCCCGAAGCGGTCGGCTGAACGGACTGCATACACTCGGCCCCAGCACCCGCTACCGGAGTGATCCCTTGGCGAGGAACCCAGCCCTGGCAGTGCTTCGCGGTGGGTCGGCCGGCCGGCGTCGGCTTGCCGGCTCTGCCGCGGCGGCGCTGATGGCCCTGCCCGTACTGCTGGGCTGCCGTCCGGACCAGCAGGGGGGAGGGCCGTCGTCTCCCCCGCTCACGGTGGCCACCACCGCAGTGGCCCCCACCGCCTTCAGCACAACGATCGACACGATCAGCACCCTGGAGGCGATCGAGGAGGTGCAGCTCTCCTCCCAGACGGACGGACGCATCCGGGAGCTGCGCGTGCGCCAGGGCAGCCCGGTGCGGGAAGGGGACCTGCTGCTGGTGCTCGACCAGATCCAGGCCCGGGCCGACGTGGCCCGCCTGCAGGCCCAGGCCCGCACCGATCAGATCAACTACCAGCGCTACGCCTATCTGGCCCGGCAGGGAGCCGTGAGCGCCGAGCAGCGCGATGAGTTCCGCCTGCGGGCGGTGGCTTCCCGCGAGCAGCTGGAGGCGGCCACGGCCGACCTGGGCTTCCGCAACGTGCGCGCCCCGATCAGCGGCATCGTCGCCGATCTGGAGGTGAAGGTGGGCGATGTGATCGAGGCCAACAGCCCCTTCACCCGCATCGTGCGCAACGACCGCCTGCAGGCCCGGCTCGAGGTGCCGGCGCTGCAGGCCGAGCGGGTGAGGCCGGGTCAGGCGGTGGTGCTGATCGACCCGGAGACGGAGCGCGAACTGGCGCGGGGGCAGCTGAGCACGGTGGATCCGCTCATCGACGGCGCCAGCCAGTTCCTGCTCGCCAAGGCCGAGTTCGACAACAGCGCCGGCAGCCTGCGCAGCGGACAGCGCAGCCGCGCCCGGCTGCTCCTGGAGGAACGCCAGGAGCTGGCAGTGCCCTTCCAGGCGGTGACTCAGCAGTCCGGCCAGGCCTTCGTGTTCGTGCCCGGCAGCCTGGCCGACCTGGAGCGCAGCCCGGGGCGGGTGGATCTGCAGCGCCTGCGCGCCCTGCCGCCCGACACCCGCTTCGCGATCCAGGTGCCGGTGCGGCTCGGCTCCCTGCAGAACAACCGCTACCCGGTGCTCGCAGGCCTGAGTTCCGGCCAGGCGGTGATCACCTCCAACCTGATCAGCCTGCGCCACGGCCAGCCGATCCAGGTGAGCGGGTCCGCCTCGTCGGACACCGCGTCCTGACAGGGCGGCCGCCCCGGGGCTAGAACCGCAGCGTATGGTTCCGCCCCCGCTCGCCACCGTGACCCGCGCCCCCATCGGCGACAGCCTCGGGGCCCGCCTGCGCCAGCTGCACAGCCAGCTGCTGGAGGTGGTGCCGGCGGTGGACCGCATCGGCTGCGCCCTCTACGACCCCCGCGACGACCTGCTGCGCACGTTCGTGAACAGCACTCGCAGCGGCATCCCCATCGAGGCCCATGAGTGGCGGCTGGCGGACACCGCTGCGCTGAGCCGTCTGGCCAGCCAGGGGGGCACCCGGGTGATCGACGACATCCCGGCGGTGATCAGCGGCGACACGCCCCATTCCCGCTGGCTGCTGGAGCAGGGGTACCGGTCCTCGCTCACCGTGCCGCTGCTGCACCGGGACAGCTTCATCGGCTTTCTGTTCTTCGATTCGCTCCAGGCGGCGGCCTTCACGCCACCGGTGCAGCGCAGTCTGGAGCTGTTCGCCGTGCTGGTGACCCTCACGATCGGCCAGGAGCTCGACCTGGTGCGCTCGATCGCCACCTCGGCCCAGGTGGCCCGGGAATTCGCCAACCTGCGTGACACCGAGACCGGCGGGCACCTGGAGCGCATGGCGCACTACGCCCGCCTGATCGGCCGGGAGCTGCAGGCCAGCCATGGCCTCAGCGATGAATACATCGAGAATCTCCACCTCTTCGCTCCCCTGCACGACATCGGCAAGATCGGCATCCCCGACGAGGTGCTGCTCAAGCCCGGTCAGCTCGACGCCGAGCAGCGCAGCCTCATGGAGAGCCATGTGCGCATGGGCGTGCAGTTGCTGGAGAAGCTGATCGCCGACCTCGATCTGCACGAGCGGGACGAGGTGGCGATGATGCGCAACGTGGTGGCCGACCACCACGAGTGCCTGGACGGGTCGGGCTACCCGCGGGGACTGCGCGGCGAGGAGATCAGCCTGGAGGCGCGCATCATCTCCGTGGCCGACGTCTTCGACGCCCTCACCAGCCACCGGCCCTACAAGTCCCCCTGGAGCCTGGAGGCCGCCCTGGAGCAGCTGCAGCGGCTGGTGGAGCTGGGCAAGCTCGACGGCGACTGCGTGGCCGCCCTGCGTCGCCGCAGACGTGAGGCGGAGGTGATCCGGGACCGTTTCCGCGACAGCACGCCCTGATCGGGGCCACAGTGGGATCACAGTCGCGGGGCAGGTATGGGAATACGCAGGGGTCTACGCAGAGGGGTCGGACGCTGGCTGCGGCGCCTGGGTGAGCGTCTCGATCCCCAGGCGGTTTCCGAGATCGGCCTGGGCAGCCGCAAGCTGCCGGCTCTGGGAGAGCTCGACGCGGGCCCCGCCGCCGGCGACGAGGCCACGCCCTCGGTGCCCTGGCAGGGGGTGCGGGAGCGTGCCCTGGGCAAGAGCCTGGTGACGCTGCGCTCCGAGGCCCTCTACAGCCTCGGAGCCCTGCATGCCGCTCACCTGGCGGCCGCCGCCGTGTTCGACGACCGGCGCCTCGCTGCGGCGATCGCCCAGCGCAGCGGCGAGGTGGTGAGCGACGAGACCCTCACCAAGCTGGCCGAGGCGGCCTCGATCTGGCACCGCGACAGCGCCTCCCTGGGCATGGCGCTCACGGCTGTGGGGTCCACCCAGGTGCCGGACATGGTGCTGGCCGAGGCCCTGCAGGTGGACGAGCAGGAGGCCGAGTCCCTGGAAGCGATGACGGAGGGCTATCAGATCGAGCTCAAGCGCCAGATCCTCGAGGAGGCCGATTCCTGAGCTCCGTCCGGCGGCGGCGACTCAACCGGTCATGTGGTCGACCCTCCTGAGGGCGGTGCCCAGCAGCTCACCCACCTGCTGCAGCTGCGACTGGCTACCCATGACCACCAGCAGCTGCCCCGGTTCCAGCCGCTGCTCCCGGCCCGGGTTGGCCACCAGATCCTGTTCCGGCAGCCGGTAGCTGGCGCCCCGGTACTGCCGCTCATTGGTCACCTGACGGCGAGGCTGGCGCACAGCCAGCACCAGCGCACCGGTGCGCCGGCCCAGCTCCAGGTCCCCCAGGCTCATGCCGTTGAGCCGGCCCAGATCCGCCGGGTCGTCGCTGAGCAGGAACTCCTCCACCTCGCAGTCGCTGCCGGCCAGCAGGTCCATGAAGGTCACGGCCATGGGCCGCAGGGCCGTGGCCGCCATCATGCGACCGCCGCTCACGTAGGGACTCACCACCTCATCGGCGCCTGCCAGGCGCAGTTTGCGCTCGGCCTCGTCACTGTCGGAGCGGGCGATGAGACGGCAACGCGGCGCCAGCCCGCGGGCGCTGAGCACCACGTAGAGGTTGGCAGCGTTGCTGGGCAGGGCCGCCACCAGCGAGCGACAGCGGTGGATGCCCGCTTCCACCAGGGTTTCATCGAGGGTGGCATCGGCCGCCAGCACGGGCAGTCCCTCCTCCTCGGCGGCCTCGCGGCGCTCCGGATCGGTGTCCACCACCAGCAGTTCCACCCCCTCGCGGGTCACCTGGGCGGCGATCTCCCGACCGATGCGGCCGTAGCCGCAGAGGATCACGTGATCTTGCATCGAGTTCAGCCAACGACGGAAACGGCGCTCGCGCATGCGCCGGAAGTAGCCCGTTTCACTCAGTCCCAGCACGCCCTGGATGCTGATCTGCACCACCACCAGGCCGCCCAGGATCAGCAGGGCGGTGACCAGCCTGCCGGAGCTGCTGAGCACCTTGGTGTGGGCGTCGCTGAAGCCGAGCGTGCTGAGGGTGATCAGCACCATCCAATAGCAGTCTCCCCAGTCCCAGCCCTCGGTGAGGCGGTAGCCGACGGCCGCGATGTTGACCAGCACCGCCAGTGCCACCGGCGCCCGCCAGGGGCGCCGGATTCGGGTGGAAGGGGGACGGCGCCGGCGCCAGAGGGGGGGAGCCATCCGTTGAAGGGGGCTGTGGATCCGCTGCTCCGGACCTGCGGGTCATTAAACCAACCTTCCCTGTGCAGCATGGGGCTGAACGTGCGGGTCCACACCCGGGGGCCATTCATCGTCTATGGACCAGGACTGGATGGAGGCGGCAGCGGCCCACGCCGAGGCCCGGCTGAGCGGGGCGGGGATCGAGCTCACCCTGGGGGGCGAACCCACCTACGTGCCGGTCGAGCCGGAGGGCGCCGAATGGAGCGTGGCGGCGGACGGCCCCACCAAGCTGCCCATGGCCCGGGCCATGGCCCGGGCGATCCAGCGGCGCACCTGGCCGGGCAGCACCCTCATCTACTGCAGCGGCAAGCGCTACGAGGGGGAGGTGAATCCGCGCTGGGCGCTGCGCCTGGTCACCGGCCTGGACGGCAGGCCGATCGCCCCCTGGCCCGTGCCCGACGGCGAGGGTGATCCTCTGTCGGCGGACGCCGCCAAGGACTGGCTGAAGCGCCTGGGCCAGGGTCTCGGGGTGCGCCTGCACTCCAGGAAACTGCGCGATCCCCTCGATCCCCGGCGGCGTGTGTGGGCCGTGCCGCTCACCTGGGACGGGCAGGCATGGAGCAGCCGCCGCTGGGAGCTGCCGCGGGAGCGGCGCCTGCTCACCCTGGCGCCGGGCCCGGCGGGGCTGCGGCTGCCGCTGGAGCACTTCCCCGCCACCATCCCCTGCCAGCTGCTCACGCTGGAGATCGATGCCGAAGGCTGGAGCCTGTTCCTGCCGCCGCTGGAGCGCCGGCCCACCGAAGTGCTGCTGCGGGCCATCAGCGACCTGGCCCGCGGACATGAGGGCGGCGGTCCCCTGGCACCCCCGGAGTTCAGCGGCCTGCTGCCGGTGGATGCGGCGGAGGGCTGGGATGTGCTCGGTCTGGCGGCCGATCCGGGGGTGCTGGAGATCAACCTGCCGGTGTGCGCCGGCTGGAGCGCCTACCGCCACTGGATCCGGCTGCTGCACGAGGCGGCGGCCGAGGTGGGGCTGCGTAGCTGGAAGGCCGGCGCCGGGGGCGGCAAGGAGGGCACCGGCGGCGGCAACCACCTGCTCTGGGGCGGGCCCAGCCTCGAGCGCCATCCCTTCTTCAGCCGCCCCGCCTGGCTGGTGGGGGTGCTGCGCTATTTCCAGCACCATCCCAGCCTCGGCTATCTCTTCAG
The DNA here is from genome assembly GCA_025454305.1 of Cyanobium sp. Prado107. Taxonomy (GTDB): domain Bacteria; phylum Cyanobacteriota; class Cyanobacteriia; order PCC-6307; family Cyanobiaceae; genus NIES-981. Next base: position 6,259 of record JALOOQ010000116.1, read on the forward strand.
CGGGTCCAGCGTCGGTCCGGCCTCCCAGGCGCCGCGGCCGGATGAGGCCCTGGGAGGCCTGTTCGACCTGGAGCTGGCCTACCGCTTCCTGGAGGAGCTCGGCGGCGGCGACCAGCGCCAGCTGATCGGCGAGACCCTGCGGCACCTGCACGCCGACCGCTCCGGCAACAACCACCGCAGCGAGATCAGCCTGGACAAGTTCTGGAACCCCGGCACGCCCGCCGGCTGCCTCGGGCTGATCGAGTTCCGGGCCCTGGAGACCCTCCCCGATCCCGACTGGACCGCGGCCATCGCCCTGCTCTGGAGCTCCCTGGCGGCGATGCTGCTCAGCCCCGAACGCCGGCCCGCGCGGCTGCGCGACTGGGGAGCGGCCCTGCACGACCGCATGCTCCTGCCCTCGGCGCTGTGGCACGACCTGGAGCTGGTGCTGGCGGATCTGGCGGAGGCGGGCCTGCCCCTGGCCGCCGAGCCCTTCCGGGCCATCTGGCGCTGGCGCTTCCCGCCGCTGCTGCACTGGCAGGGCGACGATCCCGGCGAGCACATGAGCCTGCTACACCCCGCGGGAGGGAGGCTTCACCAGCCGCTTCGTGGACGCCTCCCTGCAGCGCTTCGAGGTGCAGAGCAGCGCGGCCTTCCGGCGACGCCGGCGGCTGCTGCTCAACGGCCGCCCCCTGCCCCTCGGCGAGGGGCCCCTGGCGGTGCGCTACCGCCAGCACCGCCTCTACCCCTGCCTGCATCCCGGCGTCGCCCCCCACCTGCCGCTGGTGCTGCAGCTGCTCGGGAACGAGCCGCCCGCCGGCGGCGAGACCTTGCTGCCACTGGCCCAATGGTCGCTGGAGACGGCCGAGGGTGGCTGGCAGCCTCAGGCCCCGAGCCGGGTGACGACCGCGACGGCCGCCGCCTGGCGAACGCTGGAGCCGGGACTGTGCACGGTGGATCTGCGCCTGGAACCCGAGCCCCACAGCTGATGGGAGCAGACATGGCCACAGCTGAGCCCGACGTTTTCAAGAGCTTTCAAGGGCCGATCCCGAAGTTTTCCCACAGCTCCCTGGCCCGGGTGCCCCCGGCCGCACCACCCTGAAGAGGACAACGGCGGCGGAGCCCCCCCTGCATGGCTGGTTCAACGGTGGCGGAGAGCGAGCGGCCGGTGCTGCGGGAGAACGGCCAGCGGGAGGTGTTCTGCGGGCTCACCTCGATCGTGTGGCTGCACCGGCGCATGCCCGATGCGTTCTTTCTGGTGGTGGGCTCGCGCACCTGCGCCCACCTGATCCAGAGCGCCGCCGGGGTGATGATCTTCGCCGAGCCCCGCTTCGGCACGGCGATCCTGGGCGAACGGGACCTGGCCGGCCTGGCCGACGCCAACGAGGAACTCGACCGGCTGGTGGCCCGTCTGCTGGAGCGCCGGCCCGAGATCCGCACCCTGTTCCTGGTGGGCAGTTGCCCGAGCGAGGTGATCAAGCTCGACCTGGCCAAGGCGGCCGAGCGGCTCAGCCGCCGGAACGCCGGCCGGGTGACGGTGCTGAACTACTCCGGCAGCGGCATCGAGACCACCTTCACCCAGGGGGAGGACGGCGCCCTGCAGGCCCTGATCCCGCTGATGCCCACCGCCGAGCAGCCCGATGCGACGCAGGCTCAGCTGCCGGACCAGCTGCTGATCGTGGGCACCCTGGCCGATGCGGTGGAGGAGCGGCTGGTGGGCCTGTTCCACAGACTCGGCATCGAGCGGGTGGCCAGCCTGCCGCCGCGGCGCTCCACCGAGCTGCCGGCCGTGGGCCCAGGCACCAGGCTGCTGCTGGCCCAGCCGTTCCTGAGCGGCACGGCACGGGCCCTGGTGGACCGCGGCGCCGAGCTGATCCGCGCCCCCTACCCCTTCGGGGTGGAGGGCAGCCGCGCCTGGATGGCGGCGGCGGCCGCCGCCTTCGGCATCGATCGCGAGCGGGTGGGGGCCGTGCTCGATCCGCTGGTGGAGCGGGGGCAGCGCGCCCTGGCTCCCCTGCGCGAGGTGCTGGCCGGCAAGCGGCTGTTCCTGCTGCCCGACTCCCAGCTGGAGATTCCCCTGGCCCGGTTTCTGAGCCGCGAGTGCGGCATGGACCTGGTGGAGGTGGGCACCCCCTACCTCGATCGCAAGCTGATGGCCGAGGAGCTGGCGCTGCTGCCCCCCGGCACCCGGCTGAGCGAGGGCCAGGACGTGGAGAGGCAACTGGAGCGGGTGCGGGCCGAACGTCCCGATCTGGTGCTGTGCGGCCTGGGCCTGGCCAATCCGCTCGAGGCCGAGGGCATGGCCACCAAGTGGTCGATCGAGCTGGTGTTCAGCCCGATCCATGGCATC
>JALOOQ010000239.1 GCA_025454305.1 Cyanobium sp. Prado107
TCGCCCCCCCAGATCGCCACCAGCAGGGTGAGGGGGATCAGCACCAGCTCGAAGGCCAGCAGGAACAGCAGGGCATTGCCGGCCAGGAAGGCCAGCACCACGCCGAGGTTGGTGGCCAGCATCAGGGAGAAGAACAGGCGCGGACGGGCCTGGTCCTTCGGCGCCGAGAGGATGGCCAGGGCGGTGAGCAGGGCGCTCAGCAGCACCAGCGGCAGCGAGAGGCCGTCGAGGCCGAGGTCGAGGGAGAGACCGAGCTGCGGCAGCCAGGGGATCCGCAGGTCGGCCGGCGGGTTCCGCCAGCAGAGCAGGGCCACCAGCAGCTGCAGACCTGCGGGCACGGCGGCGATGGCGCGCAGGCGGGCTGAGGGAAGCTCGGCCGGCATCAGCGGCAGCAGCAGGGTGCCCGCCAGGGGCAGGGCCAGCAGCAGGAGAAGGGGAGTGGGTCCCATCAGCTGAACGGGCGGAGGAGGTGGGCGGATGGGAAGGGAGGAGCCACCAGCAGCCAGATGGCCATCAGCAGCACGCCCAGCACCAGGGAGAGGGCATAGGCCTGGGACCGGCCCGAGGTGGTGAGGCTGAGGCGGCGGGCGCCCGCCAGGGCGGCGCTGCCGGAGGCGCCGCTGAAGCCCTCGATCAGGCGATGGTCCGCCCAGGCACTGAGCCGTGCCAGCGACACCACGAGCCACACCACGGTGCGGTGGTAGAAGCGCTCGGTCTGCAGGTCGTGGGCCAGCCAGTCCTGCAGGCCTCCGAGGGCCGCAGGCAGATGGGCCAGGGGATGGGGCCGCAGGTAGAAGACGGCCGACAGCCCGCCTCCCACCAGGGTGGAGAGCAGCAGCGGCAGCGCCTGCGGTCCCCAGCCCGGCAGCGGCGAGAGGGCGAACACCCCGTTGATCACCAGCAGCTGGGGCAGGTGCAGCACCAGACCCATCAGCACCAGGGTGGGCAGGGCCATCAGCCACAGCACCTCCGGCGAGCGGGTGGTGAAGATCGACGGGCGACCTCCCCAGATCAGGCCGAACACCCGGATCAGGCCGGCGCTGATCAGGGCATTGGTGATCAGCACCACACCGCCCAGCACCGCCGGACTTGAGCTGGCGGCCGTGAGCTCCAGGAGCTCCCGCAGGGCGGCGAAGCCACCGAACGGGGGCAGGGCCATCAGGCCGGCGGCGCCGGTGAGGAAGGCCAGGCCCATCAGCGGCCGCTTGCTCCAGAGCCCGCCGAGCTGGGTGAGGTCCTGGGTGATGTTGGTAAGCACGATCGCCCCGATCGCCATCAGCATCAGGGCCATCGGCAGCGGATACACGAGCATCAGGTGCTCGGCCACGCTGAAGCCCCCCAGCCCCACGGCCACGAACAGCAGGCCCAGCCAGCTGCTCACCAGGAAGGAGAGGGCCCGCTTGACGTCGATCTGGGCGAGGGCGATCAGGGAGGCCACCACGGCGGTGGTGCCCCCCACGATCACCAGCACGCTCTGCACCAGGGGGCTGAGTTCGATCAGGGGCTCGAGCCGCAGCAGCACCCAGGCTCCGCCCACCACCACCACCGAGTTGCGCAGCACCGTGGAGGGCAGCGGACTCTCCATCGCCTCATCGAGCCAGAGGTGGAGGGGGATCTGGGCGCACTTGCCCATCGGGCCGGCGATCAGCGCCAGCAGGATCAGGGTCACCGCCGGCGGCAGGGCGTTGTGGTTGTTGATCTGATCGGCGGCCCAGGCCTGCAGGCCGTGGAAGTTCCAGGTGCCGGTGAGCGGCAGCAGGGCGATCACGCCGGCCAGCAGGATCAGGTCGCCGATGCGCTTGGTGAGAAAGGCGTCCCGGGCCCCCTTCACCACCAGCGGCTGGTTGTACCAGGTGCCCACGATCAGGTAGGTGCCGAAGGTGAGCAGCTCCAGGATCACGTAACTGAAGAACAGCGAGTCGGTGAGCACCAGGGCGCAGAGGCCGGCCTCGAAGAAACTCAGCGACCCGAAGAACCGGGGCCAGCCCCAGTCCATCTCCAGGTAGGCGATCGAATAGAGCTGCACCAGCACATGCAGGCCGGTGATCACCGTCATCGCCACCAGGGCCGGTTCGTTCACCAGGCCGTCGAAGCCGATGCGCAGGCCGGCGGTGTCGAGCCAGGTCCAGCTGAAGGTGGACGAAGGCCACGCTCACCATCGTCAGGTTGAGGTAGCCGCAGGGGCGCGGCCCGGTGCGGGAGATCAGGCCGGGCGACCAGGCCAGCGAGGCCACGGCCGCCAGCAGGGGATAGAGGGGAATCAGCCAGGCCGCCTGGAGCGCAGCGACGGTCATGGGTGGGAGAGCTCGGCGGTCAGGGGAGTAAGGGCCCGCCCTGCAGGCGGCGTGAAGGTAGTCAGGCGGCGCTGCCGCTGGGTCCGACCAGCCAGTCTCCCAGGCTGCGCGGAGGCTGGTCGGTGCTGCTGGTGATTTCGATGATCCGGCCGACGGCCCGGGGATCCTCCAGCGCGTCCAGACACACCCGGGCCACCAGCCGCCTGGGGATGCTGGAGCTGTCCTGCTGGTCGGGGCCGGTGAACACCACGCCCTCGCGCTCCTGGCCTGGCTCCAGACCCTCCTCCCGCTCGCTCAGGCCACCGGGACGGATCACGGTCCAGTCGAGCCCGCTCTCCTCCAGCCAGCGCTCGCCCACCCGCTTCCACACCAGGATCAGGCCGAAGAGGTTGAGGGGATGGAGCCAGCGGCCGGCGCAGAGCGAGCTCACCAGCACCACGCGCCGCAGGCCCACCGCCTGACAGGCCCGGATCTGGCTGCGCACCCCGAAGGCATCCACCTGCAGCGGCCCGGTGAGGTCCACCGAGGGCCGGGCGCCGGTGGCGATCACCAGCGCATCGCAGCCGCGCAGCGCTTCCTGCAGGGCTTCACCCTCGCCCAGGTCCAGGCGGATCACCTCCGCTCCCTCCAGGCCCGCCGGCAGCTCGGAGCCTGGTCGCACCAGGGCGCGCACCGTGTGGCCCCGGCGCAGGGCCTCCTGCACCACCCGCCAGCCGGTCTTGCCGCTGGCGCCGCTCACCGCAATCGTCGTCATCCGCCCGGAGCTGCCACCGACCGACGCTAGGTGCGCTGCCGGCAGCAACGGCGCGCCATCATCCGGCCAGGCACCCGCAGTTCATGGCCCCAACCAGCACGGTTCCCGCCAGCTCGGCCCCGGCCAGCGACAGCCCGCCGCTCGCTGACCTCCAGCTCCAGGAGGAACGCTGGCGCCGGCACTGGCTGCAGCAGTGGTACGCGGTGGCCTGCCTCAAGGACCTCGATCCCCGCCGTCCCTTCGCCTTCACCCTCCTGGATCAGGACCTGGTGATCTGGTGGGACGGCGCCGCCGGGCAGTGGCGGGCCTTCGCCGACGTGTGCCCCCACCGGCTCGTGCCCCTCAGCGAGGGGCGCCTCAACGAGCGCGGCGAGCTGGAGTGCCCATATCACGGCTGGAGCTTCGACGGCGAGGGCCACTGCACCGCCATCCCCCAGGCCCCGCCGGAGGTGGCGGCCACGGCCTGCGCCAGCGGCCGGGCCAGCTGCCGGGCCTTCGCCACCGCCAC
>JALOOQ010000117.1 GCA_025454305.1 Cyanobium sp. Prado107
GCCCGCCGGGCCAGTTCGGCGCCAATCGCCTCCAGCCGCGGGCCCACCAGGGCGAGGCCACGCAGCACCGCCGCCTGGCGGCCCTGGCGCTTGTAGAGGGTACCCACCTCGGCCCGGCCCTGGTCGTCGAACAGGGGCAGGTTGAGCGCGCCGGGGATGTGACCCTGGGCGAACTCGGCGGGCGTGCGCACGTCCAGCAGCGGCCCCGGCGCCTCCAGGAACGCCTCCACCGCCAGACGCTCGACCGCTTGCCGCTCAGGGGCCGAACCGCTCTTCGCCACGCCTGAGGTTCCACCCACGCCCGAGGTTCCGCCCACGCCTGGGGCAATGCTGCCTGGCCGGCGGCTGATGCAGGATCGGGCCCTGTCCGCGCCCGCCCCGCTGCCGATGCCCGCCGCCGTGCCCCGCAAGCTGATCGTGCTGGGAGACAGCGGTGTGTACGGCTGGGGTGATCCGGAGGAGGGGGGCTGGTGCGAGCGGCTGCGGCGCCACTGGATGGGCCTGCCCGCCGCGCCGGTGCTCTACCCGCTGGGGGTGCGCGGCGACGGGCTGGAGCGGGTGGCGGCCCGGCTGCAGAACGAGGTGGGCTGCCGCGGCGAGCTGCGCCGCCAGCGGCCCCACGGCGTGCTGCTGGCGGTGGGCCTCAACGACACGGCCCGGGTGGGGCGCCCCGACGGACGGCCCCAGCTGGAACCGGAGGGCTTCCTGTTCGGTCTGGAGCAGTTGCTGCAGCGGGCCCGCGCCAGCGCGCCGGTGCTGGTGCTGGGGCTGACGCCGGTGCTGGAGGAGGCGATGCCGTTCGCCGAGGTGCTCTGGTATGGGCTGGAGCAGGTGCGGCGCTACGAGGCGCTGCTGGAGGAGGCCTGCCTGGAGGCCGACGTGCCGTTCCTGCCGCTGCTCGACCATCTGCTCGCCGATCCCCTCTGGCCGCGGTGGCTGTGCGACGACGGGGTGCACCTCAACAGCGAAGGACACCGGCAGGTGTATGAGCGGGTGCGTCAGTGGCCGGCACTGCTGCAGTGGGCGGGTCTGGAGCCGCTGCACCTGGCCACGGCGCTGCGCTGAGAGCGGCGCCATCCCGCATTCACCATCCATCCCCCATTCAGGTGATGGCGAACCCCGGCGGGGGTGAAGGGGCAGCAGAGGGGCGGAACGACCGTGAAAACACGGTTCTCATCCCGGTTCCTTGAAGTCCCGTTCCGTCATGTCCCCTTCCCCCTGCCGCGCCAATCCAGCCACCTCCCGCACCATCGCCCACCGGCCCCGCCCCGACAAGGCCGATGCCGCCAGCGCCCATCACCAGCGCAACGGGGCGCTGCTGCGGGAGCTGGGCCGCAGCCGCCGCTGCGAGGCGCGGCTGCACTGGCGCAACGCCCTGGTGGTGAGCAACCTGGCTCTGGTGCGGCTGGTGGCCGGCCGGGAGAACCGGCGCACCGGGCGGCCCTTCGATGAGCTCTACGCCACGGGCTGCCTGGGTCTGATCCGGGCGGTGGAGGGGTTCGACGCCGCACGGGGGGTGGCCCTGAGCAGCTTCGCCATTCCCTACATCCGCGGCGCCATGCTGCAGGAGCAGCGCGATCGCGACCAGCCGCTGCACACCCCCCGGCGGCTGCGGGAACTGCAGCGCAAGGCCGAGACGCTGGTGGAGCGGCGGCGCGGGGCCGGGCTGGCCAGGCTGGGCGACGCGGAGCTGGCGGCGGCCCTGGGTTGCAGCCTGGAGCGGCTGCAGGAGGCCGGCCGGGTGAAGCGGGCCCTGCAGCTGAGCAGCCTCGACGAGCCCGCCGGCGGTGCGGGCGGCGACGGTGAGGCTCCGACCTGGCTGGATCTGCTGGCCGCACCCAGCCAAGCGGACGGCTGGGATGGGACCGACGGCCAGCGCGGCTGGCTGCGGCGCGCGTTGCGGCGCCTCGAGCCGCCCCAGCGGGAGCTGCTGGAGGGTCGCTGGATCGATGGCCTCAGCTGGCGGGAGCTGGCGGCGCTGCAGGGTTGCAGCGCCGTCGTCTGCCGGGAGCGGGCCCAGGCGCTGCTGGCGCAGCTGCAGGCCGAGGCCGGTGTGACCACCGCGGCGGACTCGGAAAGCGGCGGACACGGAAACCCGTGATCACACCACCGTCAGCCAGCCCCAGACCACCATCGCCAGCGCTGCCGCCAGGGCGGTCTGAACGCCGTTCACCAGCTCATTGCTGAGCCAGGGGAGGCGGCGCTGGGCGGTGGCGCCGATCACGCTTTCCAGCAACGTTGCCGCCAGGCCCACCAGGGTGATCAGCAGGGCGGCGGTGAGCGCGGCCGGCGGTGCGGGCAGCAGGCCCAGCGCCAGGGCCAGCAGCACCATCACCACACTGCCCGCCAGGCTGGCGAGGGTGCCCTCCAGGCTCACCGCCCCCTCGGTGCCGGGCGGCACGGGCCGCAGGGTGGTGATCAGCACGGTGCGGCGTCCCCAGCGCTTGCCGATCTCGCTGCCGCAGGTGTCGGCGAGCTTGGCGGCGAAGCTGGCGGTGAAGCCCACCAGCAGCAGCGGCAGCCAGGCCGGCGGCGCCAGGGCGATCGCCATCGCCAGCAGGGCGCCGGTGGCGGCCGAACCCCACACGTTCTCGGGCCCGCGGCGGCCGCCCCGGGCCTCGGCCAGCCCCTGGGCCTGCTTGCGCCGCAGGCCCAGCCGGGTGACCAGCGAGCCGAGCAGCAGGTAGCCCACCACCGCCAGCCAGCCGCGCGGGCCCAGGCACCCCCAGAGCACGGTGCCGAGGATGCCGGCATGCACCCAGCCAGCGGGGGTGAGCAGGGGCAGGCGCTGGGCCAGGGCGATCAGGGCGCCGTTGAGGGCCAGGGCGATCAGCCAGGCCAGCGGCTCCTGGGGCGCCGGCAGGGCCAGCGGATTGAACACAGCCAGGCCGGTGGCGGCGGGGAGGAGGGCGACGACGGCGGGAGCCAAGGGCGACGGCCACGGCTGGCTGCCCCAGTGTGTTGCACACCCCTAAGGCGGCCGCCGTTGCGGCGCCGCGACGGCGGATAATCACCCCCACGTGCCGGCAGCGCCGATGATCTTCAAGCGCAAGGACTCCTTCTTCCTCGACCTCAGCAAGCCCGCTGAACGGGCCCCGGAGAAGAGCGCCGGCAAGCCCGAGCCCAAGGCGGCCGGCAAGGCGCAGCCCCCTGCTCCTGCAACGGTGCAGGTGGCCGTGAAGGAACCGGCCGCCCCCGCTGCCCCGGCCGCCGCGGCCCCCGCCGCCCTTGCCCCTGCCACGGCTGCCCCCGCCGCCGGCGGTCAGCCGGTGCTCACCACCGCCGAGGCGATCGCGGCCGAGCTGCGGGCGGCCCAGGAGGCGCGGCCGGCACCCAGCCAGGTGACCTTCGCGCCGGAGTGCCTCAACCCGGCGAACGCGGTGCCCAGCCGTCGCCGCAAGGCCGGCGCCAACCTGGGCACCTTCAAGGCGATGGCGGACGAGATGTTCCGCAGCTGAGGCCGCTGCGCCAGGCGGCCAGCAGGGCCGCGGCGCTGACCGCGGCGGTGGAGGTGCGCAGGATCGTGGCCCCCAGGCTCACCGGTTGCCAGCCCGCCGCCTCGGCCGCCTGCTCCTCGGCCGGGCTCCAGCCGCCTTCCGGTCCGATCGCCACCCCCACCTCAGCCGGCCCGCTGCCCGTGGCCGCGTCCAGACGCTGCTGCAGGGATGGCAACCCCGCTCGGCGGGTTGTGGCCAGCAGGCGGAGCAGCGCCTGCTGGCTCTGCTCCGCTGCGGCCGTGGCCGACGAGGCGAGAAAGGCCTCGGCGGGCTGGACGGCATCGAGCCGCGGCAGCCAGAGGCGTTCGCACTGCTCGATGGCCTCGCCCAGGATCGCCGCCTGCCGCTGAGGCCTGAGCGGGTCGCCGGCGGTGCTGTGGGCGGCGCGCAGGGGTGTGAGGTGGTCGATGCCCAGTTCGCAGGCCATGCGCAGCAGCACGTCGGCGTCCTGGCGGGGGAGGGCCACCGCCAGCCGCAGCCGGGGCGCGGGCGGCGGCTCGCTCTGCAGCGGCTGGCCGGGGGACTGGTCGAGCAGGGCGCGGGCCGGCTGGCCGGGAGCATCGGGGGCCAGGGTGGCGCTCCAGAGGTGGCCGGCTCCATCCACCAGGGCGAACCGCTCCCCCGGCCGCAGCCGCAGCACCCGGCGCAGGTAGTGGGCCTCGGCCGGCTCCAGGGCCACCACCGCTGCCTCCAGCTGTGCATCCAGCGCTGCATCCAGCCGGCCGGGGGCTATCAGCAGCCGTCGCCACTCCCGTGCCACCGCCGCTCCGCTCAGCCCAGGGCCAGGGGGGCGTCCGGCTCCTCCTCGATCGGCCAGTCGTCGTTGAGGCCGCCGATCACCAGTTCCTCGATCTCCACCACGTCGTTGCTGAGCTGGCGGAAGGTGTTGATCAGCACGTCGAGGGCGACGGCGTCGCTGAGGCCCAGATCCACCCAGCAGCGGGCCCAGCAGTCCTGGTATTCCACCGGGCCCATGTTGTGCATCAGCGCCCGCTGGGCGTCGCCCGCGGCCTCGGAGTCGTAGGCCATCCAGCTGAGCTCACCGCCATCGGCCTCGTGGGCCTGGAGGTTCTCGGCGTTGAAGCCGCCGAGCTTGCCGAGGAAGAACCAGCTGTCGAACGCGGTTTCCACGTAGCCCCGCTCCCCCTGGCCGGGGGGATGGGGAAAGCGCAGCCAGATCCAGCAGTTGAAGGGATCGACGTCGCGGAAGCGCACCTCCATCGGCAGCAGCCACGGCAGGCACGGAGCCTACGATCCGCCCATGAACGAATGGATCGGGCTGTTCGGCGCGGCCTTCACCGGGCTGTTCCCGATCGTCAATCCCTTCGCCGCGGCGCCGGTGTTCCTCTCCATCACCGCCAACAACAGCGAGGGGCGGCGGAATCAGCAGCTGCGCCAGGCCTGCCTCTACGCCCTGACGATCCTGGTGGTGACTTTCCTGGCCGGCCGATGGGTGTTCGAGTTGTTCGGCATCTCCCTGCCGGGCATCCGCATCGCCGGCGGGGTGCTGGTGGCCCTGGTGGGACTGAGGATGCTCTATCCGCGTCGCGAGGCCCTGCAGACGCCGGAGGAGGAACGGGAGGCGCTGGAGAAGGAGGACGTGTCGTTCTCACCGCTGGCGATGCCGTTGCTGGCGGGGCCGGGGGCGATCGCGGTGATGCTCACGCTCACCACGCAGGCCGAGCGGACCGCGGGGCGTCTGGCGGTGCTGGCGGGGGCGACGGCGGTGATCGGCATCAGCTATCTGATGCTCCGGGCGTCGGAGGTGCTGGTGCCGCTGCTGGGGGTGAACGGCGTGAATGCCATCACCAAGGTGATGGGCTTCCTGCTGCTGTGCGTGGGCGTGCAGTTCCTGGTCACCGGCGTGGAGGACATGGTGCTGGATCCCGTCTTTCTGCGCCAGTTCCGGGAGGCGTGGCGGCAGGCCGGCGGGGCGGGCTGAGGCGATGCTGGAACTGTGCGGGGTTCGCTACCAGCCGGCCACGGCAGCGCGGCCGGTGCTCGACGAGGTGAACCTGCGGCTGGAGGCGGGGCGGCTGGGGCTGGTGGCGGGTCCCAGCGGCGGCGGCAAGACCACCCTGCTGGAGGTGATCGGCGGCCTGGCCGAGCCGGAGCGGGGCACGATCCGCTGGAACGGTGAGGCGCTCGACGGCCGCCAGCGGCGCTGGCTGTGCGGACTGGTGTTCCAGTTTCCGGAACGCCATTTCCTCGGCCTCACGGTGGGCCAGGAGCTGCGGCTGGGGCACCGGCGGCTGGAGGCCGAGCGGGTGGAGCGGGTGCTGGCGCGGGTGGGCCTGGGCCAGCTCTCGCCCCAGCAGCAGCCCGAGCGGCTGAGCGGCGGCCAGCAGCGGCGGCTGGCGCTGGCGGTGCAGCTGCTGCGCGATCCGCGGGTGCTGCTGCTCGATGAACCCACCGCCGGGCTGGACTGGGAGGTGCGCGGCGAGGTGGTGGGGCTGCTGGGGGATCTGGCGAAGGAGCGGGCGGTGCTGGTGGTGACCCATGAGCCGGAGCTGTTCGCCGCCCTCAGGCCGGTGAGCTGGAGGCTGGAGGGGGGCCGGCTGAACGCCAGGGGCGAGGAGGCGCTCCGTACCATGCCCGCAGCCGGGGGCCAGGGATGAGCGATCAGCTGCTGCGGGCCACGGCCGCCGGAGGCGGCATCCGCCTGGTGGCCGTGACCACCGGCGCCGCCAGCCGCGAGGCGGCGCGGCGGCACCGGCTGTCGTTTCTCACCACCGCCCTGCTGGGGCGGGCGATGACGGCGGGCCTGCTGCTGGCCAGCTCGATGAAGGTGGCCCACGGGCGCGTGAACCTGCGCATCGCCTCCGACGGCCCGCTGCGGGGGCTGATGGTGGACGCGGGGCGCGACGGCAGCGTGCGCGGCTACGTGGGCAACCCCGAGCTGGAGCTGGATCTGGTGGAGGAGGCCGACGGCAGCCACCACTTCGACTTCCGCGCCGCCACCGGCACCGGCTACCTGCACGTGGTGCGGGATCTGGGCGAAGGAGAGCCCTACAGCTCCACGGTGGAGCTGGTGAGCGGCGGCATCGGCGACGACCTGGCCTCCTATCTGCTGCACTCGGAGCAGACGCCCTCGGCGGTGTTC
>JALOOQ010000118.1 GCA_025454305.1 Cyanobium sp. Prado107
GAGATAGCCGGCCTTGAGGAACTGCACCTCGGGGTGGTCGGCAGCCACCCGATCGGTGTGCTGGTAGATGCGGCTCACCAGCACGCCGGAGAACAGGAAGTAGGGGAACACGACGATCCGGCGGAAGCCCAGCCGCACCACATGGCGCAGACCGGGTTCCACGAGAGGGAAGGTCACTCCGGAGTAGAGCGTCTCCCCCCAGCCGAAGCCGAAGCCCTCCACCAGCATGCGCATCACCTTGGTGACGTTGGAGTTGGCATCGGGGTCGGAGGATCCCCGTCCCACCACCGCCAGCAGGGTGTCGCTGAGGGGCACGGGCCCACCGGCGGCATCGGCGGCGGCCAGGGCCTCGCGCACGCGAGCGCCAGCGGCCTGAATCATCCTGCGGTCGATCCCCAGCTCCCGGCCGTACTGGATCTGCAGGCCTGTTTCCGCCGCATAGGTGTTCAGCACCGAGGGAATGTCGTTCTTGGCGTGGCCGGCGGCGAACAGCATTCCCGGCACCGCCAGCACCCGGTTGACGCCGCGCTCACGCAGACGGTCGAGACCGTCGCGCAGGATCGGCCGGGCGAACTCCAGGTAGCCGTGCTCCACCGGCACCTCCGGCAGACGCCGGCGCAGACCGTGCGCCAGCTGGGCGAATTCCTCGCAGGCCAGGCGGTTGCGGCTGCCGTGGCCGCAGATCATCACCCCCACTCCGTCCAGGGTGCTGAAGTCGACCGGCGCTGGCGCCGCAGTGGTGCTGTGCATGATCTCTGCCGGAGGCCGCGCCGGGTCGGAGGGGATGGGAACCGGCGAGCGTTCTGACTGAGGAGCGGGGGGTTCCGGCTCCATCACAGCTGCGGGACAGCGCCGGACTCGGATCGGGCCAGGCCCTCTCCCCACCGGACTTTCCTCGTTGCCTTCCGGGAGTGACCCGCGGAAACCGATCGGCACCATTGTGCCGGTGCAGGGATCATGCCGGTGCAGTGGTCAGGGCAGTCAAAGCGAAGCCCGGGGGGGTGCCCCGGGCTTGCCTCGATGAACGGATGAACGCTGGCGGACCGCCGGACCCAGTGGGAACCGGGCCGGACTGACATCCGTTGAGGATTCGAATCCGTGAGATCGATGTGGATCGCCTGCTGAACAAGCGGATTTTCAGTTGTGGGCGGAGCTTGCTGGAGCTGGCCCTGGGGCCATGGCTCAAGCGGGGCTTCCCGGTTGGTCCGGGGCACCTGGGACCGGCCCGTCGAAGGGTCGACTGGGAGGCGGGTCCTGGAGGCGGCGTGGTGCCGCGAGGGGGACGGTGCGGTGGACGGCGACAGGGCCACACGCCGGGGAAACCAGAGATCGATGGAGACTGTTGGAGCAGGGTCCGAACCTCAGCTCACTCCGCGGTCCTGGTGATCTGGGCTTTCGTCCATAGGCAGTCGCTTCCGGTGCCTGCATCCGCACTCTCGGCAGGTGGCTCAGGCCTGACAAGGTGATCTGGCGCACACGACATGCCTCGTCACGTTCCGAGACCCTCCTTCATCCTTCAGGCAAGGCGGGTGCGGACGGGTGAGCGGGAGGATGCCATCCATGGTCGGCTCAGTGGTCAGAAGTCGGCTCAGTGTTCAGAAGTCGGTTCGGTGTTCAGATCCCCCCGCTCCTACACCCTGCTCTCGATCGGGGCTGCCACGGCCACGATCGTGCTCAAGGCGGCGGCCTGGCGGATCACCGGTTCGGTGGGCCTCCTCTCCGATGCCCTCGAGTCGGGGGTGAACCTGGTGGCGGCCCTGGCCGCCTTCTGGGCCCTCACCCTGGCGGCCAAACCCGCCGACCGGGAGCACCCCTACGGCCACTTCAAGGCCGAATACTTCTCCAGCGGGCTGGAGAGCGCCCTGATCCTGGTGGCCGCCGCCGCCATCGTCTGGGCGGCGCTGCCACGGCTGCTGGCCCCCCAGCCCCTCGAGCAGCTGGGCGCCGGTCTGGGACTCTCGCTGCTGGCCACTGCTCTCAACGGCCTGGTGGCCTGGCAGCTGCTGCGGGCCAGCCGGCGCTTCCACTCGATCACCCTGCGGGCTGATGCCCACCACCTGCTCACCGACGTGTGGACCTCGCTGGGCGTGCTGCTGGCGGTGGCCCTGGTGAAGCTCACCGGCTGGCTGATCCTCGATCCCCTGATCGCCATCGCCGTGGCCCTGAACATCGTGGTGGTGGGCTTGAAGCTGTTGCGGGAGACCGCCTCCGGCCTCCTTGACCATGCCCTGCCCGAGGCCGAGCAGCGGCAGCTGGAGGCGCTGCTGGCCGCCCACATGGGCAAGGGGCTGGCGGTGCATGCCCTGCGCACCCGCGTGGCCGGGTCACGCCGCTTCGTGGCCCTGCACCTGCTCGTGCCCGGCAGCTGGAGCGTGCAGGCCGGCCACGACCTGTGCGAGCGGATCGAGCAGGAGATCCAGGCCGCCCTGCCGCGCACCGATGTGATCACGCACCTGGAGCCGATCGAGGATCCACGCTCCTGGCAGGACACGGGTTTCGGCTGGGAGGAGTCCTGACGTCCTGCGGCTCAGCTGCGCCGCAGCCAGGGAGGTGCGCCGCTGAACCAGTCGCCCAGGTCGTCCTCGCCGGGCCGGAAGCGGTCATCGGGCTCGGGCGACCCCAGGTCGAGGTCGGCCAGCAGGCGGTCGATGCCATCGCCCGAGCGCTGGCCCTGCTGCTGGCGCCGTGCCCGCCGCAGCCAGGAGGCCACGGTGCGGTCGCGGTCCGCGAACTTCTGCAGATACACCCGCTCGCCGAGGCTCACCGGCTCTCCGCCGGCGATGCGAGCCAGGATCGCCTGCAGCCGCAGGCGGGTGGTGGTGGACAACATCCCCTTGGAGCCGCTGGGGATTTGATAGCGGCACCTGGGGTGGCGGCTGTGGCCTCCGTCACCAAAGGCCGGCGTCGGTGAGGGGATGCCGATGCCCGCGCGGGGCGCCCCGCACGGAGCCGGTGTCGTTCAGCGCTCACTGCCGCGCTCCGGTCGGCCGGCCTTCGGTTCGTCGGTCTTCGCCTCACCGGTCCTGGGCTCGCCGGTCTCCGGCAGCGTCCGCCGGGGCGGGTTCTCGACCTCCTCCAAGGGTGACAGCACCGGTGGAGACAACCATGGCCAGAGGGAATCCTCGAGTCCGTCAGGGCGGCGCTGGGGTTCGGGACCCACCACCTCGATCGAGGTGCGCTTCACCACCAGCCGGAACTGGAGCGGCGCCAGCCTGCTGTTGATGAACTCCTGAACCGCGCTCACCTGGGTGAAGGTGGGCAGGCGCGGATCGCTGACGCTCACCCGGGCGGTGATCACGGGGGGGCGGGCTGCCCAGTTCACCCGCACGCTCTCCAGCTCCGAATCCCGGCCCAGGGTGATCGTTTCGTTGCGCAGGCTGCTGAGGATCAGCTCCTCGATGCGCTGGGCCTGCACCTGGCGGCGCGACACGCCGATCAGGTTGAGCAGGCTGCCCCCGAGGGGAATCACCAGCATGGCGGTGAGGGCCATGCTGGTGAGCCCCAGGCGGCTGCGCAGCAGCCGGCCGCGGAAGGGTTGCTCCAGCACGTTGAGCGTCACCATCGCCCCGGTGAGGATGCCCAGCAGGTTGGTGAGAAACAGCAGGCCGGCGCCATGGCTCTCCTGCCAGCGTCCGGCGGAGAGCAGCAGGCCGGCCGCGCACACCGGCGGCACCAGCGCCACGGCGATGGCCAGTCCGGCCATGGCGGTGATGGCCTCCTTGCGCAGTTTGGCGAACATCGCCACCACCCCTGCCGCCAGGGCGATCCCCAGGTCGAGCAGGTTGGGGCGGGTGCGGGCCATCACCTCGCTGCCGTAGGTGGGGAACTGCAGCAGCAGGCCCACGCCCAGGGACACGAACAGGCCCAGCGCCACACCCAGGACCAGGGTGAGCAGGGCCCTGAGGAAGGAGGGGAAATGGCCGCGCAGCACCTGGAAGGCCATCGCCTGCAGGGGCAGGATCCAGGGCGCCACCACCATGGCGCCGATCACCACGGCGGCGCTGTTGCCAAGCAGGCCGAGGCTGGCGATGAGCGAGGAGCCGATGGTGAGCACCACGAACACCTGGCTGAAGCGGGCGTCGCCTTCGAACTCATCGCGCAGCGCTCCGAGCCGATCCTTGTCAGCCTGCAGCGAGCGCTTATCGGACCGGCTCCCAGCCTGGGTCGTGTCCGACTGGTCCGTGCCCGACGGGTTCCTGTCGGATTGGCGGGAGTTGGAGTGGCTGCTGTCGGACTTACTCGGCATCCCCGGCTCAGGGCCGGAGCCCCTCTGGTTCAGTCCTCCAGTGTGCTGCCGGATCCAGGTGCCGCCGGCCGGCGCTCAGCCGCTGGGCCTGAGGCCCAGCAGTTCGGCGCCGTACCGCTCGCTGAACATGGCCTGGGTCTGCCAGGCGGAGAGCAGGGTCTTGGCGATCTCGCGCAGCTCGTCGATGTCATCGCAGGCATCGATGGCCCGGGAGTGCATCGCCACGGTGAACTCACGGCTGAGGGAGAGGGAGGACTCGGGCACGATCCATGAACG
Organism: Cyanobium sp. Prado107; assembly: GCA_025454305.1. Taxonomy (GTDB): domain Bacteria; phylum Cyanobacteriota; class Cyanobacteriia; order PCC-6307; family Cyanobiaceae; genus NIES-981. Next base: position 4,523 of record JALOOQ010000118.1, read on the forward strand.
ACTTGTAACGGAACGTTAAGTCCGCTGACGGGTCGCCGGAGGCCCCGTGTGCCCGGTTCCGGGCCGGTTCTCCCTACCTCACCTGCTCCTTAGCCTGAGCATGTGGACCCCGCCGACTCCGCTGCCTCGTCCAACCCCGCGGGCGTCGCCGCGCCTGATCCCGCGGTGAGCGGGTCGCGGGCCGAGGCCCTGCTGGCGCAGCTCAGCACGGCCGAGAAACTCGCCCTGCTGGACGGCGACACCCCCTTCTGGTCCGGGATGGTCGCCATCGCCGCCCGCGACGCCTCCCATCGCCATCCCTGGCCGGCGGGCCAGCTGCCCCGTCTCGGCCTGTCGGGGCTGCAGTTCGTGGATGGCCCGCGTGGCGTGTGCCTGGAGGGCGGAGCCACCACCTTCCCGGTGCCGATGGCGCGGGGGGCCACCTGGGACGCGGATCTGGAGGAACGCATCGGTGAGGCCATCGCCCTGGAGGCGCGCTCCTTCGGCGCCAACTGGGTGGCCGCGGTGTGCGTGAACCTGCTGCGCCACCCGGGCTGGGGCAGGGCTCAGGAGACCTATGGCGAGGACCCCGTGCACGTGGGAGAGCTGGGGGCGGCGTGCACCCGGGGCCTGCAGCGCCACGCGCTCGCCTGCGTCAAGCACCTCGCCCTGAACTCGATCGACAGCTCCCGCTTCCTGGTGGACGTGCGCGCCACCCCGAGGGTGCTGCACGAGCTGTACCTGCCCCAGTTCCGCGCCTGCGTGGAAGCCGGGGCCGCCTCGGTGATGAGTGCCTACAACCGCGTGAACGGAATCTGGTGCGGCCAGCACCCCCAGCTTCTGGACGGGATCCTCAAGCGGCGCTGGGGTTTCACGGGCTTCGTGGTCACCGATTTCATCTTCGGGGTGCGCGACGGCGTGGCCGCCCTGCGGGCGGGCCAGGACCTTGAGATGCCCTTCCGCATGGTGTTCGAGGGGGTGCTGGAGGAGGCCCTGGCCGCTGGCACGCTGCCGCCGGCCCGCGTCGACGCCGCCGCGCTGCGGTTGCTGCGGGCCCAGCTGGCGGTGCCGGCGGGCCACTATCCCGCCTCGCTGCGCCGCCGCGCCGACCACCTGCGCCTGGCGCGCCAGGCGGCCACCGAGGCGATCGTGCTGCTGCGCAATGAGGGTCCGCTGCTGCCGTTCCGGACTCTGGGCTCCCTGGCGGTGGTGGGCCGGCTGGCAGCCGAGCCGAACCTGGGCGATCGCGGCTCCTCCGACACGCGCCCGCCCCCGGGCTCGGTGGTGACTCCGCTCGAAGGATTGCGGTCTGCGGCACCGCAGCTGACGATCCGCGCCTCACCAAGCGACGATCCGGCCGCGGCGGCAGCCGCGGCGGCCTGCAGCGAGGCCGCGGTGGTGGTGGTGGGGCTGGACTGGCGCCTGGAGGGGGAGCACATCCATCCCGGCGACATCGCTCCGATCCTGCGCCGGATCCCTCCACCCGACTGGTTGCTCGGCCGCTGGCCCGGCGGCCCTGGCGGGCGCCGCCGCCTGCGTCGTGCCTGGCAGCCGGCGGCGGATCTGATCGCCTGGATCACCGGTCACGCCACGCCGCGCCAGGGCGGTGACTTCGCCTCCGGGGACCGCACCGACCTGCGCCTGCCGCCGCGCCAGGTGGCTCTGATCCGGGCGGTGGCGGCCGCCAACCCGCGCACGGTGGTGGTGCTGATGGGCGGGGGGGCCGTGCTGATGGAGGAGTGGCGGCAAGCGGTGCCCGCGATCCTGCTGCTCTGGTACCCGGGCGAGCAGGGCGGTCACGCCCTGGCCGACGTGCTGCTGGGCCGGGTGTCGCCCTCGGGGCGCCTTCCCCTCTCTCTGCCCACCAGCGCCGACGATCTGCCCCCCTTCGAGCCGCGGGCGCCGCAGGTCACCTACGACCTCTGGCACGGCTACCGGCGCCTGGGGCGCGAGGGCCTGCCGGCCGCCTATCCCTTCGGATTCGGCCTCTCCTACAGCCGCTTCGAGCTCAGCGACCCCTGCGCCCGACTCGGCGATGGGCCGGCCGGTGAAGGGGCCGTGGCGCTGGAGGTGACGCTGGG
>JALOOQ010000119.1 GCA_025454305.1 Cyanobium sp. Prado107
TGATCAGCCTTGCACTGCTTAAGCGCGGGAAAGCAGCCCTCAGGGCTCTGGACGTTTTCCTCATTCTCAAGTGGCTAGTTTTCGTGGGCCCGCTTTTAGCTCTACTTGACTTTTACAACGAACTTCAGTCTGGGTGGGATACCGATCCCAGTCTACGGGGTTGGCCCGGCCACGGAGATCCAGCAATAGCGCTGTTCCTGATGCTCCTATATCTGCTTTGGAATGTCCCCCTTTTCGGGGCATGTGCATATTGGTGGCGTCCGTCAGTACGTCGCTATGTCATCGGATGAAGTCGGATCTGAAGCCTTCAGCTCCTGAAGATGTCGGTGGTCCCCGCTCAACTGGTCGAGGCGTCGGCGCACGTCCTGCAGGTCGTGCCAGGTGAGCCACTTGGGGCTGCCCTGCTGGCGCGATGGATTGCGCAGCAGGTAGGAGGGATGCAGGATCGGCATCAGCCAGCGGTCGGCCAGCGGCGGGCGCCCGTCCTGACGCCACTGGCCGCGCAGGCGGGTGATGCCCCCCTTGATGCCCAGCACCCCCTCCAGGGCGGAGGCGCCGGCCAGCAGGATCACGGCGGGGTTCACCAGCCTGATCTGCTCCTCCAGCCAGGGCCTGCAGGCGGCGATCTCCAGCGGCGTGGGCTTGCGGTTGCCGGGGGGGCGGCACTTCACCACGTTGCAGATGTAGGCGTCGCGGTTGGAGTCGATCGCCACGCTGGCCAGCATCTGGTCGAGCAGCTGGCCGGCCCGGCCCACGAAGGGCTGGCCGGAGGCGTCCTCCTGGGCGCCGGGGCCTTCCCCGATCACCATCAGCCGGGCGGCGGGATTGCCGCGGCTCACCACCACGTGCTGGCGCCCGTCGGCCAGGCCGCAGCGGCGGCAACCGCGGCAGTCCTCGCCCAGCCGCTCGAGGCTGGCGGCCCGCTGCCCGGGGGTGGCCTCGCCCTGCGGCAGAGGTGGCTGCTGCAGTGGCAGGGAAGGGGCGTCCATGGCTGTCATCCTGCCGCGCACGCCGGCCCCGCCGTAGCCGTGACGCGAAGTGTGAGAAGTGTGAATCGCAGCCGGAATCGCGCCGTGAAAGGTGGCGATTGGTGCGGCAGGATACGCGGACAGCCCATCACGCCGCGCCGCTCCCAAGCCGGCACCGCCGCCGATGCCGACCTCCGGGATGCCGGTCAGCGTGACCCCCGTTCCTCTCCCTGTTCCTCAGGCGCCGGAGGTTCAGACCCCGGCTCACCCCTCACCCGCCCCCGCGATGCCCGCACCCAGGCCGGCGCTCAGCCTCAGTCCGGCCGAGCGGCTGAGCACCCGGGCCCGCGCCCTGAAGCCCTCCCTCACCCTGGAGATCGCCGCCAAGGCGAAGCAGCTGCGGGCCGACGGCCGCGACATCTGCAGCCTCAGCGCCGGCGAACCGGACTTCGAGACGCCCGAGTTCATCCGCCGGGCGGCAGCCGAGGCCCTGGCGGCCGGGCTCACCCGCTACGGACCCGCCGCCGGCGAACCGGCGCTGCGGGAGGCGATCGCCGCCAAGACCGGCCGCGAGAACGGCCGGCCCACCACCGCCGCCGAGGTGCTGGTGACCAACGGCGGCAAGCAGGCGCTCTACAACCTCTTCCAGGTGCTGCTGGAGCCCGGCGACGAGGTGCTGCTGCCCTCGCCCTACTGGCTCAGCTACCCGGAGATCGCGCGGATGGCCGGCGCGCGGGTGGTGGAGCTGCCCAGCGGCGCCGGCCAGGGCTTCCGCCTCACCGCCGCCCAGCTGGAGGCGGCGATCACCCCCGCCAGCCGGCTGCTGGTGCTCAACAGCCCCGGCAACCCCACCGGCACGGTGCTGCACCGGAGCGAGCTGGAGGCGATCGCGGCGGTGCTGCGCCGCCATCCCCAGGTGGCGGTGGTGTGCGACGAGATCTACGAGTTCCTGGTGGGGCCGGGCCAGGAGCACGTGAGCCTGGCCGGGCTGGCCCCCGACCTGGCCGACCGGGTGTTCATCGTCAACGGCTGCGCCAAGGGCTGGGCGATGACCGGCTGGCGCATCGGCTGGCTGGTGGCCCCCCAGCCGGTGATCAGCGCCGCCGCCGCCCTGCAGAGCCAGACCACCAGCAACGTGTGCACCTTCGCCCAGTACGGCGCGCTGGCGGCGGTGAACGGCCCCCGCGACTGCGTGCACGCCATGGCCGAGGAGTTCAGCCGCCGCCGGGCCCTGCTCAGCGACGGACTGCGCGCCATCCCCGGCCTCACCCTGCAGCCGCCGGAGGGGGCCTTCTACGCCTTCCCCGACCTCAGCCGCTACGGCCTCGATTCGATGCAGCTGTGCAACCGGCTGCTGGATGAGGTGGGTCTGGCGGTGGTGCCGGGGGTGGCCTTCGGCGACGACCGCTGCATCCGCCTCTCCTGCGCTGCCTCCGCCGCCACCATCGAGGACGGCCTGGCACGGCTGCGGCGGTTCCTGGCCAGCCTCTGACCGTCCGGCGGGTGACGGTCCGGCGGGCAGGATCGGAGGGTCGTCATTCCCCTCCGTACCCGATGACCGCCCGAGAACGCTGGGCCGTTGCGCTGGCCGGCCTGCTGCTGATCGGCCTGCTGCCAACGGCCTGTTCCCCCCGACCCGACACCGGCGCCACCGGTGAAGGCACCACCAGCGAAGCCGCCCGCCCGAAGGAGAAGCGGGTGCTGCGCATCGGCGCCATCCCCGACCAGAACCCCGAGAAACTGAACCGCCTCTACGGCCTGGTGGCCGATGAGCTGAGCGAGCAGCTGCAGGTGCCGGTGCGCTTCGTGCCGGTGACGGACTACACGGCGGCCGTGAGCGCCTTCCGCACCGGCGACCTCGACCTGGTGTGGTTCGGCGGCCTCACCGGCGTGCAGGCCTGGCTGCAGAAACCCGGCGCCCGCGCCCTGGCCCAGCGCGACATCGACCGGTCCTTCCGCAGCGTGTTCATCGCCAACGCCGGCAGCGGCCTCAAGCCCTTCAAGGAGGAGAGCGGCCTGCAGCAGCTCAAGGGCAAGCGCTTCACCTTCGGCTCGGAGAGCTCCACCTCCGGGCGCCTGATGCCCCAGCACTTCCTCAACGAGGCCGGCGTGCAGCTGAGCGACTTCGCCGGCGGCAACCCGGGCTTCAGCGGCAGCCACGACGCCCTGATCGCGCTGGTGCAGAGCGGCACCTACGACGCCGGCGTGGTGAACGAGGAGGTGTGGACCAGCCGCCTGGAGGAGGGCAAGGTGGACACCACCAAGGTGGTGGAGCTGTGGCGCACGCCGGGCTACGCCAACTACACCTGGGTGGTGCAGCCCGATCTCGACGCCGACTACGGCCAGGGCTTCACCGAGCGGCTGGAGCGGGCCTTCACGAGCCTCAGCCCCAGAGATCCGCGCCAGGCCCAGATCCTGGAGCTGTTCGGCGCCGAGCGCTTCGTGCCGGCCAGCAACGACCAGTACGCGGCCATCGAGGCGGTGGGGCGGCAGATCGGCAAGATCCGCTGATGCCGCCGGCCAGCCTGCTGGAGCTGGAGGACATCCACGTGAGCGGCCGGGGCGCGCCCCGGCTGCAGGGGGTGTCGCTGCGGCTGCGGGCGGGGGAGCGGGTGGCGCTGCTGGGGCCGAGCGGCGCCGGCAAGAGCACCCTGCTGGCGGTGGCCAACGGGCTGCTGGTGCCCGATCGGGGCCAGGTGCTGTGGCAGGGGGCGCCCCGGGCCCGCTCCGGGCGGGCGCGGCGGCGCCAGCAGGCCCGCATCGGCACCCTCTGGCAGGACCTGCGCCTGATCGAGGAGCTGAGCGTGCAGCAGAACCTCAACGCCGGCCGCCTGGGGCAGTGGGGCTGGCCGCGGGCGCTGCTCAACCTGCTGCTGCCGCTGGAGAGCGGGGCCTGCGCCGCCACCCTGCGCCGGCTCGATCTGGATCCGGCCCTGCTGGATCAGCCCGTGGCGGCCCTGTCGGGCGGCCAGCGGCAGCGGGTGGCCCTGGGGCGGCTGCTGCGCCAGGAGCCGGCGCTGCTGCTGGCCGATGAGCCGCTGGCCAGCCTCGATCCCCGCCTGGCCGGCGAGCTGCTGGGGCTGCTGCTGGAGGAGGGCCGCGCCCCCCGGGCCCTGCTGCTCAGCCTGCACCGGCCCGACCTGCTGAGCGGCTTCGACCGGGTGGTGGCCCTGCGCAGGGGAGGGGTGCAGTTCGATCTGCCCGTGGCGGCGGTGGAACCCGGCCTGCTGGCGGAGCTGTACGCCGGAGCGGCGGCATGAGCGCGGGGTCGGCGCTGGCGGATCCCAGCTGGCCCTCACCGGGCCGCTGGCGGCCGGCGGCACCGCTGTGGCTGCTGCTGCCGGCGCTGGTGCTGCTGCCGCTGCTGGCGCTGCTGCCGGGCCTGAGCCATGGCGGCGGCTGGAGCCTGGTGGGCCGCTTCGCCCTGGCGGCGCTGCGGCCGTCGCTGGATCCGCTGGTGCTCGCCTCGGTGCTGCGCGGCCTGGGGGTGACCGTGGGCCTGGCGCTGCTGGGCTGGGCCGTGAGCCTGGCGCTGGGACTGGCGCTGGGGGTGCTGAGCGCCCGGGTGGTGTGGGGCGGCAGCAGGAGCGGCGGCGGTGGGGCCTGGCCAGCGGAGCTGATCCGCAAGCTGCTGGCGCTGCCGCGCTCGATCCATGAACTGCTCTGGGGCCTGCTGCTGCTGCAGCTGGTGGGCCTGCAGCCGGCGGTGGCGGTGCTGGCGATCGCCATCCCCTTCGCCGCCCTGGTGGCGCGGGTGGTGAGCGACCAGCTCGACGCCCTGCCCACGGGCCGGCTGGAGGCCCTGCGCGCCGCCGGGGTGGCGGCGCCGGCGGCGCTGCTCACCGCCCTGGGGCCGCCGCTGCTGCCCCAGGTGCTGAGCTATGGCGGCTACCGGCTGGAGTGCGCCCTGCGCAGCGCCACCCTGCTGGGGGTGTTCGGCCTCGGAGGCCTGGGTACGGAGCTGAGGCTGACGCTGCAGTCGCTGGCCTTCGAAGAGCTGTGGACCGGCCTGTGGGCGCTGCTGGCGGCGATGCTGCTGCTGGAGCGACTGGTGGGCTGGCTGCGGCGGCGCTGGACGATGCCGGCCCGCTTCGGCCTCGGCTCCGACACCGGCAGCACCGGCACCGACCGCGCCAACAACGGCGGCCCCGCCCGTGGCCGCAGCAGCGATGTGGGCCGGCGAGGGCGGGAGCTGCTGCTGGCGGCGGCGCTGCTGCTGCCGGTGCTGGTGGTCGTGGCCTGGGCCCTGCAGGTGGATCCGGGCAGCCTGCTGCGCTGGCAGCCGCTGCCGCCGCTGCCGCCCGCCGACTGGGCGGCGGTGGCCGCGCTGCCCTGGCCCACGCTGGTGGGCAACACCCTGGTGCTCACCCTGCTGGCCGCCGCCCTGGCGGTGGGGACGGCGCCGCTGCTGCTGCTGCTGGTGCGCCCCTGGCCCTGGGGCCAGGGGCTGGTGCAGGTGCTCTGGGCCCTGGGGCGGCTGTGGCCGCCGCCGCTGATCGCCCTGCTGCTGCTGCTGGTGCTCAGGCCGGGGGTGGTCACCGGCGCCCTGGCCCTGGGCCTGCACAACCTGGGGGTGCTGGGCCGGCTGCTGCTGGAGAGCGCCGAGCACAGCGGCGAGACCCGCGAGCAGGCCCTGCTGGGAGCCGGCTGCGGCCCGCGGCTGGCCCTGCTCTACGGGCGCTTCAGCGGCCTGGCCCGCCCCTACCTGGCCTACGGGGCCTACCGGGCCGACGTGATCCTTCGCGAGTCGGTGGTGGTGGGTCTGGTGGGGGCCACGGGGCTGGGCAGCCAGCTGCTGGAGGCCCTGAGCGCCTTCGCCTATGACCAGCTGGCGGCGCTGATGCTGGTGTATGCGGCGCTCACCCTGCTGGGGGAAGAGCTCAGCGACCGCCTGCGCCGCCGCCTGCTGAGCAGCTGAGCGGGGCCCGCACCCTCAGCGGGAACCCGACACCAGGCCGCGCTCCAGCAGCAGCTGGGCGGCCGCGCCGGCGCTGAGCTCACCGAGCTCCACGGGCTGGCTGGCGTGGGCGCTGAGGTCGTGGTCGTAGCAGCGGTCGTAGTAATCGAGCATCTGGCGGCAGGCGGCGGTCCAGTCGCGGACGGCGATCGCCTCCAGGGCGGCGGCGGTGCGCTGGGGCCCGAGCCGGCGGGCGATGCGCCGGGTGGCCTCCGCCAATTCCTCCGGATCCTGCACGCCGTAGATGCGCACCAGCTGGGCGAGGCGGTGCTCCAGGGGCCGCTGCACCGCCAGCGCCGGCGCCGCCTTCATCTGCCGCCACAGGCCGGCGGGGATGCGGCAGCGGCCCACCTGCACGCTCTCGGCCTCCAGCCAGATCTCCGGCGCCCCTTCCAGGCCGCGCAGGGCCATGGCGAGGCGGTTCTCGTAGTGCTCGCTGCTGGGCTGGGGCGGCAGGCCCAGCGCCCCGAAGCTGCTGCCGCGGTGGTGGGCCAGGCCCTCCAGATCCACCACCGCCACGCCGCGCTCAGCCAGGGCGAGCAGCAGGTCGGTCTTGCCGGTGCCGGTGCGGCCCCCGAGCAGGCGCAGCGGCCAGGGACGCTCGAACAGCGCCAGCACCCAGCGGCGGTAGGCCTTGTAGCCGCCCTCCAGCA
>JALOOQ010000017.1 GCA_025454305.1 Cyanobium sp. Prado107
GGTCAGTGCTGCACGGAGCTGATTGGCCCGCAACGGTCGGGACAACACCACGGCCTGCATGCCACTGGGCAATGGCACGGGCTGGGATCCTCCCTGCCGTCCGCGATCGAGCAGCAGGATCCAGGGGAGCCCGTCCCAGCGGGGATCCCCACTCCAGGCAGCGATACCGGTCCCCTCGGCATCCGTGAACAGGCGGCCGTCCGCGACGACCAGGGAGAACGGCCGCTCCGGTCGCTCCCGGCCAACAGCGGCAGGTTCCGTCTGGGTTGGATCAGCGGTGACCACCGCGAAGCCCATTGCTTCCAACTGGCGTCGGAGCACGCCACGCAGAGTTGCTCCGGGCACCAGCAGGAGGAGGGATGCACCACCGGGCTGAGGAGTGTCCGGCGCATCCGCCTCGGCCTCTTGATCGTCGATCTCCAGAGTCAGGGTGATGCCGAAGCAGCTGCCCGCCCCCTCCTGGCTGACCACCTCGATCGATCCCCCCATCAACTCGCACAGCCGACGAGTGATCGCCAACCCCAGGCCGGTGCCGCCGTAGAGGCGGGCCATCGAGGGATCGCCCTGGTTGAACGGCTCGAACAGGCGCGGCAGACGCTCCTCGGCAATCCCGATGCCCGTGTCGCGCACATCGATCCTGTAGGGGAACAACCCTTGGGACGGCAGGTCATCCGCAGCTGGGGCGCGGGTGACGGCCACCACGATTTCACCTCGGGAGGTGAACTTGGCGGCATTGCTAAGCAGATTCCAGAGAATCTGTCGAAGCCGTGTGCGATCACCGATCACGGCCGTGGGCAGGGCGGGATCCAGATCCAGGATCAGTTCAACATCCTTGTCGGTCACCCGACCAGCCATCAGATCGAGTGCTTCCTCGAGACACACACCCAGATCAAATCCCTGTCGATCGAGGGCCATCGAGCCAGCCTCGATCTTCGAGAAATCGAGGATGTCATTGATGATCGTGAGCAGAGAATCTGTGCTGCTGTTGATGATCTCCACGTACTCCCGCTGCACCGAATCCAGGGCTGTTTCCTGCAGCAGTCCGGCCATGCCCATGATCGCGTTCATAGGAGTGCGGATTTCATGGCTCATCGTCGCCAGGAAGGTGTCCTTGGCCGAGCTGGCATCCTCCGCCGCCTTCTTCGCCCTGCGCAGCTCGGCGCGCTGAGCCGAGAGCGTTGCATTGAGGGTTTGGCTCTCGGCCAGGGCGACGTTGCGGGCCTGGAGGAGAAAGAGATAGTCCACCAGGGAATCCTGCAGGGCGAAGTCGTTCACCTTGAGGCCCAGCCGGCGTAGATCCTCCAGATCGGTGAGCCAGGGCGTGCCTACGAACAGCAGCTGGTCGGCCTCCTGGAGCTCACACATCTGGCCCTTGAGCTGCAGCGGCAGACGAAGGGCATCGAGGATCATCAGGCGACCGCTGTTCTCCCGGAGAACATCCAGGCTCAGGGGCAGCTCGGGCCGGTGCAGCCGGAAATGCTCCATCAGGAGGGTGCCTGCCAGGGGAGGATCCGCCAGCAGCCGGGCCAACACACTGCCGCTCGAGAGAATCCGGAGGTTCCCGTCAAGCAGGACATAGAAGGGGAACAGCCGGTCCACCTGAGGGGCCGACAGTTTGAGATCAAAGTCCGTCACGGAGCGACGGCCTCAGGACGGAGGGGTGCTTTCCGCGTAGCGGATGTGGAAGAGGTCCTCGCCATCGCCTCGGTCGCGGGCGGCAGTTTGCTCGACCTGCACGTCAGTGCGGAACCGACGTCCAAGCCCTTGCAGCAGACCCACCACCATCGGTGCCAGCCCCCGCCGGTGTGAGTGGTACTCCAGGTCGATGGTTCTGTCCCCGCCATGGCGGCAGCGGAATGAAGGAGGTTGCAACTGGGGAAACGCCAGTCCGGCCCGCGCATGCAGCGTGTCAAGGTGGTCCAGGAATTCGGGCAGGGTCTCCCCCGTGCTTTCCAGCAGTTGCTCGTAACCCTCGCTGGCGGTGTAGGTGATCCAGTATTCGCCGAAGGCGTGCATGATCTCCGCAGCACTGAGCTCCAGCTCTTCGGAGGCGGCTGCCACCAGCCGGTGGGTCACATCGTCGGGATAGGCCTGATAGGTGGAGAAGAAGTCGAGGTCGGCCAGATCGGCCTTCTCCTTGATCCGCTGCCACACATCCTCGCCGTGCCGGCTGGTGACCATCTGCTGGATGGCCCGGTTGACGAGACCGTACATGGAGTGGAGGGCGGCGTGGCTCTGCGCCCAACCTACCCAGCAGGGACTTGGCCAGGCGCACTTGTAACGGAAGAGCTGGAGCGGGCTGCATCTGAATGGGGGGACTCCTGAAGAGCTAGGCCCAGAATCACCATCCCAGGCCAGAAAAGATAAACCAGAATCTCAAGATTCTCTCCAAAGGTGTAAAGAAGAAGGATTACGATCATCGCCAGCCCCGTGGAACCCAGCCGATAGGCAGGATCGGCTGCACGTCGCAGCAGTGTCAGGAGCGTGGCGGCCATGGGGATGGCGAGGGCCAGGAAACCCGAAGCTCCCTTGACGAACAACAGTCCGGCCCAGGTGTGGTGTGAACCGATCGGCATGGCCTCCACCAGGTGCGGTCCCGGCTCCACGATGCCGTGTCCCCAGAGCGGTGCCTCGCGCTGCCAGCGCTCCACGGCGATCCGCTTGAGAGCCATGCGCACTCGGGTGGACCCCGCCCTGGCGGTCTTGAAGTTGCTCCAGAACCGATCGAACATCTCGATCAGTGCCGGTGACATGATGCCGGCCAGGGTAGAGGCCATCCCCAGGGAAATCAGCACGAGCGGTTGGCGAATCCTGGCGATCAGTCCGATCAGGGCAGGAATCAGCACGATGCACAGCTGAGCCAGACGTGACTTGCACACCAGACACATCAGCACCGAGCCGGCCATGCCGGCCCATCGCCACCGACGATTGGTTTCCAGCAGGCTGATCATGAAATTCACATTGCCCACGAAGCCTAGAGCTGGCCCCCAGGGCGTGAACAATCTCCACCGCAGATCGCCCGTGCTCCCGTCCACCTCATAGAGCGGAACATCAAAGAATTCGTTACCAGGGCCGCCGATCGCCCGCAAGGGCGAGACATAGAGCACCTGAGGTAGACCTAGATGGGGTGTGAGCAGCAGTAGAGGAGTGATCAGCAGGGTGTGAAGGCCCACCACACAGATGGCCCTGGCGATCAGCCGACTGCGGATCGGCAGGCATCCGGCCAATGGATAGAGAGCCAGCGCTGCCCAACCCTTCGCCCAGCCGATTGACGACTTGATCAGCAGCGCGGTGCCGAGATTGAAATCGATATGGCCGATCACCAACGCCACCTCCATCACCACCATACCGACCACCCAGAGGAGAATCACAGGCGAGATGCTGATCGGCTCATACTCCTCGGGATTGTCACGCCCAGCTAGAAGAAGGATGATCAGGCAAGCCAACAGGAGCCAGCCCAACACGGAGCCCACCACGTAGAGGCCCCCGACCAACCAGATCGGGAAGGTGAGCACGATGGACCACCAGATGAGCCGTTCCGGCACGTTGGCCGGACGAAGATCCGCATCCGGCCCGGCTCCGAACAGACTCAGGAGCATCGCCTTCACAGCGCGGTCCCCCCCAGGCGACGGCTGCGAAAGGCTCGGCGGCGGCTCAGGTGGAAATCCATCTGGACAGGCGATGGATCCAGGGCTTGCGAATCCAGAGAATCCAGAATCCGACGCTGGTGAAGATCGATCCCACCGTCGCCCCGGCCAGCAATAAGCCTTTCTTGGGTGTGGTGGGGCGCTCCGGCAGGCTGGGATCCACTGCCATCTGCACGAGCGGGAATGCTGCGAAGACGTCAGCTTGACCCAGATCGAGCTTGGCCAGGGTGGAGGCGAACACGGCTTCGGCAATCTGCTCATTGCGACGCAGACTCTCCAGAGTGGGCTGCCGCTGGGACATTGTCCGGAGCCGGCTTTCTAGGCCAGTGATCTGCTCATCCAGGCGACGCACCTGGGCCTGAGCGCCGCTGGCCTGGGACTGCAGTGTGACCAGGTTCTGGAACAGGGCATTGCGGCCGGAGCCCGCGTCGGCGATCGCCAGGCGCTCGAGGGTGTTGCCGGCTGGAGCGCGGCCCAGCAGCTGTCGGGCACGACTGTCAAGCGCGGAGCGGGCCGCGGTCTGACGTTGGCGCTCCTTCACGATCCGCGGGTGGTTGGGGCCAAATTTTGAAGACTGCACCTTCAGTATGGCCGTGGCTTCGCTGAAGTCCTTGAGGTTCTGTTGAAAAATCTGGTCGGATTGCAGCTTGAAGGCATCAGCTGCTTCCCTTGAGTTTAGTCCCAGATCGGAGCGCAGACGTTGCAGCTGCTGCTCAGCCGAGGATTCCTGGGCAGCAAGTTCCGCTCTCTGGCGGCGCAATTGCTCAATATTGGTGGAGATTGTTTCCACCTGTTCCGTGGAGTTCAGCCCTGAATTCAGCTTGTATCCCGAAACGGCTTTCTGGGCTTCCTCGAGTTTGCGCTGCGTCTGCCGCAGGATGTTCTGCGTGGGCCCCTCCCGCTGCGTCATCTCACTCAACCGAAGCTGGTTGAGCCTTTCCACGATCGCATCGTAGAGAGCGAAGGCCTTTTGTCTGGCGATCTTCGGTGATGAGCCGCTCACCTCAATCTCCATGATCGTTGTGTTATCAAGGATCTTGATGCGTGGATCGCCGAATGCATCAATGGGTACCTCAGCGATCTTGGCCGCTCTCTGCAATACCTGGTCACTCATGAAGATGACCTGATAATTGGCACGCGGATCGTAGGTTGAGGTGGCCATTCCGGCTGATCCGCTGGATGCTGATGTCTGTCCGATTTCAGGGAGATTGACATTCACTGAGCTGGTACCCCCTGGGAGGATCAGTGCAAAGTCGCTCGTGTAGACAGGTTTTGAGGCAAAAAGAATGAACAATGTGGATCCCCAGATCAGGAGATTGGCTCCCCCGCTCACAACGATATAGCGACTCCAGCGTCTTTTGTCGGCACGGCTGAGGCCACTCCACCAGTCCTTCGGACGCGTGATTGAAGGTTTCGGCAGATTCTGGATCTGTTCCCGGAACAGCCGATAGGCCTTACCCAGAACATCCTGTCTTGAGGATGATTCGTTGCGGTGAGTGGTCGGGGTGGTTGGCCTGCTCACCAGCTCTAAGGATTGATGACGTCGAAGATCAAGGCGCCGGGAACAACGACATCGCGAATCAGGCCCAGAACATCCCTGAGGTTTGTGAAACCAGAGTCGTAACAGGCCACGGCGTCATTCGCCATCAGGTAGGGGTTGTCGTCGTTGCTGCTCGATCGCCGGAGGAGATCCTCCACCGGGCGCTCCAGCACGCGCGTCTTGCCGCTGAGGGGATCGGTGCTCACCAGGATGGCCCGCCGTCGGGCGTTGGCCCAGAGGGTGCCACCGGCACAATTGCCGGACACGACGGCCTGGGAGAAGCGAGATCCATAGGGGAAGGATGTGGCATCCCGGCCGATCGCCGCCACGGCATTACCCGTGGCCGGTACGGTGAGGTTCGAGATGAAGATCTTGACGCCCACAGGCGTGATCTGGGATGGCCTGACGATGGCCGGGTCGATGGCGCCCCGATCCGGAACCACAACCCGGTCGCCGGCGATCAGTGGCACGTCTTCAAAAGGGGTGCCCGTGAAGATTCCGCTGAGATCCACGGTGCGACGGTTGGCGCCGCGCTGCAGTTCCACAGCGGCAACATCGGCGGTGGGCGTGACGCCTCCCGCCTGCCGCAGTGCCGAGGAGAGAAAGCGGCTCAGCGGCGCCTGCCCGGCTTGCTGAACCGGGGGCTGGGTTTGTTCAGCGTCGCTCCATTCGTTGATCAGCACCCGGCCGGGCTGGAAGGTGGCACCACTCACGAAGACCTCCACAGGTGCCCATTGCACCACCGCTACGCTCACCCGCAGGAAATCCGGCTGGAAAAAGCCCTGGTTCACCAACGAGGCATGGATCAGGCGTTCCACGTCAACGGCTTCGAGCCCGGTCACCCGGATTCCCCGGACGTAGGGGATGTCCAGTTCACCTCCGAGGCCGACACCGAAAATGCCACTGAATTCCTCGCCTTCGGGGATCGTGACCTTGACACGGTCTCCTGGCGAGAGCGGCAGAGCACGGGCCTCGGGCAACGCTGGTCCGCCGATGGCACAAAGGGCCAGCACAAGGGTCAGCAACCTGCCCATCAGGGATGCATCATCCCTGTCGGTCGGACGTCCTGTCGCTTGGCTGCGGCGAGGAGCGGTGGGCACACAGGCTCACGATGTTGACTCCGCTGGATCAGGGTTGAAACCCATCCTGGCTGTTCAGTCAACCATCCGGGAGTCCGTGCAGCAACCGGGGGATGCCTGCTGGCAAGGGGAGGCCCTGAGTCCACAATGGCCGTAGTGGGGGCCATGGGCGTTGCGGATCGGGCTGATCAATGCCTACAGCACCCTCAACCTCGGGGATGCTGCCATCTACAGCGCACTGGCGTCGCTGCTTTCCGGTCATGAGCTGGTGGCCCGGGTCAGGGACCCCGACCCGGATCCCCGTCTCGGAGTCCACTTCGGGTCGCACCGTCCGCGGCACTGCAGCGCCTACGTGAGCGTTGGCGGCGACATCTTCAACAATGCCCGCGAATGGCTCCTCACCAAGGCCTTCCTGCTCAACCTGGCCGAGCTGGTCCGACATCCCTCCAGAACGATCCTCTTCGGTCAGTCGATTCCCCGTTCCTGCCACGGCCTCAGTTTTCTGGCCCTGCGTCAATGCCTCCTAGCCCTGCCGGCGGTGTGCGTCCGAGACGCCCAGAGCCACCAGCGTCTGCGGCAGGCTGGCGTGGACGCCCGTCTGTCGTTTGACACCGCGTTCGCTCTGGAGTGCACCGATGCCGCTCGAGCCGAAGCCGCAGCGCTCTACCGGTCGATGCAACTTCCGCCCGACGCGGTCGCCATCCTCTCGGTGCGGGCCTTCGATGCGATGTACCGCCACGACACCGCCAGCTTCATCCAGCGAATGGCCATGCTGTGTGAGCGGCTGGTGGATGCAGGTCTGACGCCTGTCGTACTCATTCAGTCGCGCGCCTACGGTTCCGACAATGACCTCTCGGTGGCTGAGGCTCTGCGACAGCTGGTGCCGCACCTGGCCATCCTCGATCCGTTTCAGGTGAAGTCCTCTCTTCCCTGCTGGGCTATGGCCATGGGCGTTCTCGCATTGGCCAGGCATGTGATCGCCGTGAGATATCACACGGCCGTGCTGGCTCTGGCATCCGGAGTGGTTCCCTATCACCTTCACTATTCCAACAAGGGCCGTGATCTCTGCGAAAGACTGCAGCTTCCCGGAGAGGATCTGGGTGCGTTTGATCCGGCACGCACGGCGCAGGTGATTCTGTCTTCCCCGCCCACCACCTTTGACCACCAGGGTCTGAGACAGCGGGTACGCCTGGATTTTCAACACTGCCTCGAGAAGGTCGGGGTGCCTGTGGCGGAGTTCAGTTGAGATGAAGGTTCTGCATGTCCTCCCAACCGGAGGCATGGGCTGGTCCGGTGGGATCCGTCCCACCCTTGCCAGCCTGGCGGCCTCCACCCTCGGAGAACGGCACAGCTTCGCGTTGTGCGGCCAGGACGAGCTTTCGGTCTCCATCGCCGACTCGCGTCCCGACCTGCTGGTCTGGCACGTGGCCTCCTCATGGCGGGCTCTGCCGCGCTTCCTGCGGCGCCGGCGTCAGCGTCAGATCCTGTTCGAGCATCACTACTGCGCCGGCTTCGAGCAGCACCAGGTGTCATCGCAGCGACGTTTCCGCCTGATGCTGCGGGCTGCCTACGGCTCCATGCATCGGGTGGTGGCGGTCTCGGAGGCCCAACGTTCCTGGATGCTGACGGCTGGATTGTCGCCGCCATCGCGGTTGCGCTTGCTGTGCTCGGCCCGCCCTCTCGATGCGTTTCTGGCACTGCCCCCGCCCCGCCCTCGAGAGCCGGGTCAGCCACTGCGGCTCCTGGCTTATGGACGCCTCACCCCCCAGAAGGGA
Organism: Cyanobium sp. Prado107; assembly: GCA_025454305.1. Taxonomy (GTDB): domain Bacteria; phylum Cyanobacteriota; class Cyanobacteriia; order PCC-6307; family Cyanobiaceae; genus NIES-981. The sequence goes on from JALOOQ010000017.1 coordinate 8,042, forward strand.
TTCGACCTGTTGATCCGTGCCCTGGGCCGCTTGCCCGCAGCTCAGCTCAGCCTGCAACTGGTTGGGGACGGACCCCAGAGGGCGGAACTGGAGGCGCTGGCCGGCGCCGACGCCCGCATCACCCTGCTGGGTGCCCGCGATGACATTCCCGCCTTGCTGGAGGCCGCCGATGCCGTTGTGGTGCCCTCCCGATGGGAGCCCTGGGGGAATGTCTGCCTCGAGGCACGAGCCGCCGCCAGGCCGGTGCTGGTCGCCCCCGTTGACGGGCTTCCGGAGCAGGTGGGTGGGAGTGGGCTTCAGGCGGCTGCCGCCACGGAAGAGGCTCTGGCCGAAGGCATCGGCCAGTTGCTGGAGAGCAACCTGGATCAGCGGTTGCGCTGGTCCGAGGCCGGCCGCGCCTCGGCGCTGCAGGCCTGGGATCAGTATGTGCAGGGCTGGAAGAGCCTGCTCGAGGAGCCCTGGTGAGCCTGCTCGAGCGTCTGAAGAGGCTTGTGCCGCAGGACCGCTTCGTGCGCAATGTGGGCTGGATGGGCATCGGTGAGGTGGGCATCCGCATCTCGCGGCTGTTGGCCACCGTGCTGCTGGCCCGGCTGCTCACCGCGGAAGACTATGGACTGGCGGCAATCGTGCTCATGAGCACCGAGTTCGTGCGGGTGTTCACCCGCAATGGCATTGCCGACAAGCTTGTTCAAGCTGACGAGGCCGAGATCGGCAGCCTCTGCCAGACCGCTTGGTGCCTGAACTGGTTGATCGGCGGGGGACTGTTTGTGATCCAGTTCGCAGGCTCGTTTCTGATTGCTCGGTTTTATGGCAACGCCCGCCTGGTGCTGCCGATCATGCTTGTGGGGGCCACCTATCTGATCTATCCACTGGCGATGGTGCAGACCGCTCTGGTCCGGCGCCAGAACCGCCTGCGAATCTTCAGCCTCACCAACCTGGCCCAGGTGGTTGCCGATAATATCCTCACTGCCGTGCTCGCCTTGCTCGGCTTCGGCATGTGGGCGATTGTTCTGCCCAAGCTTCTGGTGGCGCCGGTGTGGGTGGGAATGATGCTGCATTATGAACGCTGGCGGCCCCAGGCGAGGTTCACGCTTGTGCATTGGCGCCGTATTCTTGGCTTCGGCAGTCGCATTCTGGGAGTGGAACTACTGAACACGTTCCGCGAGAATGTGGACTATCTGTTGATCGGAAGGCTGATTGGGCTTAAAGCTCTGGGTGTCTACTACTTTGCTTTCAATGCCGGCCTGGGGCTGAGTCTGAGCGTGATCAACGCATTGGGAATATCTCTCTATTCTGACCTCTGTGATGTTCGCTTTCAGCCGGAGTTGTTGCGACAACGGTTTGATCAGAACCTGATCACGATCGGCAAAGTCATCGGCCCACTTGTGGCCATCCAGGCCAGCCTGGCGCCTCTCTATGTACCGTTGGTGTTCGGTCGCCAGTGGGTTATTGCCGGTGCTGTCCCCATCCTGATCACAATCTGCATCTCGGCTCTGTCTCGACCCTTTGCGAACGCCTCCTCCATGTTGTTCCGGGCCATGGGCATGACCCAGGTCGACCTGCTCTGGAACATCGTGTTCACTGCGCTGCTCACCCTCGGCGTGGCTCTGGGGACCCGTGGCGGTGCACTTGGGGTGGCGGTGGCGGTCGCGCTGGTCCACCTGGGTTTCCAGCCTGTATATCTGCTGCTGGGGCGGCGGATGCTGTGGCGTCAGGTTCATGCCTCCACCTCCTGAACCCTTCGTGACACCGCAGGTGTCCGTGGTGATGCCCGTCTGGAACGCGGCGTCGTGCCTGCCTGCGACCTTGCGCTGTCTGCAGGCACAGACGCTCGCCGACTGGGAGTTGCTGGCGGTGGACGATGGCTCGACCGATGAGAGTGCGGCACTGCTCGCCGAGGCGGCGGCGGCGGACCCACGGGTGCGCCTGCACCGCCAGCCCAATTCCGGTGTGTCCTGCGCCCGCAACCGGGGAGTGGAGCTCAGCCGGGCTCCGCTGATCGCCTTTCTCGATGCCGACGACCTCTGGCATCCCAGCAAGCTGACCCGACATGTGGAGCAATTCCGGACTGATCCTCAGCTGGGTCTTGCCTTCGCTCGCGTGGAGTTCCTCACCCCTGAGGGCCTTCCCACCGGCCAGATCGCCTCCTGGCCTCGCCTGCCATTGCGGCCGGCTGATCTGCTCGCCGAGAACCCAACCACCACCACGTCGAACTGGGTGGTGCGCCGGGATGTCTTCGCAGCTTTGGGCGGATTCGTGGAGTCCATGAGCTACTCGGAGGATCTCGAATGGCTTGTGCGGCTCGCCTGTGATGGCCGCTGGCACATCGAACCGCTCGATGCGGTGCTCACCTACTACCGCACCAGCGCCGGTGGTCTTTCCGCCAGCCTGGACCGGATGGACGAAGGCTGGCGGCGCCTGATCGCTGAGGTGAGTGTGTACGCCCCTGGGCTGGTGGAGCGTCATGCGGCTGCTGCCGAGGCCGTGCACCTGCGCTATCTGGCCCGTCGCTCCCTGCGGTTGCCGGTGCCTGCGGCGGTGGGTCGGCGGTTCATGGCACGGGCGCTGCGGGCCGAGCCCTGGCGGTTGCTGCAGGAGCCACGCCGTACCGGCCTCACGCTTCTGGGGGTGGCGCTGCGGCCACTCCTGCCGCCATGGTGGGGGAGACGCGGTGTGTCCGTTTCCGAGGCTCCGCTCCCACTCGCCGCCGTGCAGCCCCACCCCCCCCAGCACGTTCAGGTCGAATCCCCTCCTCTGGAGGACGCCCCGCTCGTTTCGGTGGTGATTCCCCTTTACAACTCAGCCGCCACGGTGGCTGCCACGCTGGAGTCGGTTCTCGCCCAGACCTACCCGAAGCTCGAGATCCTCGTCGTGGACGACGGCTCCACCGATGACGGTGTGGCCATCTGCAGGCACTATTCCGACCCGCGCATCCAGGTGCTGCAGCAATCCAACCGCGGGCTTGCCGGGGCGCGCAACACCGGCATCCGCCACGCGCACGGAGCGGTGGTTGCCTTTGTCGACAGTGACGATCTCTGGGACCCGCAGAAGATCGCCCGCCACCTTGAGCATTTCCGCCAGCAGCCCCATGTGGGTGTGAGCTATTCGCGCTCGGCCTTCATTGATGCCGATGGCAATCCGCTGGGCCTCTATCAGACCCCAGCCCTTGATGGCATCTCCCCTGAGCTGATTCTCTGCCGCAACCCGATCAGCAACGGCTCCTGCGTCGTGATCCGTCGTGAGGTGCTCGATCAGATCCGCTTCGAGGCCGATCTCTATGGCCAACAGGAGAGCTACTGGTTCGATGACAGCTTCCGGCAATCCGAGGACATCGAGTGCTGGCTCCGGATCGCCCTCACCAGCAGCTGGAGGATTGCCGGCATTCCCGAGCCCCTGACCCTCTATCGCGTGAGCAGCGGCGGACTCTCCGCGAACATCGACAAGCAGTACGCCAGCTGGCAACGGGTGATCGAGAAGACGGCCCGCTACGCGCCCGAGCTGATCCGTCACCATGGTGATCGGGCTCGGGCCTACCAACTCCGCTATCTGGCACGCCGGGCGATCCGCGAGCGTCAGCCCCGCCTTGCTCGGCGCCTGATCCATCAAGCCCTGCGTGGTTATCCCCGGCTCTGGCTCGAGGAACCCATGCGCACCGGAATCACTCTGATCGCAGCGCAACTCGGTGTGCTGTTGCCTGCACGGCTCTACCGGGGCCTGGAAGCTGGCATGATCCGCCTCATCGGAGCTCTGCAACGCGTGAGCCTGGCACTGCAGAGCCGCTCAAAGCGACGGGCAGCCGATCGGCTTGCGTCCGTCTCCGTTCCATCGGGCTCCGAGGTCTGACCCCATGCGTGTTCTTCTCGTCTGTTCCTCGGGAGGGCATTTCAAGGGCCTGCTGCAACTGAGCCCGTTCTGGGAGCAACACCAGCGACAGTGGGTGACCTTCGACACGCCCACCACCCGCCAGGAGCTGAGCGGTGAACCAGTCGTCTGGGCCCACAGCCCCACCAACCGCAATCTGCCCAATCTGCTGCGCAACGCGCTGCTGGCCTGGACGCTGCTGGGCCGGTTCCGTCCCGATCTGGTGCTCTCCACCGGTGCAGGGGTGGCCGTGCCGTTCCTGGTGCTGGGGCGATTTCGCGGATGCCGCACCGTGTTCGTGGAATCGATCACGCGTATCGAAACACTGAGCCTTTCTGCCCGTCTGGCCAGACCCTTTCTGAACCATCTGTTCGTCCACTGGCCCCAGCTCCAGACCCGCTATCCCTCCGCTGAACTGATTGGTGATCAGGCTGACGGTCGTTCACAGGCGAGGCTTCAGCCATGATTCTGGTGACGGTCGGCACCGAGAAATTTCCCTTCAACCGCCTGATGCGCTGGCTCGATCTGCTGGGGGAGCGGGGCGTGTTCGGTGATGAGGAGCTGGTGGTGCAGTACGGCACCTGCACTGAACTCCCTGCGGGAGCGCGCGTGTATCGCCTGCTGAGGGAGCAGGACTTCCAGTCCTTGGTGCGTGAGGCTCGCCTTGTCATTGCCCACTGCGGGGAAGGCACGGTGCTGCTGCTCGACGGCATGGACACGCCGTTCCTGCTCGTTCCGAGGGCCCAGAGGTTTCAGGAACATGTCGATGATCACCAGGTGGAGCTGGCCCAGGCACTCGAGGGCATGGGCGTTCCGGTCGGCTGGGGGCCAGCCGATCTGGTGCGCTTCCTGGCGTCGCCGCGGCAGGTGTCGATCGGCGATCTGTCAGTGACGGCCGCCCGGGCGCTGTGCCGGCGCCTGGATGCCTTGTTTCCCACCCCAACTCCCGAGCTGGAGTTGCCGATGAAGTCATGACCACACCCTCTGTTTCAGCCGCTGCTGAGTCGGGTGATGCCGCCAGGCGGGCCGGTGTCAGCGTGACCGTTCAGCGAGGCATGCTGCTGCTCGGCTTTCCGCGTCGTTTCACGGTTGCCGAAGCGGTGCCTTTCCGCACCTGCGTTGAGGAGCTTCTGGCGCGGCATTCGAATATCAGCAGCCTGGTGTTCGATTTCAGCCGAACCGAACTGATCGACAGCAGTGGCCTTGGATCCCTCGTCCCCAATCTCAAGCTGGCCCGCAGTCGCCATCTGCCGGTAGAGGCCTGGAGCGCTGGCGAGCAGGTGAAGCTGGCCTTCTCGCTGATGGGTCTCGACCAGGCTCTGTCCCTGGTGGATTCCACCCAGGCCATCTCGCCCTACGGACGCCTGAGCAGCCGCGAGCGGCCGGCGATGACCCATCCCTCCGTGCGCTACTGGCCGAAGCGCCTGCTCGACGTCATCGGGGCCCTGGTGGGTCTGGGGATCACTCTGCTGCTGTTCCCGTGGATCGCGCTCGCGATCAGGTTGGACAGTCCGGGCCCGATCCTGTTCGCCCAGGTGCGCATGGGCTGGATGGGCCGACGCTTCCGGCTCTGGAAATTCCGCTCCATGGTGGTCAATGCGGAGGCCCTGCGGGATCGCGTGCGCAACGAGGCATCCGGAGCGTTCTTCAAGAATGCCAATGACCCAAGGATCACCCGTGTTGGCCGTTTCCTTCGGCGTACCAGTCTCGATGAACTGCCCCAGTTCTGGAATGTGCTGGTTGGGGACATGAGCCTGGTGGGAACGCGTCCGCCCACACCGGATGAGGTTGAGCGCTACGCGGTGCCGAACTGGCAGCGGCTTGATGTACGTCCAGGAATGACGGGTGAGTGGCAGGTCAACGGCCGCTCCAAGGTGCTGGATTTTGAGGATGTCATCCGTCTGGATCTTCGTTATCAGGAGAACTGGAGCTTTCTCTATGATGTGAATCTGATCATCAAAACCCTGACTGTGATCTTCGGCAAGGGTTCAGGGGCCTCCTGAGGATGATGGCCAGCGTCCAGCACCGCAAGGCCCGTTTCCCCAGTTCGCTCGAGGCCACTGCTGACCTGCTGGAGTGGTTCGGGCAGGGGAGACCAGCCTTGCTGGATTCCCGTGTTTGGGTGCAGGCGCAGACGGCTCTCGTGGAGGGGTTCACCAACGCCGTCCGGCATGCCCAGGGTGCACTCCTGGATCCTCCCCCGATCGAGGTCGAGATGTCGCTGATCACCGAGGCAGAGACCGCCCGACTGGAGCTGCGCATCCTGGACCAGGGCCCACCGTTTGATCTCGCATCGGTCTGGCAGGCGTTGGCATCAGGAGATACCGAAGCGAACGACCCGCTCGACCGTGACGCTCACTGGGGCCTGATCATGCTGGCTCGGTTGCGGAGTGAGCATGATTGGACGATTCGTTACGACCGGCGAGCTGAAGGAGGCAACCAACTGTTGTTGCTCGCTCCGCCATCTAAGGCGTCAGCTTAATGCAATGACCGTCGCCAGATCTTTGCCCGGCAGCTTGTTTTGTGATCCATCAATCTGTAGGTAGGTCTCAGTGCCATGCGCTGGCTATTGCAGAGGCGATCAAATAGTGACCCGATGTGGCTGAAGTGGTCATTCGTTCAATTTCGGCGTTAGCGGTGCTCGGAACCATCGATCGACGGGGCCAGATAGCTCTGCAGCGTGCGGGCAGATCAAAATTACATGGTTGCTATAGAGCTCCAGTTCGAATCTCAGGGTGGTGATAAAGCTTCACACCACAATGGTCTCCCAACGGCAGCCCCTGGCAGCCATGCTGCCGATGAGCATGTCCATGGGGGTCTGACCGGATGGGAGGTAGGGCGTCGCACTTGATGGTTCCGCAGCGAGTTGCAGGAGCCCCGGTGCTCACGGAACACCCACCCCGTGACCTCAGAAGTGAGCCGCGTTTTCTGGGCCGCCCGCTTTCCCGGCAGCTCCTGCGGCTCGGCTGTTTGTTCAGCAGCCTCTTCAGGCGACGTGCGGTGCCACCAGCCTGAAACGATCCTTCTCCCTCCGGAGCTCACGCGCCCTGCAGAGCCGATTGAGCGCAGCGCGAACTCGCTGGCGAGCCAAAGCTAGGCGGGGGACCAGCATGGCCTCCGCCAATCCGGACCTGGCTTACGCGACGGGCCAGGCTGCCTGTCGGTTTTGATCGCGCTAGTCAGCTAGAAGCCTTCAGAAGGTCGATGGCAGATGGCCCGGTAGCTAGAGTCTTCTGAGCGGATGTTCGGGAGGATTCGGGCGATGGTGACCATTGACGACCTGCGTCAGCAGGCTCTTCCCTTCGTTGCAGCTGATCGGGAGGGCATGATCGTGGAGATTAATGATCTTTTCCAATCTGTTTATGGCTGGGATATCAATGATCTGAGAGGGCATTCGGTCTCTATGATTCTACCTGATTCATTCAAGGATGCACATCATCTTGGATTTTCACGGTTTCGGATCACCGGTGAGTCGCAGATCCTCAACCATCCATTACAGCTGGCGACGATCTGCAAAGATCAGCGGCAAGTGATGTCGGAGCATTTCATCGTTGCTGAACGTCGCGGAGATGACTGGATCTTTGCCGCAACGCTTCGACCTCTGGACTAACGAAGCATGGGCGAGGAGACCCTCATTGGCCAGCTGCGCCATACCCTTGCACGCATGGAATCGGCTCTTGGAGCCGTGGATCAGGGGCTCGTCTTCACCGACCAACATGGAGTCGTGGAATGGACTAATCATGCCTTTGAGGGAATGGTTGGCTTGAGTCGTTTGCAGTGCCTTGGCCGCTACTTGCCAGATATCCTTCCGACGCGCTATCACAATGGCAAAGTTGTGCCCAGGGATTGCATTCAATTCTGGTCACAGTTTTTTCCTGGCAGGGCTATTTGGGAATTATCTGATTCATTGCCCAGAACCGTTGTTGAGGTCACATGGGCTTCTGTGACCTCTTCCAACCCACCATCGCTTGTTTTCACGTTCAGGGATCAGAGCGCCATCACTCAGGCACAGGACAAGCTGGTTGAAGCGCGCGATCAAATGGAGCGACAAGTTCAACTACGCACCCAGCAGCTCTTGGAAGCCCGCGACGAAGCACTCGCGGCAAGCCGGGCAAAAACCCGTTTTCTGGCCAGCATGAGCCACGATATCCGAACCCCTCTCAATGCCATCCTTGGGATGATAGATTTACTGGGAGACAGCCAACTTGATGCTGCCCAGAAAGAAATGGTCAGTACCATCCAAATGAGCGGCAGTCATCTCCTTGCCTTGATTAATGACGTCCTTGATATTGCCCAGATTGAGACAGGAGTCACCTGCCTGAAGGAAACGAGATTTAATCTGACCCAGCTTCTTGAAGGATGCCTTGCCCAGTTTCAACCCCAGGCACACCTTAAAGGCATCAGCCTCAAGCTCAGAGCTCCATCCAACGGTTCAGCCTGGTTGGTGGGTGATGACCTAAAGCTCTGCCAGATCATGAATAATCTGATCGGTAATTCACTTAAATATACCAATGAAGGTGCGGTCAATGTTACGGCTGAGCTCAATCCCGAACCATCGGGCACGGTTATTGCTTCTGTCGAGGTAGCAGATACCGGGGTCGGGATCGAGCCGGACTTTCTTCCCAAGGTCTTCGAGGAGTTTTCACGCTTCAGCACATCCATGCAGTCTGTGGAGAGCACAGGACTGGGACTGGCCATTTGTGCACGGCTCTGCAAAGCATTGGGTGGAGATATCTCAGTTGTCTCCAAGCCTGGCAAGGGTAGTTGCTTCACCATCAAAATCCCCTTCATTTCAACAGTTGATCCCAGCATGGGGTCATCGGCACGTGCCGATGATTGCAAGGAAGATCGAAGTCTGCACATCCTGATTGCCGATGACAACCGCGTCAACCAACGAGTCCTCCAGCTTATGCTGAACAGGCTTGGACTCCAAGCCGAGTTGGCGCTCGACGGTTGCGAGGCGATGGGACGCATCAGGCAAGTCCCGACCATTGACCTTGTGTTCATGGATCTTGAGATGCCAAACCTCGATGGGCTGGCGGCTACACGAATGCTACGAGCTGAAGGTCATCAACACCCCTATATTATTGCCCTCACTGCCTATTCGTTTGACTCCCAACGGCTTGAATGCGAGGATGCCGGAATGAATGACTTCCTCACCAAGCCTCTTCAAAAGACAGCATTGTCGGAAGCTCTCCAGCGGTTCGAGGACTGGCGGCAGCAAGAACGGCACGGCGGATCGTCCCTTCACCATTCGGTCTCTGACAATCCAGAACCAAGTCCTCAAGCAGAACCAAGTCCTCAAGGTGATGTGGCTGTAGCACAGGCTGAGGCGGAACAGCCTTTGTGAGCCACCTCACCGACAGACTTTCGGCAAGATCAACAGGGTGATCACCAGCGTGATTGGGGTGATGTAGCGACCAACTCCCCGCCCCCTTCGATCTCGTTGGGTGGCGGGTCGACACCGAGCCCCTTCACAGAGCCCCTTCACAAGACGTCCTGGGGGAATGCTCCCAGCCACATGGACACGAATCCAGCGATGACCTGCTGATGCGTGCTCCGGCTATGGCTCTCCCGATCGAGCTTTTGACCTGCGGTTGCAGACATGTGCAACCGGTCCAACGCCGCGCGCTCAAGTGGGTCCAACTCCGGCGCCCAGCTACTGGCCCACTGCTTCGGCTTCCTCCACCGTGATGTCCCTGCTGCCGCACTGTCAGCCTGGGGCGTCGCAGGCCCCCTGTTGGTGACCCAAGCTGTCCGGGCCGTAGATCACGGCGAACTCCTGCGGCCGTCCGCAGGCCTGCGGGTTCAGCCATGTCCAGCGGGTCCAAAGCTGCAGGTAGAGGTTGGTGCCATCCGGGCCTTCGGCGATGCCGATGCCGAGCCGATCCCCCCACACCACAGGACGGATCGACGCATTGGGCTGTTGGTTCCCATAGGCGGTCACCTCGCTGTGATGAAGGATCGGCCGGCCCTTGTAGAGGAATCGCAGGTGCTCGGCACTGGTGGGAAGCGGATCGACCCGGAACCAGACCTTCTTGCTGTGCTGCAGATACCAGAACCACCAGTTCCGACCCCTCACCAGTCGATTCCTGTGCGTCGAGTAGGCACAGCCCGGTAGGGGAGCGGCGAATGGCGACGCGGGATCCATGCGGTGCGGATGATGGAGAAGGTTTCACCCTGGGGCTCACGCCAGCTGGGCTCTGGCTCCGCAGCTCACAATGGAGCCGCTGCCGCCTGAGCCACGATGCCCGAGGCCAATCCTGCTGGGGCCGACACCGCCGATGCCACGATCGAGTCGGTGCTGAACGAGCATCGGCTGTTCGAGCCCCCGGCTGAACTGGCCGCCGGCGCCCGCATCGGCTCGATGCAGGCCTACCGCGACCTCTGCGCCCGGGCGGAGGCCGATCCCGACGCCTTCTGGGGTGACCTCGCCCGCTCCGAGCTGCACTGGTTCGAGCCCTTCCACACGGTGCTCGACTGGAGCCAGGCTCCCTTTGCCCGGTGGTTCGAGGGCGGCCGCACCAACCTGAGCTTCAACTGCCTCGATCGCCACCTCGATGGCCCCCGGGCCGACAAGACGGCGCTGATCTGGGAGGGAGAACCCGGCGACACCCGCACCTTCAGCTACCGCCAGCTGCACGCCGAGGTGTGCAAGGCCGCCAACGCCCTCAAGGCGCTGGGCATCGGCAAGGGGGATCTGGTGGCCCTCTACATGCCGATGGTGCCGGAAGCGGCGATCGCCATGCTGGCCTGCGCCCGCATCGGCGCCCCCCACTCGGTGGTGTTCGGCGGCTTCTCGGCCGATGCCCTGCGCGACCGGCTCATCGACGGCGCGGCCAAGGCGGTGATCACCGCCGACGGCGGCTTCCGCAAGGACAAGCCCGTGCCGCTCAAACCGGCGGTGGATGAGGCCCTCGCGGGTAACGGCGGCGCCCCCAGCGTCGAGCACGTGCTGGTGGTGCGTCGGCTGGCTGGGGCCGGCGGCGACTGCGCCATGCAGCCCGGCCGCGACCACTGGTGGCACGAGCTGGTGCAGGGCCAGGGCGCGGACTGCCCGGCCGAGCCGATGGCCAGCGAAGACCGGCTGTTCGTGCTCTACACCTCCGGCTCCACCGGCAAGCCCAAGGGGGTGGTGCACACCACGGCCGGCTACAACCTCTGGGCCCACGTCACCTTCCAGTGGATCTTCGACATCCGTGACGACGACATCCACTGGTGCACGGCCGATGTGGGCTGGATCACCGGCCACAGCTACATCGTCTACGGGCCGCTCTCCAACGGCGCCACCACGGTGATGTACGAGGGGGCGCCGCGGCCCGGCAAGCCCGGTGCCTTCTGGGAGGTGATCCAGAAGCACCGCTGCACGATCTTCTACACCGCCCCCACGGCCATCCGGGCCTTCATGAAGAGCGGGCGCGAGGTGCCCGACCGGTACGACATGAGCAGCCTGCGCATCCTCGGCACCGTGGGTGAACCGATCAACCCCGAGGCCTGGATGTGGTATCGCGACGTGATCGGTGGCAACCGCTGCCCGGTGGTGGACACCTGGTGGCAGACGGAAACCGGCGGGGTGATGATCAGCCCCCTGCCGGGCGCCACGCCCACCAAGCCAGGCTCCTGCACCCTGCCCCTGCCGGGCATCGCCGCCGACATCGTCGACCACGACGGCAACTCCCAGCCTGCCGATGCCGGAGGGTACCTGGCGGTGCGGCGCCCCTGGCCGGGGATGATGCGCACCGTGCACGGCGATCCCGATCGCTTCCGCCGCAGCTACTGGGAGGAGGTGCGCCCCGCCGATGGTTCGCTGCTCTACTTCGCCGGCGACGG
>JALOOQ010000120.1 GCA_025454305.1 Cyanobium sp. Prado107
CGGCAACAACCTCGACCTGCTGATCGAGCAGATCCGCCGCCACGCCCCCGAGGTGGTGGCCCTCGCCGACGCTGACAAGCTCACCGAGCTGCGCGATCGGTTGTCCGCTCTCGATGCCGCCACCAGGCCCGCCCGCCTGCCGGAGCTGCTGGGCGGCAACGACGGGATCTGCGCCGCCGCGGCCTGGCCGACGGCCGACCTGGTGGTCACCGGCATCGTGGGCTGCGCCGGCCTGCTGCCCACCCTGGCGGCGATCAGGGCCGGCAAGGACCTGGCCCTGGCCAACAAGGAGACCCTGATCGCCGCCGGACCGGTGGTGCTGCCCGAGCTGGAGAAGAGCGGCTCGCGGCTGCTGCCGGCCGATTCGGAGCACTCCGCGATCTTCCAGTGCCTCCAGGGCACCCCCTGGGCCGACACGGCCCGCCTCAGCACCGGCGTGCCCACGCCGGGCCTGCGCCGCATCCAGCTCACCGCCAGCGGCGGCGCCTTCCGCGACTGGGACCCCGCCGATCTGCACAAGGCCACCGTGGCCGATGCCACCAGCCACCCCAACTGGAGCATGGGCCGCAAGATCACCGTGGACAGCGCCTCGCTGATGAACAAGGGCCTGGAGGTGATCGAGGCCCACTACCTGTTCGGCCTCGATTACGACCACATCGAGATCGTGATCCACCCCCAGTCGATCATCCACTCGATGGTGGAGCTGGCCGATTCCTCGGTGCTGGCCCAGCTGGGCTGGCCCGACATGAAACTGCCGATCCTCTACTGCCTCAGCTGGCCCGAGCGGCTCGACACCCCCTGGCGCCGCCTCGACCTCACCGAGGTGGGTTCGCTCACCTTCCGCAGGCCCGACCCGGCCCGCTATCCCTGCATGGAGCTGGCCTACGCCGCCGGCCGCGCCGGCGGCACGATGCCGGCGGTGATGAACGCCGCCAACGAGCAGGCGGTGGCCCTGTTCCTCGAGGAGAGGATCCACTTCCTCGACATCCCCACCCTGATCGAGGTGGTGTGCGATCGCCACAGGGCCGACCTCGAGGCCAGCCCCTCTTTGGACGACGTGCTGGCCGTGGACACCTGGGCGCGCCAGGCCGTGCGGGAGGGTGCAGCCCGGCTCCACGCCAAGGCCCCGGCGGCGCTGCCGGCCTGATGCGCGTTTCCCATCACCTGCTGCTGTGCGCCACCCCCGCCAAGGCGCTCTGCTGCCCTGATCCGGCCGTGGGCGCCGCCAGCTGGGACACCCTCAAGCACCTGGTGCGCAAGCTGGGCCTGGAGGATCCGGCCCGCCCGGGGGGCATCGTGCTGCGCAGCAAAGCCGACTGCCTGCGCATCTGCGCCGAGGGGCCGATTCTGCTGATCTGGCCGGACGGAGTCGTCTACGGCGGTGTCACCGCCGAGCGGATCGAGCCGATCCTGCGCGGGCACGTGGTGGGCGGGGTGCCGATCGTGGACTGGATCCTGCGGCGCTACGGCCTCAGCCCGGCACCAGCCAGCCCCACCTGAATCCGGCAGAGCCAGTTGAGCGCACGCCGGTCGGCCCAGCTGCCGGCTGCATCCCCAACGCCATGAAAGCCGTTGTGGCCGCCGTGGGGGCTGAGCAGCACCTCCAGCCCCGCCGTCGCCCCGTACCGTTCTCCGGCGGCTAGCTGCAGTGCGGCGGCGGCGGGCACCCAGGGGTCGTCGAGGGCGTGCAGCAGCAGGGCCGGCGGCAACAGAGCGCCGGCGCGCAGCCGTGCCAGTGCCGAGGCCTGGCGGTAGTAGGCGTCCACATCGGGGTAACCCCAGCGCGGGGCCGTGATCGCCGCGTCGAAGGCACGCAGGCTGCGGGGCCGGCCCGGGCCGGTGAGGGCCTCGCGCGTCGCCGCGGACACAGCGAAGGGATCGGCCAGGGTCTGCCGCACCAGGCCGCGCAGCAGCCAGCGCTGGTAGAGGCGGTTGCGGCGGTGGTCGATGCGCGCCGCGCAGGCGGCCAGATCCAGCGGACTGCTCACGGTCACCAGTCCGTCGAGAGCGGCCGGCTCGGCCAGGGCGGCGTTGAGCAGCACCGCACCCCCCAGCGACAGGCCCGCCCCCAGCAGCGGCAGCCCGCTGGCCTGCCGCCGCGCCTCCGCCAGCACCGGCAGCAGATCGCGGTTGCAGGCCGCCGCGTAGGTACCCGGTGCCAGGGGGCGGCCGGCCCCGGCCCCGCGCAGGTTCAGGCGCCACACCGTGAAACCCGCCTTCTGCAGGCACCGCCCCAGCCGGCGCACGCCGGTGCTGCCGGCGCTGCCGCTCAGCCCGTGCACCAGCACCACCAGGCCGAGGGGACCGGAGGTGAGCGGCGGATCGCGCAGCACCAGCAGATGCTCGGCGCCCCCCACCGCCACGGGCAGCGGCTCACCGGTGTCGGGTCCCAGCCGCGGCGGCCGCAGGGTGTCGCGCAGGGTCTGGAGGTCGGGTCCGATCCAGGGCCAGCGCTGACGGAAGGCGGGCATCAGGACGGCTGCATCGGACCATCATCGCGACGGCCCGGGGACAGAGGCCCCAGTCAGGCGGCGGCCTTGACCCGCCCCACCCCCAGCTCGCGCAGTTCGCTGAGAAGCCCGTTGAGCACCGCCTTGGCGTCACCGAACAGCATCGCCGTCTGGGGCAGCTCGAACAGGGCGTTGCGGATGCCGGCGTAGCCGGCCCCCAGGCTGCGCTTCACCACGAACACCTGCCGCGCCTGGTCCACCTCGAGCACGGGCATGCCGTAGAGGGGACTGGTGCTGTCGGTCTTGGCGTCGGGGTTCACCACATCGTTGGCCCCCAGCACGATCACCACGTCGGTGCGGGGAAACTCGGGGTTGATGGCATCCATCTCCACCAGCTGCTCGTAGGGCACGTCGGCCTCGGCCAGCAGCACGTTCATGTGGCCCGGCATGCGCCCGGCCACGGGATGAATGGCGTAGCTCACCTCGGTGCCGTTGGCCTGCAGCAGCTTGGCCAGCTCGCTGAGGGCGTGCTGGGCCTGGGCCACCGCCAGGCCGTAGCCGGGCACGAACACCACCCGCTCGGCGCTCTCCAGCGCCAGGGCGCACTCCTCGGGCCAGGGCGCACTCCTCGGCGCTGCAGCTGGTGATGCTGGTGTAGCCGCCGTCCTCGCCGTCGGCCTTGGCCCCGCCGCCGGCGGAGGCGCCGAGGGCACCGCCGAACAGCACGTTCAGCAGGGAACGGTTCATGGCCGTGCACATCACCTGGGTGAGGATCAGGCCCGCCGCTCCCACCATGGCGCCGGCCACGATCAGCAGCTGGCTGCCCACCACGAAGCCCGCGGCGGCGGCCGCCACGCCGGAATAGCTGTTCAGCAGCGAGATCACCACAGGCATGTCGGCGCCGCCGATGGGCAGCGTCACACCCACGCCCAGCAGGCTGGAGGCCACCAAGAGCAGCCACAGCGGTGCCCCGCCGGGGTCGGCCGGCAGCGTCACCAGCCCTGCCAGGGACGCCAGCGCCAGGGCGATGTTGACGCCGTGGCGCAGGCGGCTCTGGGTCCAGGCGGGGGTGTCGATCCAGCCCTCCAGCTTGGCCATCGCCACCAGCGAGCCGGTGAAAGTGATGGCGCCCACGAACACCGAGATGGCGATCGAGATCCGCTCCACCAGCTCGGCGCCGCCCTCGGCCACGGCCGCACCGGTCGCGCCGCCAGCGCCGTCGCCATAGAGCGCCACCCCCAGCGCCACCAGCAGCGAGGCCATGCCGCCGCAGCCGTTGAACAGGGCCACGGTCTGGGGCATGGCCGTCATCGGCACCTGCCGGGCGGTGATCAGGCCAGCCAGGCCGCCCGCGGCGGCGCCCACGGCGATGCCCAGCCAGGCCAGGGGAGGCGGCTGCAGGTCGATCAGCAGACCCAGCACCGCCAGGCCCAGGGCCAGGGCGGCCAGGCCGTTGGCGTTGCGGGCCGAACGCACCTTGGAGAGGCCCTTGATGCCAAGGGCCAGCAGCAGCACCGCCACCAGATCCACCACGTAGGGCAGCAGGTCGGCCATCGACTCCATGAGCGTGGGTTCCATCAGCGTCGGTTCGATCAGGGTGGGGTCGATCAGGGTCGGTGCCATCTCAGCGACCTCCCGGGCGGCGGAACATGGCCAGCATCCGGTCGGTCACCAGGAAGCCGCCCACCACGTTGAACAGGGCGAAGCCCAGCGACACGGCGCCGAGCAGCAGCAGCGCCGGGTTGTCGCCGGCCCGTGCCAGCAGCGTCAGCGACGCCAGCACGGTGATGCCGCTGATGGCGTTGGCGCCGCTCATCAGCGGCGTGTGCAGGGTGGGCGGCACCTTGCCGATCAGTTCGAGCCCCAGCAGGCTGCCCAGCAGCAGCACCCACAGGGCCTGGGAGAAGCCGCTCATGCCCCTGCCCCCACCAGCGCCTCAGACCCCACCACCACATCCGGGCGGCGGCAGCTGCCGGCGTGGGTGACCAGGCAGCCGGCCACGATCGGATCCTCCAGTTCCAGCGCCAGGGGCATGCCCCCGGCCTCGGCCTGCTCCCCGAGGCTCATCAGGTGCTCGAGCAGCGCCGCCAGGTTGCGCGCATACAGGGCGCTGGCGTGGTGGGGCACGCTGCTGGGCAGGGCGTCGGCGCCGATCAGGGTCACCCCCTTGCGCAGCACCGTCTGCCCGGCCACGGTGCCGGCGCAGTTGCCGCCCTGGGCCACGGCCAGATCCACCAGCACCGAGCCGGGCCGCATCCGGTCGAGCATCTCCTCGCTGATCAGCCGCGGCGCCGGCCGGCCCGGCACCTGGGCGGTGCAGATCACCATGTCGGCGTCAGGAAGGCCTCGCTGGCGGCCTGGGCGTAGCCGCCCTGCTCCGCCGGCGCCGGCTCCTGCTCCGGCGGCGACAGGAAGCGCCCGCCCAGGGATTCCACCTGCTCGCAGGCGGCGGCCCGCACGTCGCTCACCACCACCACGGCACCGAGCCGGCGGGCGGTGGCCAGGGCCTGCAGCCCCGCCACCCCGGCCCCGAGGATCAGGGCCCGGGCGGGCTGGATCGTGCCGGCGGCGGTCATCAGCATCGGCACGTAGCGGTCCAGGGCCGCCGCCGCCAGCAGCACCGCCTTGTAGCCGGCGATGTTGGCCTGGGACGAGAGCACGTCCATGGACTGGGCCCTGCTGATGCGGGGCAGCAGCTCCAGGGCCAGGGCCGACACCTGGCGGCGGTTGAGCAGCTCCACCAGCTCCTGGGCCCGGTAGGGGGAGAGCAGGCCGGCCAGCAGGGCACCGGTGCGGAGCCGCTCCAGCAGCTCCGGCGGCGGCGGCTGCACGCACAGCACGCCGTCCACCTCGCCCCACACGCCGTTGCCGGGCTCGGTGATCCGGGCTCCCGAGCGGCTGTAGTCCTCATCGCTGAAGCCGGAGGCCGCCCCGGCGCCCGCCTCCACATGGAACTTCAGCCCCCGGGCGGTGAGGCGCTGCACCGTTTCCGGGGTGGCCGCCACGCGGGCTTCCCCCGGACGCCATTCCCTGGGGATGAGCAGATGGGTCAACGCAGGCGCATGCACGGGTCAACCTTTCATTAGGCGGCAGCGGGCACGGCACCGGCAATGGTTCGGGCGCCAATGTGGGCACTTACCCATCAAACGGCCCGAACCGCCCTCAGACCCGGCCGCCCTCAGACCCAGCCGACCTCAGAACAGGGGCAGCAGCTCCTGCTCCACGCTGACGGCCTGGGGCAGCGATCCCTGGCTGCGCAGCTGGCGGGCCCGCAGGATCATCGGGTCGATGTCGCACTCGCGGCGCCAGCTGCGCTCGAGGTGATGCCGCCGGCCGTCCGCAGGTCGGCCCGGTCCCTGCGGACCCTGGCGGTGCGGATGGTCGGACGGGCGGGCCATGGCGATGGACAGCGGGGTTGAACGAAAGCGAGGGGCAGTGGCGACGGGCAGTGGCGAGAGGGCTGGGCGCTGGCTGTGAGCCCCGCCTGGCCCGAAGGTAGGCAGCACCGCCGGCGGGGCCATGGGTGAGAACACGCATCGGCCCGAGGGGCGCACAATGGCCTGCCGGGGCACAGCCTCCCGGGACCCAGGGATGGATCCGCCGCTCTCCTTTCAGCTCCAGCCCTTGCCACGCCCCCAGCAGGACGTGGCAGACCGCAGCGCACAGATCGAGGGCACGCGGATCGAGCCGCGCCAGTGGCAGCGCCAGCTGGTGCAGCTGCTCCGCGCCCGCCTGGTGCGGCCCGGGTGCGGAGGCCACGACGTGCTGATCCACGCCGGCCCCGGCGCCGGCAAGACCCTCGGCGCCCTGCTGAGCTTCCGGCAGCTGCAGCGGGAGGGAAGGCTGGAGCGCTTTCTGGTGCTCTGCCACCGCAGCTCCATCGCCCGCCAGTGGTGCCAGGCCGCCGCCGGCCTGGGGCTCGAGCTGCGCAGCTGGGATCCCCAGCGGGCCGGCGCCGGCGGGACGCTGGCCGCGGGGGCCGGCGCCCATGGGCTGCTGCTCAGCTACCAGGCCGCCGCCCGCCACGTGGACACGCTGCAGAAGCACTGGGGCGGCGCGGGCACCGGACCCTGGCTGGCGATTGCCGATGAGGTGCACCACCTCGGACTCGATCCGGAGGAACCGGAAGCGGCGGCCTGGGGCCATGCCTTCAGCCGTCTGTGCGCGGGCGCCACCCTGAGGCTGGGGCTCACCGGCACACCCTTCCGGGCCGACAACCTGGCCTTCTGCGCCGCCCGCCGCCAGGTGGTGAGGGAGGGAGATCAGCTGGTGGAGCACATCGTGCCCGACCTCAGCGTGGAGCCGCGCCGGCTGATCGCCGCCGGGGATGTGCGGCCCCTGGAATTCCGCTTCCAGGACGGCTGGGTGGACCATGGACGGCCCGGCCCCGATGGAGAGGGCAACGGCGACACGGAGACCTCACCGCTCTCCGCCGAGACGCGGGCGAGCTGGCGGGCGCGCAACCTGCGGCGCGCCATCCGCCTGGGCGATGGCGGCAGCATCGCCCTGCGGGTGCTGCTCGGCGCCCGGCGCCGCCTGGAGCGGCTGCGCCCGGGGCACCCCGGTGCGGGCGGGCTTGTGATCGCCCGCGACATCGCCCACGCCCGCGGCCTGGGGCAGCTGCTGCAGGAACAGGGCGATGCGGTGCTGCTGGTGCACTCCCAGCACCCCGACGCCGCCGACCGGCTGGCGGCATTCCGTGCCGGCGCGGCCGACTGGCTGGTGAGCGTGGACATGTGCGCCGAGGGTTTCGACGCGCCACGGCTGCGGGTGGTGGCCTACCTCACCACCGTGGTGACCCGCAGCCGCTTCCTGCAGGCCATCACCCGCGCGGTGCGCATGGATGGCGAACGGGCGGGCCTGGAGGGGATCCCCCGCGAGCCCTCCTATGTGTATGCCCCGGCCGACCCGCTGCTGATCGGCTACGCCCGTGGCTGGTCGCTCAGCGAGCCCTATCTGCTGCGGCCCCGGCCAGCCACGGAGGGACAGCCCCAGCCTGGCGGCGGGACGGGCGCTCAGGTGCCACTGCAGGCCATCGACGAACGGGTGGGAAGCCTGCTGCGGGTGCGGGGGCCGGAGCTGCCGCCGTTCCTGCCTGGAGCCAGGCGCAGCGCTTAGCACAAACCGGACATGAAGGCCAGGCCACGGCCGAAATTCACCCAAGCGTTAACAACGTTGTGTCAACCACTACGTCAGTTCGGCAGATCGCCAGGCAACGTGGTGCCACTCGCGGAGACGCGGACCATGGACCCCACCGGGAATCGCCGCCTCACCGTCGCCGTGAGCTGGGCCCTGGCCCGGCAGGCGACGCTCGACTGCCTCGAGCAGTACGAGGAGAGCTACGCCCTCACCGAGGAGTTCCGGGAGTGGCTGCTCTGCCTGGAGGACCACCCCGAGCTGATGGCCGCGAACGTGCTGATGGTGCCCCGCAACCTGGCGGACCTGGTCGGAGACCAGGGGCAAATGGGCCAGGCCGGCGACCTGGAGACGGACGGACTGCTGGAAATCTGAACAAAATCTAAAGGAGCCGCTGCGGGGAGTCAAACGGGCATGTCGGCCCGTCGCGGACTGTGCGGCTCCCGGAGTGAACCGGTGATCGCCTATGGTCAACTCATAGTCGCTCCGCATAAGCCGTGTCCGCCGTGCGCCCTGACATCCCTCGCCCTGACGTCGAGAACCTGGTGATCGTGGGCTCGGGTCCAGCCGGGTACACCGCCGCCATCTACGCCGCCCGCGCCAACCTCAACCCGCTGCTGATCACCGGCTTCCAGGACGGCGGCATTCCCGGTGGCCAGCTGATGACCACCACCCACGTGGAGAACTTCCCCGGCTTTCCCGACGGGATCCTGGGGCCCGACCTGATGGACCGCATGAAGGCCCAGGCCGAGCGCTGGGGCACCACCCTGGTGCTGGCCGACGCCACCGCGATCGATCTCTCGCAGCGTCCCTTCCGGATCACCGCCGACGGGGTCACCTACCAGGCCCAGAGCGTGATCCTGGCTACCGGCGCCAGCGCCAACCGGCTCGGCCTGCCCCAGGAGGAGCGCTTCTGGAGCAGCGGCATCAGCGCC
This sequence comes from Cyanobium sp. Prado107, assembly GCA_025454305.1. Taxonomy (GTDB): domain Bacteria; phylum Cyanobacteriota; class Cyanobacteriia; order PCC-6307; family Cyanobiaceae; genus NIES-981. The sequence continues at coordinate 8,522 of JALOOQ010000120.1, forward strand.
TGCGCCATCTGCGACGGGGCCACCCCGCAGTTCCGCAACCAGGCCGTGGCCGTGGTGGGCGGCGGTGACTCCGCCTGCGAGGAAGCCGTGTACCTCACCAAGTACGGCGATCACGTGCACCTGATCGTGCGCTCCGACAGGCTGCGCGCCAGCAAGGCCATGGCCGACCGGGTGCTGGCCAACCCCGCCATCACCGTGCACTGGCACCGCCAGGTGGTGGACTGCAGCGGCAGTGACTGGCTGGAGGCGATCACCCTGCGGGACGCCATCAGCGGCGCCACCGAGGAGCTGCCGGTGAAGGGCCTCTTCTACGCCATCGGTCACACCCCCAACACCCGCCTGGTGCGGGGCCAGTTGGAGGTGGACAGCCACGGCTACCTGGTGACGAAGCCCGGCCGCCCCGAAACCAGCATCGAGGGGGTGTTCGCCGCCGGCGACGTGGCCGACGCCGAGTGGCGCCAGGGCGTCACCGCCGCCGGCAGCGGCTGCCAGGCGGCCCTGGCCGCCGAGCGCTGGCTCAGCCACCACAACCTGGCGGTGGAGGTGAAGCGCGAGGCGGTGGAGCCCGAGGCGGTGGGCGAACCGAAGCGCACGGCCGAGAGCGACGAGGCCAACTACGACGCCGATGCCCTCTGGCAGAAGGGGAGCTACGCCCTGCGCAAGCTGTACCACGACACCGACAAGCCCCTGCTGGTGGTGTACACCTCACCCACCTGCGGACCCTGCCACGTGCTCAAGCCCCAGCTCAAGCGGGTGCTCGATGAGCTCGGCGGTGCCGCCCAGGGCGTGGAGATCGACATCGAGGCCGATCAGGAGATCGCCCAGCAGGCGGGTGTCACCGGAACACCCACGGTGCAGCTGTTCTTCCGCAAGGAACTCAAGCAGCAGTTCAAGGGCGTGAAGCAGCGCAGCGAGTTCAAGGCGGCGATCGAGAGCCTGCTGGGCGTGCACGCCTGAGCGCACCCTCCCGGTGCGCTCACCGGCGCCTCGGCCCCCCCGGACGGTTGCCGCCAGGGCGGGGACCGGCGCTGGCGTTCCGCTCCCGGTAGGTGATGCGGCCGCGGGTGAGGTCGTAGGGGCTGATCTCCACCAGCACCTTGTCGCCGGCGAGCAGCTTGATGCGGAACTTGGTGAGCTTGCCTGCGGCGCGGCAGAGGCACTGGTGACCGGCGGGCTGCTCCAGGGTCACCAGATAGAACCCATTGCCCTGTTCCTTCTCGATCACACCAGAGGTCTCAATCATGCAGCGAAGCGCTCAATCCAGGTAACGGCTTTCGTCAGCTTAGGTGGCCCGCTCACCCCCGCCGCACGGGCGGTAGGGTCGGCCCTCCCCACTGCGGATCCTGCGGGTCCGGTCCTCCATGGTGCTGCCACCCCTTTCGATGGACCTGGGCCTGCTGCTGATCTCGATCGGTGTGGTGAACCTCTGGAATGCCCGCCGCTCCTGAAGCGCGAACGCTCCTCTTCCACAAGCCCTACGGGGTGCTCAGCCAGTTCACGCCCGAACCGAACAGCAGCTGGCGCTGCCTGGCCGACTTCATCCCGGTGCCGGACGTGTACGCCGCCGGCAGGCTCGACGCCGACAGCGAGGGCCTGGTGCTGCTCACCAGCGACGGCCGCCTGCAGCGGCGCCTCACCGACCCGGCCTGCGGGCACTGGCGGCGCTACTGGGCCCAGGTGGAGGGCGACATCGCCGCCGATCCCCAGGCCCTGGAGCACCTGGCCGCCGGCGTGCTGGTTCAGGGCCGCCGCACCCGGCCGGCCCGGGCCGAGGCTCTCTCGGCCGCGGTCATCGAGGCCGCGGCACTGGCCGAACGCGATCCCCCCATCCGCAGGCGCCGCGCCATCCCCACCAGCTGGCTGCAGCTGGAGCTGCGCGAGGGCCGCAACCGCCAGGTGCGGCGCATGACCGCCGCGGTGGGCCATCCCACCCTGCGGCTGCTGCGGGTTGCGATCGACCTCATGGATGGCCAGCCGCCCCTCACCCTGCAGGGTCTGGCCCCGGGCGACTGGCGGGAGGTCACGGCCGCGGAGCGGCGACGGCTGAGCAGGCTGGGCCGGGGCGGCCGGGCCGGCGGCGGAAAGTCCGGACGGGCCGGCGCCGGCGGATAGGGCGGCCTGGCCCGAGGAAGCCCGGCCAGGATCATCGCTGATTGGCGCCGACTGACAGGACAGATAGTGACGAGAGTGACAGATTTAATCGAAATCTTGTCAAGAATGGACGAATACATCGCCGTCAACTCACACCGTGGACGACTTCAGCCTGAAGCGGGTCCTGGTCGGCGTCTGGCTGGGCTTCCCCGTGGTTTTGTTCACGGCCGTGGTTCTGGGCTCATCGCCGTTCTCCAAGACCCCAAAGCCCAGACCGGCCATGGCCGAGCAGCAGGAACATCCCGAGGCCTCAGCGGCATCCTTGGCCGCTATGCCCTGAGCCCCTTGGCGGCGGGCGGCGGCGGATCGGGAGGTTTCACCGGAACCGAGTAAACATCACACTGCCCAACTCAGCGACAGCCCCTATGGTTGCTGGCGAAGCTGGTGTTCGTGCAGAAGTTCACCATTCAACGGGTGCTCATCGCCGCCTGGATGGGACTCCCCCTGATCCTGATCTCATGATCCTGATCTCAGCCATACTCCTGGGATCCCGTCCCGGTGTTCAGAGACCATCGAGCCCGGACG
>JALOOQ010000121.1 GCA_025454305.1 Cyanobium sp. Prado107
CAACGCCTTCGCCCTGGTGCGGCCGCCCGGGCACCACGCCGAAGCCGACCGGGGCATGGGCTTCTGCATCTTCAACAACGTGGCCCTGGCCGCCCGGCACGCCCAGGCGGTGCATGGCATGGAGCGGGTGCTGATCGTGGACTGGGACCTGCACCACGGCAACGGCACCCAGGCGATCTTCTGGAGCGACCCCAGCGTGCTGTACGTGAGCACCCACGAGTGGGGCAACTACCCCGGCAGCGGGGCGGCCGAGGAGCGCGGCGAGGGGGCCGGGCTGGGCTTCACGATCAACTGCCCGCTGCCGGCCCACAGCGACGGAGCGGCGGTGCTCGCGGCCCTGGAGGGGGCGCTGCTTCCCGCCGCCGCCCGCTTCCGCCCCCAGCTTGTGCTGGTGTCGGCCGGCTTCGACGGGCACCGCGGCGACCCCCTGGGCCACTTCCTGCTCGAGGACGCCGACTACGGCGCCCTCACGCGGCTCTGCCTGGCGGTGGCCGGCGAGCACTGCCAGGGGCGGCTGGTGTCGGTGCTGGAGGGGGGCTACGGACTCAAGGGGCTGGCGGGCGGTGCCGCCGCTCACGTGGAGGCGCTGCTGGCGGCCTGATCAGATGCAGCCTGATCACCCGGCAGCACCGCGGTGGCCAGGTCGATCCAGGCCTCCACCACCTCATCGCCGGGCTGGAGGCTGAAGCCCAGCTTGCGGCACACCCGCTGCATGGCGCCGTTGCCCGGCAGGATCTCCGCCAGCACCCGGTCGATCCCCTCGTCGCGGCCGATGCGCAGCAGCTGGCCGAGCAGGGCCGTGCCCAGGCCCTGGTGCTGAAAGGCATCGCCGATCAGCAGCGAGAACTCGGCGTCGTTGCGCTCGTGCAGGCGGCTGAGGCGACCCACCGCCAGGATCCGGTGCTCACCGCCGAGGGGATCGCGCCGGTCCACCACCAGGGCCAGCTCGCGCTCGTAGTCGGTGAAGCAGATGCGCACCAGCCGCTCATGGGCGATGCGGTGATCCAGGGAGGTGATGTGGAAGTAGCGGGTGTACACGCTCTCCTCCGAGAGGCTCCGGTGGAACGCCACCAGCAGCGGCTCGTCCTCGGGCCGGATCGGCCGGATCGTCACCGCCGTGCCGTCACGCAGCCGCCAGGGCCGTATGTACTGGCTGGGATAGGGACGGATCGCCGGGCGCGGCAGGTGGCAGCTGGCACCCGTGACCGGCTGGAGCAGGATGCGGGCATCGAGGGCCACCAGGGGCCGCTCACCGTTGCCCGGGGTCACCAGCAGCGGATTGATGTCGATCTCGCGGATGGCGGGCTGCTCCAGCACCAGCTGGCTGAGCCGCACCAGCAGCCGCTCCAGCTCCTGCAGATCGGCCGGGGGGCCGCCGCGCACCCCCTGCAGAGCCCCGTACACCCGGGTCTGCTCCATCAGCCGCCGCGCCAGGGTGGTGTTCAGCGGCGGCAGGCCCACGGCGCTGTCGCGGTACACCTCCACCAGGGTGCCGCCGCTGCCGAACAGGATCACCGGCCCGAACTGGGGATCGAGGCTGCTGCCCCGATGCCCGCGGCCATGGTGGTGAAGGCCCGCTCCACCGCCTCGGCGGAGGCCAGATCCAGCCACACGCCGCCCACGTCGCTCTTGTGGGTGATGGTGGGGCTGTGCAGCTTCAGCGCCACCGGGTAGCCGATGGCGGTGGCGGCCTCACGGGCGGCGGCGGCACTGCGCGCCAGGCGGGTCTCCACCACGGGGATGCCGTAGCCGGCGAGCACCTGCTTGGCCTCCAGCTCGGTGAGCAGGTCACGGCCCTCGGCCAGGGCCTGCTCCAGCACCCGGGCTCCGGCGCCAGGCCCGCCGTCGCCATCGGCCTCCGGCAGCAGGGCGGGCGTTTCGTAGAGCCCGCGCAGGTTGTCGCTGAAACGCCAGAGCGCGTTGAACAAGCGGGCGGCCGCGTCGGGGTAGGGGTTGGTGGCGATGCCGGCGGCGTTGAGCACCGCCACGCCCTCGGCCACCTCGTCGCCTCCCATCCAGCTGGCCAGCAGGGGCTTGCGGCTGCGCCCGGCGAGCTCCCGCAGGCGCTGGGCGGTGGTGGTGGGATCGGTCATCGCCTGGGGCGTGAGGATCACCAGCAGGCCGTCGTTGCCGGGGTCCGCCAGAACGATCTCGATGGCGTTCACGTAGCGCTGGGGATCGGCGTCGCCGAGGATGTCGATCGGGTTGGCCCGGCTCCAGTGGGCCGGCAGAACGGCGTCGAGGGCGGCCAGGCTCCCGGGACTCAGCCCAGCCAGCTGGCCGCCGCCGAGCACCAGGGCATCGGTGGCCAGCACCCCAGGGCCGCCGGCGTTGGTCACGATCGCCAGCCGTGGCCCGGCGGGCCGGTGGGGCTGCTTGGCCAGCACATCGGCCAGATGGAACAGATCGGAGAGGCGGTCCACCCGCAGCACACCGCAGCGCCGCAGCGCCGCCTCCAGCACGGCATCGCTGCCGGCGAGCGCGCCGGTGTGGGAGGCGGCCGCCCGTGCCGCTTCGGTGCTGCGGCCCCCCTTGATCAGCACGATCGGCTTTGTGAACGCCACCTCCCGCGCCGCCGAGAGGAAGGCGCGGGCATCGCCGATCGCCTCCATGTAGATCACGATGCTGCGCGTGGCGGGGTCGTCGCCCAGAACGGTGATCAGATCGCCCCAGCCCACATCCAGCATCGACCCGATCGACACGAAGGCGCTGAAGCCCACCCCCTGCTGGTGGCTCCAGTCCAGCACCGCCGTGCACACCGCCCCCGACTGGCTCAGGAACCCGACGTGGCCCGGGGCCGCCATGCCCGACGCGAAGGTGGCGTTGAGACCCAGGCGGGGGTTCATCAGGCCCAGGCAGTTGGGCCCCAGCAGGCGCATGCCGGAGCCGCGCAGGATTTCGCGCAGCTGGTTCTCCAGCGCCAGGCCCTCGGGCCCCACCTCCCGGAAGCCGGCGGAGACCACGATGGCGGCCTTGACCCCGGCCGCCGCGCACTCGGCCAACCGCCGGGGAACAGTGGCGGCGGGAGTGGCCACCACGGCCAGGTCAACCGGCTCCGGCACCTCCGCCACGGTGGCGCAGCAGCGCACCCCGAGCACGCTGTGGCGGCGGGGGTTCACCGGATACACCGTGCCGCCGAAGGGCGAGCGGATCAGGTTCCAGAGCAGGGTGCGGCCCACGCTGCCGGGCCGCTCGCTGGCTCCGATCACCGCCACGCAGCCCGGCCGGAAAAGGGCCCGCAGCGGCTCCCGGCCGCTGCGCAGGATGTCATGGGTGGGGTCGGTGCTGCGGCCCTGGCCGCCTGGGGCGCCGTCGTCGGTCATCGCGGGGGGTGGCGGCGCGGTGGCATGGAGGCGCGCCGGGGCGGTGGCGTGTCGGCGTCTCCATCCAACAGGCAGCCTGCGGTGCTGCCGGTATCACAGCCGACGTGGAGGCGCCGGACCGGGAGAGCCGTCCGCCTGGGATGATGACGCCCGAACGGATTCCGCCGCCATGTACACCGACTGGACCGCCGTGATCCTGCTGCTGCTCACCGCCGTGCCCTTGCTGGCGGTGGTGGCCACCGCCGTCTTCTTCATCTGGCAGCAGAAGAAGAAGCAGGCACGCTGACGGAGAACCCCGCCTCCCGCAGGGCCGCCGTCGTGGTGGCGGCCTCCAGCCTGGTGAGCCGCCCCTGACCCAAGCAGTGCAGGCAGGTGCGCGAGCGCTGGCCATCCAGGCGCAGCACACCACTGCCCCCGCAGCGGGGACAGACCTGATCCCCCTGCTCCCAGGGCTGGAGCTGAGCGGTGCTGGCGGGGAGCATGGGTGGAGGCTCCCTCGGGAGCCGAGCTGTTGGTCAACACTGTGGACCGGATTGGCTGCCGTGATCCCGAAGCCTTTGTTAAGCCTGCCGGGAGGGGGCTGCGGAGGCCTCCAGGCAGGCCGCCATGCGCTGGGGCGTCAGCTCCTCGAGCAGCTCCCGGGCACTGAACCGTGACCCCTCCGGCACCAGGCCGGCACTGGCGGCCAGCTCACCGATCACGCCCGCGGCATCCAGGCCGCGCTGCCGCAGGCCGGCCAGTCCTTCGGCCGCCGCGCGCTTGCTCAGACGCCGACCGACCCCATCCCGCCACAGGGGCAGGTGGCCGTAGCGCGGAGGCTCCATGCCCAGTGCCGCCATCACAGCCACCTGGGCCCCGGTGGACCACCAGAGATCCTCCCCCCGCAGCACGTCGGTGATGCCGAGGCTGACTTCGTCCACTGCCGTGGCGAGGTGGTAGGCGAAGAAGCCGTCAGCGCGGCGCAGCACCACATCCCCCACCTGCCCAGGGCCATCGAGCAGTCCCGGGGCCCCGAAGCGCTCGTGCCACCGCAGCGGACCCGGTGGCAGCCGCAGCCGCCAGCTGGGCAGGCGGCCCTGCTCCGGGCCCCAGGCCACCGGCTGCCGCCGGCAGAAGCCTGGATACACAGGCACCCCTCCATGGGGCGCGGACACATCGGCGAGCAGCCGCCGGCTGCAGCGGCAGGGGTACAGCGCGCCGGCACGGCGCAGGGCGGAGAGCACCGTGGCGTAGATCCCGCGCCGCGCGCTCTGACGCAGCACCGGGCCGTCCCAGTCCAGCCCGAGCCAGTGGAGGTCGGCCAGGATCGACTCCTCGGACCCGGCCCGGTTGCGGGGCGTGTCCAGGTCGTCGATCCTCAGCAGCAGCTCGCCACCGGCCAGGCGGGCGTCCAGCCAGGCCAGCAGGGCGGTGCGCAGGTTGCCCCGGTGCAGGGGGCCGGTGGGGGAGGGCGCGAAGCGCCCGCGGTAACCCCGCGGCCGTCGGGCGGCAGCCTCCCGCAGCGCGGTCCTGAGGTGGAACGGCAGGAAAACGCTTGCGGCTTCTTGGATGCGCGTCGTCAGTCAGGAGACGCCGTCAGGCGCCCTGCACCTTGTCCTTGAACATCTTGCCGGCGGTGAAGGCCGGCACGCGCTTGGCCTCGATCTTGATCTTCTCGCCGGTCTTGGGGTTGAGCCCCTGCCGGGCGGAACGGTCGCGGGGCTCGAAGGATCCGAAGCCGAGGATCGACACCTTCTTGCCGTCGACCACCGAATCCATGATCGTGTCGATCAGGGCATCGACCACCTGGGCTACGTCGGTCTTGGTGAGCTCGGTGCGGGCAGCCACCACGTTGACGAGATCTGCTTTGTTCATGGATGGGGAGCCTGAGAGGGGCTGGCGGGGGTGTGTGGCGAGTCGGAAAGCCCGACCAGCCTTGGGGTTGGCGCGCCAATGGTATGGGCTGTCCTGCCACACCGCAACACAGAAGCCTCTCGCCGCAATGGGTCTGAGCTGCGGCTCTCAGTCGGTGGGAGTGCCGGACGCGAAGCGGCCCGCCGGACCTGGCGGCGTCAGCACCCCGTCACCGCCCTCCACCAGCTTCTCCCCGCGCAGCGCCCCGAGCCCGCCACCGCAGGCGATCCAGCGGGGCGAGCCGGCGGGCAGCCAGGCCCTCAGGCGCTCCAGGCTGCGCAGCAGCCGCGGCCAGTGAAAGGTGCCGGCCGTGGCCAGGGGACCCACCCGGCCGGGCCCCAGCGGCTGCAGCAAGCGGCCGCAGAAGAGCCCATCACTGCCGCCCGCGCACAGGTGCAGCACGCAGGATCCGGGCGTGGGTCCCGGCGTCCAGAGCAGGCGCACGCCCGGCGCCAGTTCGTGGTCAGCCCCGAAGCGGTTCAGCCGCTCCACGCCGGGCAGCAGGTAGGCCTCCTGCTCCTGCACCAGCACATCCCAGCCGAGCGCCTCCTGGAAGCGGCGGCAGCGTCCATGGCCCTCACGGCTGGTGAGCACGATCGTGCCGCGGCCGCCACGCCGGCGCAGCCAGTCGAGGTTGGCCTCGGTCCAGCCCGGGCAATCGATCAGCAGATCCCCCGCCAGCACGCCACCCAGACCCACCGCCTCGGTCTCCACCAGCCAGCTGCTGCCCCCCCGCGTGTCGCGGTTGGGGGCGAACAGCCAGAGCCCCGGACGCACCGGCTGAGGCGGCCGGCCGGGCTCAGGGCTGACGGCGTGTAACACCTGCGGTGCGGTGGCGATCGGATCACTAGTTTGTGGCTATAGCGAACCCTGCTTTGTCCGCCCGCCCCACCGCTGACACCAGCGCTGACCCCAGGCCCACGGTGGATCCTTCCGGCCATCCTGGACGCACCGGACACACGTCCGAGTCCTCCGGGGCCAGCCGCACAGGCGCCCCGGTTCATCCCGGCCATCCCTGGCCCCTGGGCGCCAGCCTCACCCGCCGTGGCGTGAACTTCTCGGTGGTGGCCCCCCAGGCCACCCGCGTGGAGCTGCTGCTGTTCAGCCATGGGGAAGCCAGCGAGCCCCAGCGGGTTGTGGAGCTCGACCAGCAGCACCACCGCTCCGGCGACCACTGGCACGTGGAAGTGGAGGGGGTGGGCCTGGGCAGCTGCTACGGCTACCGGGTGTATGGGCCCCTGCAGGCCGGCGGCCACAGCTTCAACCCCTCCAAGGTGCTGCTCGACCCCTGCGCCCGCGCCATCGCCGGCTGGGGCAGCTACCGCCGCGACGCGGCGGTGGGGGCCGTGCCCAACACCGGCTGCTGCCTGAAGGGGGTGGTCACCGAACGCGATTCCTTCGATTTCGACGCCGCCCCCAGGCCGCGGCACAGCTGGCAGCGCAGCGTGATCTACGAGCTGCACGTGGGCGGCTTCACCCAGGGGGCCGGCTGCCCGGTGCCGCCCGAGCGGCGCGGCACCCTGCTGGGGCTGATCGACACCCTGCCCTACCTGCAGGAGCTCGGCGTCACCGCCATCGAGCTGCTGCCGGTGATGGCCTTCGATCCCGCCGACGCCCCTCCCGGTCGCCAGAACCACTGGGGCTACAGCCCGATCAGCTGGATGGCGCCCCACCAGGGCTACCTGCAGGGCAACGATCCGCTCACCGCCCGCGACCAGGTGCGCGCCCTGGTGAACGCCTGCCACCGGGCGGGCATCGAGGTGATCCTGGATGTGGTCTACAACCACACCAGCGAAGGCAACCAGCAGGGACCCACCCTCAGCTGGCGGGGCTTCTGTGACCAGCTCTACTACCAGCAGGGCCACCAGGGCGAGTACCTCGACGTGAGCGGCTGCGGCAACACCATCGCCGCCAACCGCCCCCTGGTGCGGCGCCTGATCCTCGAGTCGCTGCGCTGCTGGGCGGTGGAGCTGGGCGTGGATGGCTTCCGCTTCGACCTCGGCATCGCCCTGAGCCGCGGCGATCACCTGATGCCCCTGGAGGCGCCGCCCCTGTTCGAGGCGATGGAGGCCGATCCCCAGCTGGCCGATCTGAAGCTGATCAGCGAACCGTGGGACTGCGGCGGTCTCTACAAGCTCGCCGACTTCCCCGCCCTGCGGGTGGCCACCTGGAACGGCCGCTTCCGTGACGACGTGCGCCGCTTCTGGAAGGGCGATCAGGGCACGGCCTGGGCCACGGGGCTGCGGCTGAGCGGCAGCCCGGATCTCTACGAGCCCAGGCCGCCCCACCCCGGCCAGTGCATCACCTTTCTCACCGCCCACGACGGCTTCACCCTCGCCGATCTGGTCAGCTACAACCAGAAGCACAACCTGGCCAACGGCGAGAACAACCGCGACGGCGACAACCACAACAACAGCTGGAACCACGGCGTCGAGGGTCCCAGCAGCGATCACGCCGTCACCGGGCTGCGCGAGCGGCAGCTGCGCAACCTGCTGGCGACGCTGCTGCTGTCCCCCGGGGTGCCGATGCTCCTGATGGGGGATGAGGTGCGCCGCAGCCAGGGGGGCAACAACAACACCTGGTGCCAGAACAACCCCCTCGGCTGGATGCACTGGCAGCCCGACGCGGGCGACGAGGCCCTGCGCACCTAT
>JALOOQ010000018.1 GCA_025454305.1 Cyanobium sp. Prado107
CGAGGTGATCGCCACCTTCTGGCCCACCAGCTGGTTGAGCAGGGTGCTCTTGCCCACGTTGGGCCGGCCGATCAGGGCCACGAAGCCGGAGCGGAACGGGCCCGCAGCGGCGTGCCCCCGGGCATCGCCACCGGTCAGCAGCCGCGCCGATTCGGCGGGATCGGGGATCGGCAGGGTGGTGCCGACATCCGCGGCAGGGATGGCCAGGCGGCCAGGCCCGTTGGCGCTGTCGGGGTGGCTGGCGGCGCTGGAGGGGTGCGGGTCCATAACCTCAACACTGCCAGTCCGGTGATCCCAGCGCCGCGTGCCATGACCAGCACCCCCCTCGAACCGACCTTCCAGCAGGCCATGGAGATCACCGCCCAGTGGCTGGGGCTGTGGGAGAACGGCGAACTCAGCGATGAGGTGCTGGCTGACCGCGTCGCCGAGCTGGTGGCCAGCCGCGACGGCGGCCGCGGCTTCTTCGTGGTGAGCCTGGCCGGCGACTGTCCGCTGATGGATCGCCTGCCCGAGCCGCTGGTGATGCAGCTGCGGGCCGCCGGCGCGGGGGTGGTGGATCTCACCGCACGCAACCTGGCCATGAGCACGGCCATGGCCCTGCACCATCAGCGTGCCGGTGACGCCGGCCAGCAGGCGGGCTCCGAGCGGGTGCGGCTGCGCTGCACCGAGCTGCTGCGCCTGCTCGAGCCCGCCCCCGTGAAGGACCGGCTGGAAACGCTTCTTGCCGCGGCCCGCGACGGGGAGGGGGACGACCTGGCCTTCCTGGAGCGCTGGGGCTACGACGCCGAGCAGCGGGCGGCGATCGCTGCTGCCATCGAGGCCGTGGCGGACTGAGGCCTGACGGGGAGCGGCTGCGGCTGTGCTGAGATCAGGGCCTCCACAGACAGAAACAGGTTCTGCACACGCCGTGCAGAACCTGAAGGGTCTGGAATCAGACGGGGATGCTCAGTCGCGCGGGGCGTTCAGTCTCGGCGGCCGCCGCCCTGCAGGGCGATGATCAGGCGCAGGATGAAGATGAACAGGTTGATGTAAGTGAGGTACATCCCCAGCGCCCCGGCCAGGTACTGCTCGTCGTTGTAGGTGCGAGGCATCGTGTAGAAGTCCACGAAGGCCGCGCCCACGAACAGGATGGTGCCGAAGCCGGCGATCAGCAGCTCCAGACCGGTGCCGCCGAACATGCCCGGCACGAAGATGCTGCCCACGATCTGCACCACCATGGCGATCAGCAGGCCGATGATGCCGAGACCCACCACACCGGCGAGGGCCTGGCCGACGCTGTCGCTCATGCGCCTGCCCATCACGGAGGCCACCACGAAGGTGATGCCGGTGGCCAGGGAGGCGGTGCCGATGGCGCCCACCCCGGCCACGCTCAGGGCGTAGGCGACGATGCCGCTGAGGGTGAAGCCGGTGATCAGGCTGTAGGTGGCCAGCAGCGGCAGGGCGGTGCTGTTGTTGCCCTTCATGGCCACGTTCTGGGCCACGAAGAAGAGGATGAAGTTGCCGATCAGGGCCACCCAGAACAGCGGCATGAACAGCGCTGGGCTGCTGGCCATGAGGGTGAGACCGCCCAGCACTCCTCCGGCGGTGAGCACCATGCCGCCGCCCACGTAGGGCAGGGCCTTGTTGACGACGTTGGGCCCCACCAGGGCGCTCGATTGCGCCTCGCGGATGGCCTCCTGGAAATTGCTGCTGGCCGGCATGGGGCCCCGGAACTGAGAACTGCGCCCATCCTGCCAGCGTCGGAGCGGGCGTGGCGGAGGCTGTGATCTTCGCCGTGGTGCGGATCTCCCCCTCAGCGCGGGCGGGCAGGGCCGGTGGAGAGGCGTCGGTCGCGTTGCTCGTAGGCGCTCACCAGGCGCTGCACCAGCGGATGGCGCACCACATCGGCGGCACTGAGGTGGCAGATCGCCACCCCCTCCACGCCATCGAGCACCTGGGCCGCTTCGGTCAGCCCGCTGGGCACCCCCGGCGGCAGGTCGGTCTGGCTGGGGTCGCCGGTGACCACCATGCGCGAGTTCTCCCCGAGGCGGGTGAGCACCATGCGCATCTGGGCACCGGTGGTGTTCTGGGCTTCGTCGAGGATCACGAAGGCATCGGCCAGGGTGCGGCCGCGCATGTAGGCCAGGGGGGCCACCTCGATCACCCCTTTCTCCAGCAGCACGGCGGTGCGCTCCGGGCTCAGCAGGGTGTGCAGGGCGTCATAGAGCGGGCGCAGGTAGGGATCCACCTTCTGCTGCAGGTCGCCTGGCAGGAAGCCGAGGCGCTCGCCGGCCTCCACCGCCGGCCGGGTGAGGATCAGCCGCTCCACCCGCCGGTCCTGGAGCATGCGCACCGCCAGCACGGTGGCCAGGAAGGTCTTGCCGGTGCCGGCCGGCCCCAGGGCCAGGGTGAGGTCGTGGCGCTCCATGGCCTGCACATAGGCCTTCTGGCGCAGGGTGCGTGGCCGCAGCAGCCGGCCGCTCTGGCTGCGGGCCAGCACCAGGTTGCTGAGGTCGCGATGCTCCTCGCCGCGGCCTGTGTCGAGGGCCTGCAGGGCAGTGTTGAGATCCACCTGGCTGATGCTCTGGCCCTCCTGCCAGAGGGGGCGGAGCAGTTCCAGCAGATCGCAGGCCCGCTGCAGCTGGCTGGGGCGGGCCTGCAGGGAGAGGTCGAGCCCGCGCAGCACCAGCGTGGCGCCGGTGAGGGCCTCGAGCCGCCTCAGGGTGGACTCCCCCTCGCCGGCCAGGGCCAGGGCTGAGGCCTGGGACGGCAGGGAGAGGGTGGTGGAGCTGAGCCCGTCGGATTCGGCCAGGGGCCCGGATGTCAAGCCTCGGCGGGGGCCTCTTCGGCAGCGGCAGCGGCAGCAGCTTCAGCGGCGGCAGCAGCTTCGGCGGCGGCGGCCGCTTCAGCCGCCTTGGCCTCGGCGGCTTCCCTGGCGGCCTGCTTCGCGGCCGCCTCCCGGGCGGCCGCCTGCTTGAGCTGGCCCACCACCACCGAGGGCCGCACGCTCTTCTCCACCAGGCCGCCGCGCTCCAGCAGGGTCAGCACGGTGTCGGTGGGCTGGGCACCCTGGGCCAGACGGGCGCGGATGGCCTCGGTGTCGAGGCGGGTTTCCTTGGTGCGGGGGTTGTAGAACCCCAGCTCCTCGAGCGGCCGGCCGTCGCGGCGGGAAGTGCTGTTCACGGCCACGAGGCGGAAGCTCGCTTCCCGCTTCTTGCCAAACCGCTTCAGGCGGAGCTTGATCATCGTGGCCTAGCCGCAAAAGGTGCAAAGAACGACTTTACCTCGTGACCTTTCGTCGGCTCAGAGGTCGCCGAAGCCCTTGCGCTTCTTCGCCGGTCTGGGGGCCTTGGCGGCGCCGCGACCGCGGCCCTGGTGGCCGCCAGCCGGCATGCCACCCATGCCCGGCATGCCACCCATGCCCGGCATGCCGCCCATGCCCGGGAAACCCCCGCCCATCCCGGGCATTCCCGGCATGCCGCCCCCCTGGCTCATCTGCTTCATGAAGCCACGCATCTTCTGGAAGTCGGCCAGCACCTTGTCCACATCGGCCGGACTGTGGCCGCAGCCGCCGGCGATGCGCCGCCGCCGAGACGGGGTGGAGGCCAGCAGATCGGGATTGCGGCGCTCGGCCTCGGTCATCGAGCCGATCATCGCCTCGATCCGCCTGAGCTGCTGCTCCCCCTGCTTGAGCATGCCGTCGTCGATCTTGTTCATGCCGGGGATCAGCTTCATCAGGCCGCCCAGGGAACCCATGCGCTTGATCAGGCGCATCTGCTGGAGGAAATCGGAGAAGTCGAAGGTGGCTTCCTGCAGCTTCTGCTGCATGCGTGCCACATCGGCCAGCTCCACCTCCTTCTGGGCCTTCTCCACCAGGGTGAGCACGTCGCCCATGCCCAGGATCCGGCTGGCCATGCGCTCGGGGTGGAAGGGCTGCAGCGCCTCCACCTTCTCGCCGGTGCCGATGAACTTGATCGGCGCGCCGCTCACCTTGCGGATCGAGAGGGCGGCGCCGCCGCGGGAGTCGCCGTCGAGCTTGGTGAGCACGGCGCCGGTGATGCCCACCTGCTCGTGGAAGGCGCGGGTGAGCTCGGCGGCCTCCTGGCCGATCATCGAATCCACCACCAGCAGCACCTCGTCGGGCTGGCAGGCCTCGCGGATCCGCACCATCTCCTCCATCATCGACTGATCGATCTGGAGGCGGCCGGCGGTGTCCACCAGCACCGTGTCGAAGCCCTCGGCCCTGGCCTTCGCGATGCCGGCGGCGGCGATGTCCTCCGGTTTGGCCCCGGTGCCGAGGCTGAACACCTCCACGCCGATCTGGCTGCCCAGGGTCTGCAGCTGCTCGATGGCCGCCGGGCGGTAGACGTCAGCCGCCACCAGCAGCGTCTTGCGGCCTTTCTCCCTGAGGTGCAGGCCGAGCTTGGCGGAGGCGGTGGTCTTGCCGGCGCCCTGCAGGCCGGCCATCAGCACCACGGCCGGCTCCCCCGGCCGGCCGCCGGCGGCCAGGGGAGCGTTTTCGCCCCCCATGGTGTCCACCAGCTGCTCGTGCACCACCTGGATGAACTTCTGGTCCGGACTGATGCCGCGCACCACCTCGGCGCCCAGTGCCTTCCTGCGCACCTCGTCGACGAAGTCCTTCACCACCGGCAGGCTCACGTCGGCCTCCAGCAGGGCGCGGCGCACGTCCCTGAGGGCGCCCTCGATGTTGGTTTCGCTGATGCTGGCCTGACCCCTCAGGCCCTTGACCGCATCCTCGAACCGCTGGGAGAGCTCATCGAACATGGCGTGGCGGCCGCGGGGTTGGAGCCGATCGTAAAAACCTGCGCGCAGAGCCCCTGCCGCCGCCGCCGGCTGAGGCGGCCCGTCAGCCGGCCCGCTCGAAGCTCACCAGCCGCCAGGTGCCGTCCTCACGGGTGAACACGTAGCGGTTGCGCAGGGTGAGGTTGCTGGGCTTGCCCACCACCTTGCCTTCGCCATCGAGACGTTCGCCGCGGTAGCGGATGGTGACCACGGCGGCCATGCGCTGGGGGCTGTTCGCCTCCAGCCGGAGGTCCTCGACGCTGGCATCGATGCGCTGGGTCTGGTTGCGGGCCTGGTCGGCCCGGCGCTCGCTCTGGAGCAGGCGCAGCTGGGGGGGCTGGGCCAGATCCTCCAGCGAGGCCGGCGTGTCCTTGCCGGCCAGCACCGTGGCCTTGGCGGCCAGCCAGCTCTCCAGCAGGGTCTGGATCTCCGCGGTGGTGGGCTGGTCGCTGCGCAGCGGAATCGCGGCGGCCCCGGGCCTGGCCGCGGTCTCGGGTTTCTGCGGGGGTTCAGGCCTGTCGGCGCCGGTGGTCGTCGCCGGTGCCCCTGGGGCCGTTGATCCTGGGCCGTTGCCCTTGCCCTTGTCCGCACCTGGGGTCTTGCCGCTCTTGGCGTTGCCACTGGTGGTGGGTTCGACACTCACCGGCGCCGGACGAGGCCGCAGCAGGGACACCAGGCCGAAGGCAACCAGCAGCGCCGCCAGGGCGCCGCCGGCCAGCAGCAGCATCCGTCGCCAGCGAAGGGCCAGGGGGGCCGCCGGGGGCCGCTCCTCCAGCTCCTCGTCATCGGCGTACTCCTCCTCGGCCTCCTCATCGCCCAGAGGGCCCAGACCCAGCAGGGCCTGGGCTCCGGGCAGCGCCGCGCCGGCCAGGTTGAAGGGAGAGCGCAGGCCGCCGGCCAGGGCGGCACCGCTGCCGCTGGGCGCGAACACCTCGTCGGAGCTGGCCTCGGCCTCCAGGCCGTCGAGATGGGCCTGCACGTCGCGGTCGGCGAAGTAGGCCTCCAGATCGGGGTCGGCCTCCAGGTCGCGGTAGCCGGGCAGCACATCGCGGGCCAGCCACTGGCGGCAATAGGCACACACCTGGGCCAGGGGATCGCTGCTCTGGCGTCGGGCCCACTCCAGCAGCTCCTCGCTGGCGTTGCCGGCGAACAGGGCTTCGGCGCTGTCCGCCTGGCCCAGCAGCAGGTGCAGGCAGGCCAGCAGCGGGCGCAGTTCCGCCTGGCCCCGGGCCAGCAGCCGGTCCCTGGCCGCGCCGATCCGGTCCGGTTTGCGCTGGGCGAAGCCCGAGGCCGTGAGGGCCGTGATGGCCAGAAAGTCGGCCCGGCTGGAGCGGGACGCCCAGCGCTCGAACAGATCGATCTGTTCCTGCACCGTGAGGTACTGGCGGATCTGGCGGAAGAAGGCCTGAAATTCCTCCGGGCTGAGATCGGCGGAGCTGGGCCCGGGATCGCCCCCGCCCTTGCCTTCGAGCCAGCCATCGAGCCCGCCCCGCTCCTGCACCAGCTCCTCCAGCAGGGTGAGGCCTTCGCTGCGTTCCTGGGCGGCGCCGAGGTCCCGGCTGAGCAGATCGAGGATGCGGTAGGGCCGGAGCACCCGCCGTTCGTCGGCCAGTCGCTGGCGCAGCTCGAGCTGCTGCCCCGTTCGCTGCAGCAGTTGCAGGCCCTGGCCCAGCAGCTGGGCGGCAGCCTCGTAGCGGCGTTCGCCCCGCAGATCCCGGGCCCCCTGCAGGCAGGCCAGACCCGCCAGCAGGCTCAGATCGGCTTCCCGGCCGCTGCCGAGGGCCGGCGCCTGGGGTGGCTGCAGAGCGCGGCTGGTGAGCTCGAAGCAGTCCAGGGGCAGGCCCGCCTCCAGGAGCAGCAGCAGGCCGGCCACCTCCTTGCTGGCCGGCACGTCCAGGGCGGCCTGCAGAGACTCCCCCTCATCGCTGAGGGCGGTGAGCTCCATTTCGTAATGGGCGCGGCGCTGCGGGTCGCTGAGCAGGTCGGCGCTGTTGTGCAGGAGCTCCTCACGGGCCCTGAGGGTGTCCAGCGTGAAGCCGTGATCGGGGGGACGGTCGATGCGCTGCTGCAGAGTGCGCAACACGGACTGCAGATCAGTGGTCGGGCTCACGCCGAGCAACCGGAAGTGATCGATCGGCAGGTCCAATCCCCAGGGCCGGCGGGTGACTGACTGTAGTCAGGGTCAACGCTGCTGCCCGGATGGCCACAGCGGACAGTGTCTGTGTGGCCGGACCCCGTAAAGTTCGCCCACCAGAACTGGCTTCTGCCACTTCAGCCAGGCGAACGGACACGCAGCTTTCTCACGATGACCCAGGCAGACACCAGCCGTGACGCGACCGGCGGGACGCTCAATGCCTCCGGAGCCCCGGGCTGTTCGGCCGAGTCCACCCACGTGGCCGGGCCCCATGCCGAGCGTCTGGAGAATCTCTACCCCGGCACCCCTGCCACCGTCGACCGGGAGCAGGGCCTGGTGCTCTACCGCGACATGGTGCTGGGCCGCCGCTTCGAGGACAAGTGCGCGGAGATGTACTACCGCGGCAAGATGTTCGGCTTCGTGCATCTCTACAACGGCCAGGAGGCCGTGAGCACGGGCGTGATCAAGGCCATGAAGGCCCAGCACGACTGGTTCTGCAGCACCTACCGCGACCATGTTCATGCCCTCAGCTGCGGCGTGCCGGCCCGTGAGGTGATGAGCGAGCTGTTCGGCAAGGAGACCGGCTGCAGCAAGGGCCGCGGCGGCTCCATGCACCTGTTCTCCAGGGAGCACCACCTGCTGGGGGGCTATGCCTTCATCGGTGAGGGCATCCCCGTGGCTCTCGGTGCCGCCTTCACCAGCCGCTACAAGCGCGACGCCCTGGGGGATGCCTCCAGCGATTCCGTCACGGCCGCGTTCTTCGGCGACGGCACCTGCAACATCGGCCAGTTCTACGAGTGCCTGAACATGGCGGCGCTGTGGAAGCTGCCGATCCTGTTCGTGGTCGAGAACAACAAGTGGGCCATCGGCATGGACCACAACCGCGCCACCAGCGATCCGGAGATCTGGCGCAAGGCCGCCGCTTTCGGCATCCCCGGCGAGGAGGTGGACGGCATGGATGTGCTGGCCGTGCGCGCCGCCGCCCAGCGGGCCATCGAGCGCGCCCGTGCCGGCGAAGGCCCCACCCTGCTGGAGTGCCTCACCTACCGCTACCGCGGCCATTCCCTGGCCGATCCCGACGAGCTGCGCGCGCAGGCCGAGAAGGAGTTCTGGGCTCAGCGCGATCCGATCAAGCGCCTGGCCGCCCATCTCATCGAGCAGAACCTGGCCAGCGGCGACGAACTCAAGGCCATCGACAAGGAGATTGACGCCGAGGTGGCCGAGGCCGTGGAGTTCGCGCTGGCCGCGCCGGAGCCCAGCGGTGAGGAGCTCACCCGCTACATCTGGGCCGAGGACTGACCCCGGGCCCGGATCAGAGCCCGTGCAGAAGGGTCTGCTCCGCTGCCGCCCGGAACACCAGGGCGTGCCGCGCCACCAGGCTGTTGAGCTCGTCGTAGCCGCCGCCGATCACGGTGGCCACCGGCACCCCGCGCCGCAGGCAGGCATCCAGCACCAGGTGATCCCGCCGCAGCAGGCCGGCACTGCTGAGGGCCAGCCTGCCGAGGCGGTCGTGGCGGTGCGGGTCGACCCCGGCGTTGTAGAGCACCAGTTGGGGCTGCACGCGCTCCAGCAGCTCGGGAATCAGGTCGCCGATCGTGGCGATGTAGGCCTCGTCCTCGAGGCCGTCCGTCAGGGCCACGTCCAGATCGCTGCGGGCCTTGCGCAGGGGGAAGTTGCTGGCGCAGTGCACGGAGAGGGTGAACACCCGCGGCTCGGCGGCGAAGATCGCCGCGGTGGCGTCGCCCTGGTGCACATCCAGGTCGATCACCAGCACCTGCCGCACCGCTCCCTCCTGCAGCAGCACCCGGGCGGCCACCGCCACGTCGTTGAAGATGCAGAAGCCACTGCCGGTGTCGGCGAAGGCGTGGTGGGTGCCGCCGGCCAGGTGACAGGCCAGGCCGTGGCGCAGGGCCAGCCGGGCCGTGAGCACGGTGCCACCCACCGACAGCCAGGTGCGGCGCACCAGCGGCCCGGTGGCCGGCAGGCCGATCCGCCGCTGCGCCCGCTCACCGAGTTCTCCCCGGCAGAAAGCCTGGTGATAGCGGCGGGGATGCACCAGCTCCAGCCAGCGGCGGGGGGCCGGCAGGGGTTGGTGCAGCTGGGCCGGCCTGGCGAGATCATGCTCCTGGAGCCACTGGTGCAGCAGCCGGAACTTCGCCATCGGGAAGCGATGGCTGCTGGGCAGCGGGGCCGAATAGGCCGGGTGGTAGACGAGGGGAGGCCGCAGCGGGCGGTGACTCAGAGCGCGCTGGGCATTCTGCGGGTGAGATTGCGCAGCTTGCGCAGGGCCTTCAGCTCCACCTGCCGCACCCGCTCCCGCGACACCTCCAGCTGGCGGCCGATCTCGGCGAGGGTGTGGCGCTCCTGACCCTCGAGCCCGAAGCGCAGTTCCAGCACCTGGCGCTCCTGATCGCTGAGGTGGCTGAGCCAGCGGCTCAGCTGCTCGTGGTGCATCCCCCGCTCCACCCGGTCGAGCGGCTCCTCCACGGCGGTGTCGGCGATCAGATCGCCCAGGAAGCTGCGGCCCTCGTCGCCGTTCACCGGCGCGTCCAGGCTGGAGGTGGTGAGGGCCTGACGCAGCAGGCCGTCGAGTTCGGCGACCGGCATGCCCATGGCCTCGGCGATCTCGCTGCGGCTGGGCATGGAGCCCAGCTTGTGGGCCAGGTCGAGGCTCACCTTGCGGATGGCACTGAGCCGCTCGGCGAGATGCACCGGGAGGCGGATGGTGCGCGACTGGCAGGCGATCGCCCGGGTCATGCTCTGGCGGATCCACCAGAAGGCGTAGGTGGAGAACTTGTAACCGCGCGTGGGATCGAATTTCTCCACCGCCCGCTCCAGGCCCAGCGAACCCTCCTGAATCAGATCCAGCAGTTCGAGCCCCTTGCCCTGGTATTTCTTGGCCACGCTCACCACGAGGCGCAGGTTGGCCTTCATCATGCGCTGCTTGGCACGCTGGCCGATGCGCAGCACCTTGCGCTGCTGAATGCTGATCTCGCTTGCTGTGGTGTCGCCGGATGCGGGGGTTCCGGAGCTGCTGGATGGGTGCACAGTCGGGTTGCCGGGGCTACTGTGCGAACCAGGAGGTTCGGCGAGTTTGTGATCGTCCAGCAGCCGCATCATGGCCTGAACCTGGTTGCCGAGTTCGATCTCCTCGGCGGGCGTAAGCAGCGGTTCGCGACCGATGCTGGCGAGATACCAGCTCACCGGATCACTGCTGCGCCGCCGCTGACCCTCACTCCTTCGCTCTTCGTTCGTTCGGGTTTCACTCGGTCGCCCTTCGCTCGTCCGCAGGCTGGAGGCAGGCATCGCTGGACACGACGTGGCCCATAACTATCCGGCAGGTTTTTCTGTGGCGATGGTGTTTTCAGTAACCCTTCAGGTTTTACTTGTAAAACCACACAGAAGCTCCTTCGAGGCAGTGGGCCACTGCCTGAGGTGAGGCACGGCCCGCTCCGCGTTCCTGCAGCCGCAGGCCGGCGCCGGCATGGGCCAGGCAGGCCGCCGCCAGCAAGGCATCCCCTGGGTGCTGGCCCGCCGCAAGGGCCATGGCGCCCAGAGCCGCCGCATAGCCGGCCAGCACATCCCCCAGCCCTGCCCGTGCCGCCGCCGGGGCCGCCTGCAGCAGCTGCCGGCAGCTGCCGTCGGGGCCGGCCACCACGCTGCGGGCACCCTTGAGGAGCACCGCGGCGCCGGAGTCGCGGGCCGCCGCAACCGCCGCCTCCAGGGCTCCGGCCGCCTCCAGATGGGGAAACAGGCGGTCGAATTCTCCTCGGTGAGGTGTGAGCCAGGTGGGTCCGCGCCGCTCGCGCAGCCAGTCGCCGGTCGGCAGGGCCGCCAGCCGGTTGAGGGCATCGGCATCCAGCACCAGCAGCCCCTCGAAGTGCTGCAGCCGCCTCCAGGCCTGGGTTTCGGCCACGCAATCCACCCCATCCGGGGCGGCAGCGGGTCCGCCGACCGCTCCCAGCCCCGGCCCCACCAGCAGCGCGTCCAGCCGCTCCAGGTCGCAGTTTTCCAGCTGGGCCAGCGCCAGGTGGCCCAGGGCATCGCAGGTGAGGCGCCGGCTCACCACCACATGGGGGTGCACGTTCCACAGCCCAGCCGCCAGGTCCTCCGGCAAGGCTGCCCGGAGGCTGCCGCAGCCGGCGGCGCTTGCTCCCGCCAGGGCCAGGGCCGCGGCCCCCCGGTAGCGCTCGCTGCCAGCCACCACGAGCAGCCGTCCGCGGCCGTACTTGGCCGCGGCCACGGGCACCTGCGGCCAGGGGGCCGCGGCCAGGTCGGCCGTGGTCAGGCCGAGGGGCTGATGGGGTGGCAGGGTGGCCAGCAGCGCCGGCGGCAGGCCCAGATCGAGCCGTCGCAGCGTGCCCACCCAGGCCAGGGCGCCATCCTGCACCAGGCCGGTCTTCACCAGCCCCAGGGTGTAGGTGTGGCTGGCCCTGGCGGCTGTCGCCCCCAGGCAGCGGCCGCTGTCGGCGCACAGGCCGGTGGGCACGTCGATGGCCACCAGGCGGCCGGGGCGCTGGAGTGCCCGTGCCCGGAACAGCTCCTGCAGGACCGGATCAGGTGCGCGCCGCTGGCCGATGCCCAGCACCGCATCGATCCAGAGAGCCGGTGCATCCGGATCCGGCGGGGTCTCCAGGCGCGGGACGCCGAGCCACGCGGCATGGCGCAGATGGCTAGCGGTGAGCGGCTTGTGGTGCTCGAACGGACTCCAGATCGCCACCGCCAGGCCGGCCAGATGCAGCTCGCGTGCCACCACCAGACCGTCGCCGCCGTTGTGGCCCGGTCCTGCCAGCACCAGCGCCCCGTGCCGCTCCAGCAGTGGGCCGTGCTCTTCCAGCAACTGCCGGCTGAGGGCCAGGGCCGCCTTCTCCATCAGCGCCTCCACCGGCAGGCCGGAGGCGAACAGCCGCTTCTCCAGCGCTGCCATCTGGTCGCCATCCACCAGCAGGTGGTCGGCGTCCGGTCTCGGCCAGCTGGGCGCGGTGGGTGCCGCGGGCTGAGTCTCGGTGCTGGGCACGGCAGGCAGACGGCGCTCGGTTTCATGATGGGAACACCCGCGCACCTTTCCCACCTCTTGCCCGTTCCCTGCTCGACCGGAACAGTCACCCCAGCCGGTGCGGCGGCCACCCCCGCCGGTGCGGCGGCCCTGGAGCGCCTGCGGACCTGGCCCGGGGAGCACCGGCTGGCCGTGGGGCTCTCCGGCGGTGTCGACAGCTCCCTCACCGCCGCGCTGCTGGTGGAGGCGGGATGGAAGGTGGAAGGCCTCACCCTCTGGCTGATGAGCGGCAAGGGGGCCTGCTGTGCCGAGGGCCTGGTGGATGCCGCCGGCATCTGCGAGCAGCTCGGCATCCCCCATCACGTGGTGGATTTCCGCGAGCACTTCCGCGCCCAGATCGTCGATTTCCTCGTGGAGGGCTACGCCGCCGGCGTCACCCCCCTGCCCTGCTCCCGCTGCAACCGGGAGGTGAAGTTCGGCCCGATGCTGGCCTGGGCTGAGGCGGAGCGCGGCATCGGCCGCATCGCCACCGGCCACTACGCCCGCGTCCGCCATGGCGCGGGCGGCGATCCCCTGCCCGTGCCCGGTGAGGCGGCGGGACGCCACCAGCTGCTGCGCGGCCTCGATGGACGCAAGGACCAGAGCTACTTCCTCTACGACCTGCCCCAGGAATCCCTGGGCCGGCTGGTGTTTCCCCTCGGTGAACTCACCAAGGCCGACACCCGCCTGGAGGCGGCCCGCCATGGTCTGCGCACCGCCAGCAAGCCCGAGAGCCAGGACCTCTGCCTGGCCGACCACCACGGCTCGATGAAGGCCTTCCTCGATGCCCACCTGCCGCCCCGCCAGGGCGAGATCGTGCTCGCCGACGACACCGTGGTGGGGCAGCACGACGGCATCGAGCACTTCACGATCGGCCAGCGGAAGGGGCTCGGCGTGGCCTGGAGCGAACCGCTGCATGTGGTGCGCCTCGATGGCGCCCTGAACCGGGTGGTGGTGGCGCCGCGCCGCGATGCGGCCCGCAGCGGCTGCGTGGTGAGCGCCGTGAACTGGGTGTCGATGGCTCCTCCGGAGGCCCCGGTGGACCTGGAGGTGCAGGTGCGCTACCGCAGCGGCCCGGAGCCGGCCCGGCTCACCCCCCTGCCGCCCAGCGAAGCTGACCGGGTCGCGGGCCGCCCCCACCGGGTGCGGCTGGAGTTCGCCGAGCCGCAGTTCTCGATCACCCCCGGCCAGGCGGCGGTGTTCTATGCCGGCGAGGTGCTGCTGGGCGGCGGGCTGATCGAGGCCTGATCCCCCCTCGCCCTGTGCTGCCCGCCCCGACGGCTCTACCAGTAGGGATCGCTGGCCAGCTCCACCCGGAGCTCGCCGCTGCGGCTGGGCGGAACGACGGCGATGCAGGCCCTCACCACGCGGCCGTTCACCTCGATCTCGCAGGCACCGCAGCTGCCCCCCAGGCAGCCGGTGGGGATGATGAGTCCTCCCTCCCGGGCCGCCTCCAGCCAGGGGCAGCCGGCCTCCACCGTGGTGATGCGGCCATTGGGCCAGTGGACGCTGACCCGTCTGGTGTCGTTGCTTCCGTTGCTGCGGTGGGCCATCAGGGTGTGAGCAGCGGCTCCAGGTTGACGTGGGCCTCGAAGGCATCGGCGAGCCGCTCCAGCAGCTGATCGCGCTGACGGCTGTGGTGGGGCTGATCGAGGCTGAGCGGGGGCAGGGCCCGGCGCCGGCGCAGCCTGTTCAGCCACTGCCGCCGCCAGGGACCGCTCTCGAACACCCCGTGGAGGTAGGTGCCGGCCACCAGGCCGCCCTGCTCGCCCACGTCCTGCCACCAGCCCAGATCCCCGTCCCCGGCCAGGGGCCGGGGGGGGTGCCGGTCTCCGCCACGCGGCCCGGCGTCCGCCTCGGGGGGCACAACGGCCGTGCGGCCGCGGTGCAGTTCGAAGCCGCTCAGCTCCAGGGCCCGCCCCACGCCGGCTTCGCTGCCGCCACCGGCTGCAGGCCAGAGGGCCCGGCTGCGGCGCTGGCGCAGGGTCTTGGCACCGCCGAACACGGTGCGCAGCGGCAGCAGATCCAGTCCCGGCTGCCCGACTCCGTCCGCTGGGTTCCCGGGGGCGGCTGATCCTTCCAGCCCCTGGGGATCCACCAGCTCCCGGCCCAGCAGTTGCAGGCCGCCGCAGAGCCCGAACACATGGCCGCCGCCGGCCAGGTAGCGGCGCAGGGCGTCGTCCAGCCCGGCGCGGCGCAGGGCAGCCAGGTCGCTGAGGGTCTGCTTGCTGCCCGGCAGGATCACCGCGTCGGGACTGCCGAGGAGGTCGCCGGGCCGCAGCCAGCGCAGCCGCACGCTCGGTTCGGCCTCGAGGGGATCGAGGTCGGAGAAGTTGCTGATCGAGGGCAGCCGCAGCACGGCGATCTCCAGCTCGGCGCCGCTCTTGCGACCGCTGCGCTCCAGCAGGTCGAGGGAGTCCTCCGGGGGAAAGAGCTCATCCAGCCAGGGCATCACCCCCAGCACCGGCACGCCTGTGTGCTGTTCCAGCCAGCGGCGCCCCTCGTCGAACAGCTCGCGGCGGCCGCGGAAGCGGTTGATCAGCAGCCCCCGGATCAGGGGACGCTGCACCGGGCTGAGCAGGGCCAGGGTGCCCACGATCTGGGCGAACACCCCGCCCCGCTCGATGTCGGCCACCAGCAGGCAGCGGGCCCGCAGGAACTGGGCCAGGCGCAGGTTGGTGAGGTCGCGGGCCTGCAGGTTCACCTCCACCGGACTGCCCGCCCCCTCCAGCACCAGCCGGCCGCCGGGGTGGCGGGCCCCGAGTTCGCTCAGTCCGGCGCGGATGGCGGCCCATCCGGGCCGGAACCAGTCGCGGTAGTAGTGCTCGGCGCGGGCCGTCCCCACCGCCTGGCCCATGTGGATCACCTCACTGGTGGAGTCGCCCCGTGGCTTGAGCAGCACCGGATTCATGCTGTGGTGGGGATCGAGCCCCGCCGCCCAGGCCTGCAGCGCCTGGGAGTAGGCCATCTCCCCGCCCGTCTGATCCACCCAGGCGTTGTTGCTCATGTTCTGCCCCTTGAAGGGCAGGGGCTGTTCGCCGCGGCGGCGCAGCACCCGGCACAGCGCCGCCGTCATCAGCGACTTGCCGGCACCGCTGGAGGTGCCCAGCACCATCAGGGCGGGCGGGGCCATCAGAGGCGGGGGCGGTGGCGGCGGATGTTCTCGAGCATCCGCTCCCGCAGTCCGGCGCGGGGGATCTCGTCCGGCATCTGCTCCAGGAGGCGGCGCCCCATCGGTGTCAGCCGCACCCGCTCGGTGAGGCCCTGGCCGTCCACCTCGCGGCGCAGCACCCCCAGCCGGATCAGCCACCCGAAGTGGGCTTCCGCGCGCTCGGGCGTGACCGGCAGGAAGCAGAGCCGGCGCCAGTCG
The DNA here is from genome assembly GCA_025454305.1 of Cyanobium sp. Prado107. Classification (GTDB taxonomy): domain Bacteria; phylum Cyanobacteriota; class Cyanobacteriia; order PCC-6307; family Cyanobiaceae; genus NIES-981. The sequence goes on from JALOOQ010000018.1 coordinate 15,322, forward strand.
TGGCTGCCACGGGCCAGGCTGCCGCTGCTGAGCGCCGTCTCCCCCACCTGCTCATAGAAGGCCCGCCGGAAGGGCAGGCAGCGCAGGGAGCGGCTGGCACGGATGAGGGCACGGCGGTCGTCGACCGGGGATTCCGCAGCCGCAGCCCCGCCCCTGGCCGGCCTGGCGGTGGCGTCCGGGCGGTTCAGTTGGGGCCTCCCGAGAACAGCCTGTCGATCTGCTCACCCCGGCTGCCGGCGCGGGGCCGGGCCAGGGGCAGCAGGCTGTGCTCACGGGTGGTCACCAGGGTGATCTCGCTCCAGCGGAACACGCCGGTGTAGCCGTGGTCGCGGAAGTCCACGGGCCAGGTGCCGGTGGCGTCCTCGAGCTCGAGGCTGTCGCCGCGCCGCCGGAACACATACCTCCGATCGTCCCCTGTGGACACCGCATAGCGGCTGACGCCGGAGTCTCGGCTCACCACCCGCAGATCGCAGGGGCCGTCGTAGATGGCCCGGCCCCGCTGGGTGAGGCTGCACAGCCCGCGTGACCGGCTCACCTCCTTGCCACCGCTCGGGACGGCGGCGAACAGGTCGCGGGTGAGCTCGCTGCTGACACGCTTCCTGCCCGAATCGGTCCAGCAGGTGCTCTCGCGGATGCTGCACACCGCGCCGTTGCTGAGGCGGAACTCGCTGCCCGGCGGCCGGCCGCTGAGGTTGGCGCTGAGCCGCAGGGCGGCCGCGTTGCCCAGATGCCGGCGGGTGAGATCCACGGACGGACCGCTGCTGTCGAAGCAGGCCATGGCGGTGCGGTCGCAGACCACGCCCGGGGCCGGGCTGCTGATCCCGCCGAACAGCTGCAGCTGGGCATGGGCGGGGGCCGCCGCCACGGTGACGGCCCCGAGCAGGGCGAGGGAGCGGGAGCTCAGCATCGGCGTGGGTCCCGTGAGAGGGCTGAAGGATCGTTACGGTACGAAGGCAAGGGTGCGACCGGCACGCTCCCTTGGCCGTTGCCCGTTTCTCCGTCCCACAGCAGTCCGATGCTGGTGCTCGCCTCGGCCTCCCCGGCCCGCCGCCGTCTGCTGGAGCAGGCCGCCATCCCCCACCGGGTGGAGGTGAGCGGCGTGGACGAGGAGGGGATCGTGGAGCCCGATCCCCAGCGATTGGTGCAGCGTCTGGCCCGGGCCAAGGCCGAGGCGGTGGCCGCCCGTCTGGCATCGCGTGCCGCCGCCGCTGGCCCCTCAGAGGGGGTGCTGGGCTGCGATTCGCTGCTCTGCGTCGCCGGAGCGGTGCACGGCAAACCCGCCGACGCCGCCGAGGCCATGGAGCGCTGGCGGGCCATGGCGGGCCGGTGGGGGGAACTGCACACCGGCCACTGCCTGCTGGGCCGGGCCCAGCCCCTGCTGGCGACGGTGACCACCCGGGTGCTGTTCGCCGACCTCAGCGAGGACGCGATCCGGGCCTATGTGGCCACCGGCGAGCCGCTCCACTGCGCCGGCGCCTTTGCCCTGGAGGGGCGCGGCGGGCTGCTGGTGGAGCGTCTCGAGGGTTGCTTCAGCAACGTGATCGGCCTCAGCCTGCCCCTGCTGCGCCGCTGGCTGAAGCCGCTCTGATCCGCAGCGACCTCCGCACGTCAGCCCGTGCGCGTCAGCGGTCCATGAACAGCTGGCTGATGCCGTCGCTCTGGAGGCGTCCCAGGGGCAGCGCGGGATGTTCACGCGTGGCCACCAGGGTCGTGTCGCGCCAGCGGAACACGCCGGTGAGGCCGTGATCCACGAACGTGGCCGGCCAGCTGCGGTCCCCATCGCTGACCTCCAGGCGGCCGCCGCGGTCGCTGAAGGTGAGCTGGCTGCCGTCCGGCTGCCGCACCACGTAGCGCGTGACGCCCCGTTCGCTGTTGGCCACCCGGCGCAGCGCGCAGACGCCGCTGTACAGCTCCTTGGTGCCCCGCATCAGGTTGCAGAGACCGGCGAAGCGGTTCACCTCCCGGTTGTCGTCCGCGTTGCCGCGGGCGAACAGCTGCTGGCTGAGCTGGGTGGCCACGGTGCGGCGCCCGAAGGAGTCGCTCCAGCAGGTGCGGGCGCGCACATCGCAGAGGCTGCCGTCGCTGAGCCGGAACTCCGGGGCTGCCGGCTGGCCCGAGAGCTGGCGGGCGAGCCGCCACTCGGCCCAGGAGCCCAGGTGCTGACGGGTGTGCGGCAGCGAGATGCCGTTGCCGTCGTAGCAGATGCTGGTGACGGCGTCGCAGATCACGCCTGGAGCCGGGCTGCTGATGGCGGTGCTGGCCGCCGCCACCGGACCGCGGCCCGGGGGGACTCTCCAGGACTGGGCGGAGGCCGGGACCGGTGCCAGCCCGGCGGTGCCGAGCAGGGCGGTGGTGAGGGCGGTGGCGGTGAGGGCGAGGCCCGCGCGCGTCGCCCTGTTCGGAATGGGGGAGATCATCGGTGTGTGTGTGAAGAGTCGAGCTGCACCGGATTGCGGTGCTGACCTGAACGCTATGGATCACACATGACTGATCTCTGACAGCGGGCGGCGCAGGTCTGACTGAATCTGACCTCCCCAATCCGCTCGCGCTGCCAACACGTCGGAGCAGCAAAAAGCCCCCACCGGATGGCGGGGGCTGCGTCGCCTGACAGGGATGGACCCGATCGTTGTCGATCAGTCGAGATCCGGCATGGCCAGGGTGGGCTCGGCCTGACGATCGATGCCCTTCTCGAAACCGGCGGCGGCGGCGCGGGCTCGGCCGGCGTGCCAGAGGTGACCCACCAGGAAGAAGAAGGCGAGCACGAACTGGGTCGAGGCCAGCCACTGGCGGATGTTCACGAAGTTCACCGAGTTGGGCTCGGTGATGATGCCGCCCACGGAGTTGATGGAGGCGTTCGGGGCATGGGTCATGTACTCAGCCGCGCGGCGCACCTGCCAGGGCTGAATGTCGTTCTGGAGCTTGTCGAGGCTGAGGCCGTTGGGGCCGCGCAGGGGCTCCAGCCAGGGACCGCGGAAGTCCCAGAAGCGCATCGTCTCGCCACCGAAGATGATCTCGCCGGTGGGCGAGCGCATCAGGTATTTGCCGAGGCCGGTGGGGCCCATGGCGGAACCGATGTTGGCGCCCAGGCGCTGGTCGCGCACCAGGAAGGTGAAGCTCTGGGCCTGCGAGGCTTCGGCGTTGGTAGGGCCGTAGAACTCGGAGGGGTAGGCGGTGTTGTTGAACCAGATGTAGGAGCTGGCGATGAAGCTCATCAGGCTCAGGGCACCGAGGCTGTAGCTCAGGTAGGCCTCACCGTTCCAGATGAAGGCGCGGCGCACCCAGCCGAACGGCTTGGTGATCACGTGCCAGATGCCACCGAAGATGCAGATCAGGCCGATCCAGATGTGGCCACCGATGATGTCCTCCATCGAATCCACCCCGATGATCCAGCCTTCACCGCCGAAGGGGGCACGGGTGAGGTAGCCGAAGATCACACCCGGGTTGAGGGTGGGGTTGGAGATCAGCCGCACGTCGCCGCCGCCGGGGGCCCAGGTGTCGTAGACGCCCCCGAAGAACATGGCCTTGAACACCAGCAGCAGTGCACCCACACCGAGAAGGATCAGGTGGTAGCCGATGATGTTCGTCATCTGATTCTTGTCGCGCCAGTCCTGGGAGAAGAACGAGGAGTAGTTCTCCAGGATCTCCGGCCCGCGCAGAGCGTGGTAGAGGCCACCGAGGCCGAGCACGGCGGAGCTGATCAGGTGGAGCACGCCCACCACGAAGAATGGGTAGAGATTCGTGACCTCACCGCCGGGGCCGACGCCATAGCCGAGCGTGGCCACGTGGGGCATGCAGATCAGCCCCTGCTCGTACATGGGCTTGTCGAAGGTGAAGTGGCTCACCTCGAACAGCATCATGGCGCCGGCCCAGAACACCATCAGGCCGGCATGGGCGACGTGGGCACCGAGCAGGCGGCCCGAGAGGTTGATCAGGCGGGCGTTGCCGGCCCACCAGGCGTAGCCGGTGGAGTCGAGGTCCTTGCCCCCGACGTTCACCAGGCCGGAATTAAAGGGCGTTTCCACGGGGCAGTACCTCTTCAGGGAAGACGAAGTTTTCGTGCGGCTGGTCGGCCGGTGCCATCCAGGCCCGGATGCCTTCGTTGAGAAGGATGTTCTTCGTGTAGAAGGTC
>JALOOQ010000019.1 GCA_025454305.1 Cyanobium sp. Prado107
GTGGGCAGGCGGTAGGCCTGAAGCAGAACGCCGCCGAGCTGGGGCTTGCCGCGGAGCAGCGGCAGCAGCTCGGCGAAGGGCAGGGTGCCGCCGGCCCGGGCGGCGGGGGCGCCAGCCAGGCAGGCCAGCGCTGCGACCAGGGCTGCTGCCAGGGCTGCGGTGAGGGTGGAGGTGCGCGTGGGGCCGGGGGAGATGGGCCGGCCGCTGGCGCGTGCGGGGTCTCTGCAGGGTGGTGCACCGGGTGCTGAGCACCGGGGTGTGCAGGATCGCGCCATCGAACACCGCCTCCATCGCGGCTGACCAGGGGTTGATCCTCAGACCGTTTCGATCGCGGCAAGGGCCCGGCTCACCCGTCTGAAATCGAAGCCGATGGCTCGCAGGGCGTGCCAGAGATGACCCTGCAGGACCATGAAAGCCAGGCCGAACTGCAGCGACAGGCTGGGGCCATGGAACTCCACCGGATCGATGGTGGTGTTGCTTGCGCAGCCACACCGTCTCCCACGCCGATGCCGAGGCGGGCCAGATTGGGCAGCAGGATCAGGCTCTGCTCGCCGAGAGGCACAGCGGCGCTGTAGCGGCTCAGTTCGAAGATGGTGAAGGAGCCGGCCCAGACCGTGATCAGCCCACCAGTCGTCGGTGTGGGCTGGATTGCCTTAAGACCGAATGAGGACCTTGGAAAGGCCCTCAAACCCTATGGGTCGTGCCTGCAGGCGCTCTGACCGATGTCACCGCTGCCCGCGCGTGGATTCAGACACCCTCTCCTGCGGCTCAGGGGTTCGGGGCCGAACCGCCCGATGCAGTGGGAATCTTCTCCACCAACTGCTTCATCAACCCGTGACTGAAGTCACGGGATTCCTGCAGCAGCAGGTCGAAGGCATCGAGGCTCAGCCAGAAGGCCTGCAGGCCCTCTTCACCGGCGTGAACATCAGCGGAGCGGGGGGAACTGGTGATCGCGGCCATTTCCCCGAAGATCTTGCTGCTGCCCAGCCGGGTGGTGGTGCCATCCCCGGTCTGCACCACGGCCTGGCCAAGGAGCACAACTCCCAGACCATCGCTGGGATCGCCGCGGCGGAACACGGCCTCACCCGGCTCCCAGCGGCGCACTTCCCCTCGGGCGGCCACCTGGATGAGTCCCGATGGCGAGAGATCGGTGAACAGGTCGCTGCTGGCCAGGATCGGCAGTTCGTCCATGTCTTCGGTGTGCTCACCGCGCAGCACGGAGTCGAGGAACGCTGAGCTGGCCAGACCCTCGCGGGGCTGGCGCAGGGCCCGAGGGCCGTTGCCGTCGCTCCGTTGCCGGTCCACCAGCAGCACCCAGCCGGCGGTGTCCGGATCGGGATCCTGCCAGAGCAGATCCAGAGCGTCCTCCAGGGTGCCTTCGCAAGCGGTCGGCTCGGCAGGGACAGGCAGCCCCGCGGCCTCAAAGCGTTCTTCCAGTTGGTCCTGCAGCGAGCGGTTGCGATCCGCCATGGCCCGGGCCAGCGGCGCGAGGAGCGGCCAGGATTCCGCCTCGCGGTGCAGCAGGCTGGCAAGGCTCAGCTCCTGCTGCAGCTGATGCCAGCGCTCCATCAGCCGCTCCTGCTCCAGTTCCCCATGGGGCCCGAACTCGTCAATCACGGTTCCCCACTCCTCATCACCGAGACCACTGTTCTTCCGCACCTGTTCAAGCTGAAGCAGTTGCTGGGATGACAGCTGTTGCGGTTGCAACACTTCGAGACCCGCAAGGTTCAGAAACTGATGCAATGCCTCACGGGCAGCGTCCTGGCGCAGATTGTGGCGCTGCCGTTCGAGCCCATCCATCGTAATCAGGCCGCGATCTTCAGCCGCCAGCTTACGCACAACAACGTGGTGATCCTGTTCCTCGAGGTTGAGGTTGCGGCGCAGTTCATCAAGCTGGAGCAGGGAGGTGGCCGTTGAGATGCGCCCGGTGCGCAGCAGATCCTTCATCACTCCCTGGTACACGTCCCGGGCGCGCTGCAGGGACATCACCGGCAGGGCCTTGGCCAGGGTGAACACCTCCAGCGGCGAGAGCTCCGCCAGCTGGCGTCCTTCCAGGGCCTGCTCCAGCCCAGGCAGTTTGCTCAGCTGCCTCCGCAGGCTGTCGCTGGTGCTCTCGCGCCGGTAGAGGCCCTCGTCGCGATACCAGGAGCGGAACAGCCACACCGCCGTCAAGGCGGCTACGAAGAACTGCAGCGTGCGCTCGCCGGCGAGGCCGGCGACGGGGAAGACGTTGCTCTTGAAGAAGAAGAACAGATTGAGTGCCACGAGGGTGGCGATCAGCCTGGTGCGGTGGATGGCGATGCCGCGGCTGCGCTCGGGATCAGCGCTGCCCAGACGCTTCTCCAGCAGGCGCTGCAGCCCGCCGAACAGCTGCACCGATCCCCATGCGCCCAGGGACAGCCCTGCCGGGATGGCGATCAGGCGGGGAACGGACAGGGCGCCGACCGCCAGCATCGGCTGCAGCACCAGCTCCTCCAGGCGGGAGTCGTAGGTGAAGAAGCTGTCGTGGAGATAGGTCCAGGCGCTCACACCGGTGCCCGCGCTCGTGGCCAGGATCAGCAGGTAGAACGCCAGCACGATGCCGGGGTAGGAGTACCAGGCCCAGTTCAGCCCCCGCTTGCCGGTGAGATGGGCCCAGTAGCTGCGCTCGGAATCGATGTCGATGCAGGGGGTGGTGCAGGCCACGCAGACGCTCACATCCTTGCCCTCCGCTGACACCGTGCGGCACATCGACTGGGTGGTGCGCGTCGATCCGCTCAGGTGGGCCGGGGTGCCGAGGGAGCCGCGCGGACCCGTGATCACGGTCTGCACCGGCCCCAGGGGGCAGAAGTACTGGCACCAGCTCTTGCCGCCGTAGGCCCAGCCCACCACCAGGGCGCCGATCAGCACTGAGAGGCAGAGCAGGGCCAGCACCAGGGCGCTGCTGTTGGCCACCAGGATGCGCAGGCTGAGGCCGGTGAGCAGCAGGCTCCACTGCAGCTGGATGTGGTGGCGTCCCAGCCAGGATGCGGAGTCGAGGATCACCAGGCGTGGCTTGCCCTTGGGCCCGCTCACCATGCGCTGCAGTTTCAGGGCGCTGAACAGCTGCGACACGAAGGACAGCGGACAGATGCGCCGCCAGAGTTCGTGGCTCACCACGATCGTGAGCAGCACCAGGGGCAGGCCCAGGTTCCAGAACAGATCGTTGCCCCAGTTGCCCCGGCACCAGCTGAAGCCGTCACACGCCGGCGTGGGCTGCCAGGGCGTGAGCCCAGGCATCAGCAGCATGGCGATCAGCACGATCCAGCCCGTCAGCAGGGCCCAGCGCGCCAGCCGCAGGCGGCTTTCCGGCCAGAGGTGAAAGCTGGGCATTCGGAACGACTGCGGTGGGGGCAGGATAGCCGAGGTCACTGAATAACGAGCTGGCGGCAATGACGGTCTGGAATCTGATGCCTACTGCCGAGAGATTGACGTACTGCGCATGCTCCCGAACCGGCACATTCCGCCGCATCAGTTGCCGCGGATGATCCGCTGACAGCGCCCCGCCAGGGTGAGACAGAGCAGCGTCATCAGCGGCAGCAGGCCGGCCATCACCGTGAGGGTGGAGGTCTCGATCGACCCCCGCTCCAGCCGCGCGAGCACTTCCGTCGGATTGGCCAGCAGGGGTTTGCTGAACCACAGCCACAGTGTCAGTGCGCCCAGCAGCGCCAGCAACCCGGCCCCCACATAGGGCCAGGAGGACAGGAACCCGGCACGCCGGGCCAGAAACCGCCGGTCCTGTTCCGTCAGCTCCATCGATGCCGAGGTGAGGTGCTCTGCCTCACCAGGTTGGCAAGGAGTGGGGAGGCTTTCGGAACTGGCGTTGCCGCGCGACATGACCACACTCCAGTGACCACGAAGGCGGCAGCTTCGCCGGAGCAGGCTTCGGCCAGGGATGCTCTGCTGGTCGCCATCTGCAGCCGATGCTGCCCCGCGGACGCTGTGGCTGCTGGGAACGGGTTTCTTCGGGAACTTCTGCACGCTCTCCACCTTCAGAGGCGGGAGGTGCGCGATCTCACGCTTGGGGCGATCGGAGCGATCCCCGGTGCTCTGCTGCGGTGGGGATTCGAGTGGTTGGGCGGACGGGTGAGCGGTGGCCGCGCGGTGTGATCGAGGGCGATTTCGCCGCGACCATGCTGGGTTGTCTGGTGTTGGGCGTCGTCCTGGCTCTTCAGCCCCAGCGCCGACGGACGTTCCTGTGGGCAGGGATTGGTTTCTGCGCTTCTCTTACCACCTTCTCCTCCTGGATGCTCCAGCTGAACACCACCCTTCATGCGGGAAGGCTTGCGGGCAGCCTGATGGTGCTGATCAGCACCCTGATCGGCGGATCGATGGTGATGTCAGCCAGCTTCAGCATGACCCGACGCAGGCTGCGCGAGAGGTGATCCAGCTGATCGGGCAACCCCTGATCATGCTGAGGCCCTGCACCTGGCCTGCGGCAACTCGCTGCTGCTCACCTTGACGTTGCTGACGTGACGCGAGCCCAGGAACGTCAGCGGCATGGGCAGCCGTGGTCGTGATGCAGCGATGGTGATGACCTTGCGGGCTTCACCTCGAACCCTTTCTTTCCTCAGCCCACAACCTCCTGCGGGTGCCGGCAGAGATGGGACAGGTGCTCGAGCATTCGGGCCACGTGCATGCCATCGACAAGAGCGTGATGGGCCTGAACGGCGATCGGCAGAAGCTCCGCCCCGTTACTCCGGAAGCTGCGACCGGTGCTGATCAAGGGAATCGAGGCGTACTCGGGCGTGAACGGGTGCTGGATGCCCGTGAAGCTCAGCCAGGGCAGGTGGGTGAGGAAGAAGCGGTCATCCAGGCCTCCACGGAACTCCTGGTTCGGATGCTGCCGCGCTCGGGCGAAGGCCTCGCGAAGGCTGGCGTAGTCCTCAGCGAAGCTCCCGCAGTGGAAGGCATCGGCAAAGGAGAAGCTCTCATCCTCCAGGGCGACGTTGATCGAGGGATGCACCTGCGGGTACTCCAGCAGCACCCCATCGACGATGCGATGGCGGAAGCAGGGGCTGGCGTTGATGGCCCGGCTGATCAGGCAGCAGAGGGTGGTGTAGAAGCGCAGATCATGGGCCGCGACGAACTCCCCGTAGCCGCTGATGTCGATCTGGCTGCTGATGGAGAAGACCGGGACCTGGTGGTTGCGAAAACACTCGAACAGCCGGCGTCGGGGATAGCGCTCGAGATCCACCGGCGTACCGGCCTCTGAGGGCATTGCTCCCGCGTGCTCGTTGCTCTGCTCCTCCATGCCCATCCCCCAGGTGGCCGCAGCATCATCTCCGCCGGGGCGGACTGGGGCTGGTGTTCAGGGCACGGGCACGGGAGTGCCGCCAACACCTGGCGCGGGCTCGGACTCCGGCTCATGTTCAGGCTCCGGGTCCACATCGAGGACGGAGCGGTCGTCTGGATCCGCATGGGAGAGGCACCGGGTGGCTGGTGCAAACCAGCTCCGCAGCGCCGCCTGGGTCGTTGGCCATCATCCATTCCACCGTGATGCCGCAGCGATCGGCGAGGCGCTGCAGGCTGTCGTCCGATTCCGCTTCCTATCGAGCCAGCTGGTCGAGACGCACGAAACACTTTCCCCCCTGATTTCGCTCCGCCCGATCGTCAGTGGGGCCCGTTCAGCCAGTCGGGCCTGTTCAGCAGTTTGAGCACAGCCTGGGTGCGGTTGCTCACCTGCAGTTTCTGCAGGATCGTGTGCACGTGGATCCGCACCGTTCCGGCACTGATGCCGAGGCTGTCGGCGATTCCCTGGTTGGTCAGTCCACTTGCCATCGCCTGCAGCACGTCGCGCTCGCGGGGCGTCAGCTCGGTCAGAGCCTCCAGCCCCGGCTGTTGACGCAGCGCATCCGTGGCGCTCCGGTCCCACCAGCTTGCCCCCAGCTCCAGGCTGCGCAAGGCCAGCGGCAGCTGCTCGATCGCCGCGCTCTTGTGCAGATAGCCATCGGCCCCTGCCTGCCACAGGCGCTCAACCCAGGCCGGATCCTCCTGGCTGGTGAGAACCAGCACCGGCAACCGATGCTGTCGCTTGATCCGCCGGCAGGTCTCCAGGCCCCCCAGGCCGGGCATGCCCAGATCGAGCACCACCAGATCCACGGGCGTCTGCTCCAGCAGCGCCAGCCCCTGCTCGCCATCTCCCGCCGTGAGCACCGCGCTGATGAACGGCAGCGGCGTCAGCTGTGCCTCGATGCCCAGCCGGTAGCTCGCGTCGTCCTCGATCAGCAGCACCTTCACCCTCTCAGCCTCCCTCCGCCGGGGGCGGCGCGAACGGCAGCAGCACCTCCACGCAGGCGCCGCCGCCCGGCAGGTTGCGGCCCCGGATCCAGCCGCCGTGGCTCTCCACGATCCGGCGACAGAGGTAGAGGCCCAGCCCGGTGCCGCGCCGCTCCGAATCCCCGGGATGGAAGCGCTCGAACAGGTGGGGCAGCGCCTCCGGGGCGAAGCCCCGGCCCGCATCGCTCACCCGGATCCGCACGCCTTCCGGCTGCTGCTCCAGTGCGATCCATACCCGCTGGCCCCGGAGGCTGTGGTGAAGGGCATTCAGCATGAGGTTCTCCAGGAGCCGAGCAAGCAGCTCGGGGTCGGCGTGCAGCCGCAGGGCGTCAGGCACCGCCCGCCGCTCGAGCAGCAGTGTGATCTCCCGCTCCCGGGCGATGGGCTCCACCGTCACCATCGCGGTGGCCGTGAGGGCCACCGGGTCGCACGGACCCGGCCGCAGGGTCAGCCCTTCCTGGTCGGCGCGGAAGCTCTGCAGCAGGTCGTCGATCAGGCGCAGGCAGCGCTGCTGGCTGGTGAGGATTGCCTCCAACGCGCGCTGTTTCAGGCCGGGATCGCCTTCGGTCCGGGGCCCCGCCAGCAGCCGTGCCGAGGCGATGCTGCCCAGCACCGGCGTCTTGAGGTCATGGGCCAGGGTCGCGATCACCTCGCGGCGCAGATCCGCCTGGGCGAGGCGCACCTCCAGGGCCACCCGCTGCTCCACCAGCGCACGGTTGCCGAGGCACAGCGCCGTGGTCACGCCGAGGGCCAGGCAGACCAGCAGCCGCGAGACCAGCACCTCGGGCCAGTCGGCGGGGATCTGGGGCACCACCACATTCAGCAGCGTCAGCGCGCTGCAGAGCGTCAGGAAGCCCAGGGCCTGCCTCCGGTCACGACGGGACGCGCCCAGCAGCAGGGGGATCACGTAGAGCTGGCCGAACACCACCGGCGGTGGTGTGGCGAATTCCAGCAGCGCGATCAGGCCGGTGAGGCCCCACACCAACCCTGGCTGCAGCCCCCTCACGGTTCCGCATCCGCGGCGGAGGGGAATCCCTCGGAGATCAGGTGGAGATCGATGTTCCGTCCGCGCAGCAGAAGCTGCAGCCGCTCGGAGATCGGACGGCGCAGAAGGGTATGCCAGCGGCTGCGCAGCGTCTGGCCCAGCACGATCTGGGTGATGCGCCGCTCCCGGGCGATCCGCGCGATCGTCTCCAGCACCTCCGGGCTCTCCATCCGCAGGAACGTGCCGCCCACGTCGCCGCAGAGCCGTTCACAGCTCTCCAGCCGCAGCGCCTCCTCACGGCTGAGGAAGCGGCCCGGATCCTGGATCGTCAGCGCCAGCAGCGGGGCGTCCATGGTGCTGGCGAGCCGGGCGGCTCGCCGCAGCAGCCGCAGGCTGCCGGGATGGGTGGAGAGACACACCATCACCCGCTCCCGCAGCGGTGCCGCGCTCGGGGTCTCCTCCTCCACCCGGTCGGCCACCTCCCGCAGCGACAGTTCCCGCAAGGCCACCAGGTGGCGCCGCTGGAAGAAGTTGCTCAGGGCCTGGGTCACCTTCTCGGGGGCATAGACCTTTCCCTCCTTGAGCCGCTCCTGCAGGGTCTCGGGGGTGACATCCACCAGCACCACCTCATCGGCCTGCTCCAGCACACGGTTCGGCACCCGCTCGCGCACCACCACTCCGGTGAGCTCGGCCACCAGATCGTTGAGGCTCTCGAGGTGCTGGATGTTGAGGGTGGAGTACACATCGAGGCCGGAGAGCAGCAGGGCCTCCACGTCCTGCCAGCGCTTCTCCCTCTCGCTGCCGGGCACGTTGGTGTGCGCCAGTTCGTCGATCAGCACCAGCTGAGGCCGGCGCTCCAGCACGGCCGCCACGTCCATTTCTTCCAGGTCCACGCCCTGGTGGCGGATCCGCTTGCGCGGCACCTGCTCGAGGCCCTCGGCCTGGCGGAGGGTCTCGGCGCGGCCATGGGTCTCGAGCAGGCCGATCACCACGTCGGTGCCTTCCTTGAGCAATTCCCGGCCCTCCTGCAGCATGCGGCAGGTCTTGCCGACGCCGGGGGCCATGCCGATGAACACCTTGTGGCGGCCGCGGCCGCGGCTGGAGCGGATCACGGCGCCAGCTGGTCGAGGGCGAGGTTGAAGGCCAGCACGTTCACCAGTTCGGGCCCCAGCACTCCGAGAAGCGGCCGGTGCACCTGCTGCCGCAGCAGAACCTCGAGACGTTCGGGCGGCAGGCCGCGGGCGGCGGCGATCCGCGGCAGCTGCTGCCGGGCCGCCTCCAGGCTGATGTCGGGATCGAGTCCTGATCCGGAGCTGGTGAGCAGATCGGCGGCCGGCCTGGCGATGCCCATGGCGGCCCAGGCGTCCGCATCCTCGGCCACCCGTTTGGCGAGGGCTGGATTGCCCGGTGCCAGGTTGCTGGGGGCCGAGGCGGGCGGATCAGCACTGCCGTAGGCCACGGCGCTGGGCCGCCCCTGCAGGTAGCGCGGCTGGGTGAAGGCCTGCCCCACGAGCTCCGAGCCCACGACCCGGCCGGCGGCGCGCACCAGGCTGCCTTCCGCCTGATGGGGCGCCACGACACGGGCCAGGCCCAGCAGCGGCAGGGTGAGGAGCACCACGGTGAGCAGCCAGAGGGCGAGGGTGAGGCGCAGTCCCTGGGCGAGACGGGAGACGGTGGTCATCGGTTCAGAAGCGCTCGGGGCGGACCATGGCGGTGAACAGGTAGCCCGAGAGGGCCACGGTGAGGGAGATCAGCAGGGCCAGGGCGTGGCGCTGCAGGGGCGGATCCTGGCCGGGCAGCAGCGGTGCGATCAGCACGGTGCCGGCGGCCAGCAGCAGCGGCAGCCAGAAGGTGGGACGTTGCAGGCGGGTCATCCGTAGTGGGGTCGAGAGGGGGAGGGAATGGCGGAATGGAAGGGCGAACGGGACTGGCGAACCAGCGAGCGCGGGAGGACTGCGGTCCGGCCCGCTCATCTGAAGCCGAGGGCGGCGATCGCCAGGTCGATCGCCTTGATCCCCACGAAGGGGGTGATCACGCCGCCGAGGCCGTAGAGGAGCAGGTTGCGCCGCAGCAGCTGCTCGGCGCTCAGGGGCCGGAACTCCACCCCCTTCAGCGCCAGCGGCACCAGCGCCGGGATGATCACGGCGTTGAACACCATCGCCGAGAGGATCGCCGATCGCGGGCTCGCCAGGCCCATCAGGTTGAGCGGCCCCAGCCCGATCCCGGCGAACAGGGCCGGCAGGATCGCGAAGTACTTGGCCACGTCGTTGGCCACCGAGAACGTGGTGAGGGCACCGCGGGTGATCAGCAGCTGCTTGCCGATCGTCACGATGTCGATGAGCTTGGTGGGATCGCTGTCGAGGTCCACCATGTTCGCCGCCTCCTTGGCGGCCTGCGTGCCGGAGTTCATCGCCACGCCCACGTTGGCCTGGGCCAGGGCCGGCGCGTCGTTGGAGCCGTCGCCGGTCATCGCCACCAGCTTGCCGAGTTTCTGCTCCCCTTCGATCACGGCGATCTTGTCCTCGGGGGTGGCCTCGGCGATGAAGTCGTCGACGCCGGCCTCCCGGGCGATCACCCCGGCGGTGATCGGGTTGTCGCCGGTGAGCATCACGGTGCGGATGCCCATGCGGCGCAGCTGATCGAAGCGCTCGCGGATCCCCGGCTTGATGATGTCCTTGAGGTAGATCACGCCGAAGATCGTGCCGCCGCGGCACACCGCCAGCGGCGTGCCGCCCAGCCGCGACACCTGCTCGTAGGTGGCGTCGAGATCCTCCGGGATGGTGCCGCCGCGGGAGCGCACGAAGCCCTTGATCGCCTCCACCGCCCCCTTGCGGTATTCGCTGCCGTCGGCGGCGTCCGTGCCGCTCATGCGGGTGCGGGCCGAGAATTCGATCCCGCTGGCACCGTCCAGCGCGACCGGCAGAGAAGCAAAGGGTACGACCGAGCTGCGCTGCTCCACCAGCCGCGCGATCGAGCGACCCTCCGGGGTCTGATCGAAGGCGCTGGCCCCGTAGGCCACCTGTGCCAGTTCGACCTCGCTGTGCCCTCCCACCGGCAGGAACTCCTCGGCCAGGCGGTTGCCCAGCGTGATCGTGCCGGTCTTGTCGAGCACCAGGGTGTTGATGTCGCCGCAGGCCTCCACGGCGCGGCCGGAGGTGGCGATCACATTGAACTGAGCCACCCGGTCCATGCCGGCGATGCCGATGGCCGAGAGCAGGCCGCCGATGGTGGTGGGGATCAGCGCCACCAGCAGCGCCACCAGGGTCACCACCGGCGTGGGTTCCTTGAGGTAGGCGGCCAGGGGCGGCAGGGTGGCCACCGCGATCAGGAACACCTGCGTGAGCACCGCCAGCAGCACCGTGAGGGCGATCTCGTTGGGGGTCTTGGTGCGCTCGGCCCCCTCCACCAGGGCGATCATCCGATCGATGAATCCCTTCCCGGGATCGGCGGTGATGCGGATGGTGAGCTGATCGGAGAGGATCCGCGTGCCGCCGGTCACCGACCCTGCCACGTCGGAGCCGGCTTCCTTGAGCACCGGCGCCGACTCGCCGGTGATCGCGGATTCATCCACCGAGGCCACCCCCTCGATCACCTCGCCGTCGGCCGGGATCGTGTCGCCGGCCGACACCATCACGACGTCGCCCCGGCGCAGCATCGAGGAATCCACAAGCCGCTCGCCCCCTCCCTGGGGATCGAGCAGGCGGGCCTGGGTGCGGGCCTGGGTGCGACGCAGGGCATCGGCCTGGGCCTTGCCGCGGCCCTCCGCCAGAGCCTCGGCGAAGTTGGCGAACAGAAGGGTGGCCAGCAGGGTGAGGCTGATCAGGCCGTTGAAGACACGGCCTGAGTTCTCGGCGCCGCCTCCGAACAGATTCGGCATCCCCGTGGCCAGCAGGCAGACGACCGTGCCGCACCACACCACGAACATCACGGGGTTGCGCACGGCGATGCGCGGATCGAGCTTCACGAACGCCTGCAGGGCGGCGCGGCGCACCAGGCCCTTCTGCCGCGGACGCGGCGTGTAGCGCCGCTGGTCGCGGCGGCCCCGCGGCATGCGGGGAAAGATCGGTTGTGCCGGGAGAGTGGTCATGGAGGGGGTGGTTCAGGAACGATCAGAGGCAAGTCAGCTGAACAGGGCCATGCCGGCGGCGATCGGACCGAGGGCAAGCACGGGGAAGAAGGTGAGGGCGCCGAGGATCAGCAGCACGACGGCCAGCACGCCGGTGAACAGGGCCGTGTCGGTGCGCAGGGTGCCGGGGCCCGGAGGCAGGGCCGGCTTGCGGGCGAAACCATCGGCCAGCAGCACCAGGGCGACGATCGGCAGGTAGCGGCCGCCCAGGAGACTGATGGAGGCGGTGAGATTCCACCAGGGCGTGCCGTCACCGAGGCCCTCCATGCCGCTGCCGTTGTTGGCCGCTGCCGAGGCGTACTCGTACACCACCTGGCTGATCCCCTGCGGGCCGGGGTTGGAGATCCCCGCCAGGGCGTCGGCCCCGGCCATGGTGACGGCGGCCGGGAGCAGCACGAACAGCGGGTGGATCAGCAGCACCAGGCTGCTCCACACCACCTCGGCCTTCTCCACCTTGCGGCCGAGGAACTCCGGCGTGCGCCCCACCATCAGGCCGGTGAGGAACACGGCCAGCACCATGAACACCAGCAGGTAGGCAACGCCGGTGCCCTGGCCGCCGAACACCACCTGGAGGAAGAGGTTGAACAGGGTCACCAGGTTGGCGAGCGGCATCAGCGAGTCCATGGCGCCGTTGACGGCGCCCGTCATCGAGCCGGTGGTGAGCGTGGCCCAGAACGCCGTGAGCCCCGCACCGAAGCGCAGTTCCTTGCCCTCCAGGTTGGGGCCGCTGATCCATTCACCGAGGGCCGGGTTGCCTCCCAGCTCCGCAGCCATCGCCAGAGCGGCCCCGGCCGCGATCAGCCCCGTCACCAGCAGCAGCAGCACGGTGCTCTGGCGGCGGTTGCCGAGGAAGCGACCGAAGGCGTCGATGGTGGCGGCCGGGATGGCGAGCATCGCCCAGCCGCTCACCAGGTTGGTGAGCCCGTTGGGGTTCTCGAAGGGATGGGCGGAGTTGGCGCCGTAGTAGCCGCCGCCGTTCTCACCCAGTTGCTTGATCGCCTCATAGAGGGCCACCGGGCCGCGGATCAGCAGCTGCCGGCCCCCCTCCAGGGTGGTGATCGGCAGGGGTTCCGCGAGGGTCATCGGCACGCCGGAGATCAGCAGCAGCACCGCCAGCAAGAGGCTCCCGGGGAGCAGCACCCGGGTGAGGGAGCGGATCAGCTGCTGGTGGAAGTTGCCCAGGGGCAGGCCGCAGAGGCCGCGGATCACGGCGAAGCCCACCGCCAGGCCGCTCGCCGCGGACACGTACATCAGGAACTGAAGGGCTCCCAGCTGGGCGAGGGGGCCCAGGCTCTGCTCGGGGGTGTAGTGCTGCTGGTCGGTGTTGGTGACGAAGGAAATGGCGGTGTGCAGGGCCGTGTCCCAGCGCATCCCGGGCCAGCCGAGCGGATTGAGCCAGGCGGGCTGAAACGCCAGCAGGGCGAACGCCACGCCGCCGAAGCAGGCGTTGGCGATCAGGAAGGGCTGGAGGTAGGCCCAGGCCGAGGTGGCCGGCTGGCCCCGGTCGCCGATCCAGCGCATGAGTGCCGATTCGACCGGCAGGAGCCAGGGATCCCAGCCCGGATGGGGCCGGTCGTCGAACACCTGCCACAGATGGCGGCCGAGGGGAACGGCCGTGAGCACCACCACCACCAGGGTGAGGGCGGCGAGGAACCAGGAGAGCATGCGAGGGGTCAGGCATGGATGTTCACCCTCCGCCCGGATGCTCCGCCGGCACAACTGACGAATGTCAGGGGGGAGATGCCGATGCCTCGGGGGTAGCAGCCCACGACGTGACCCCCTTCATGCGGGCGTCGGGTGTGAAGGGTTTGCCCTCGCGGATGCCGATGGCGGCATCGAGGCCCACGGTGTCGGGTTCGACCCAGTCGGCGGGTTCGGCCTGTACGTCGCCGTTCTGCTTCTCGTTGAAGCTGGCGTCGTTGCCGCTGATGGGGCTGGTCGTCTGGCCCGAGAGGTTCAAGACCATGGTGGCCGGAGGGCTGGCCGCGCTCAGGGAGCGGGGACGACCCGGTAGATCACACCGTTGGCTCCGTAGGACGGCAAGAACCACTGGCCATTGGCGGTGTAGTACGTGGTACCGCCCACCGTTGCCGCCACGGCCCCCGGTGGCAGGGCGTTGTAGATGGCTCCCATGGTGTAGGCCATCCCAGTGGTGGCACCGGCTGCATAGCCGCTCGCGTAGGCATTGGCTCCGGCTGCGTCGGCGGCTGCCGCGCCCACAGCGGCACCGGTGGCTGCAGCTGCTGCGGTGGCCCAGCCGCCACAGTTATAACATCCAGCCCCATAATACCCTACGGCTGCCGGCGGATGATAGCCTGGGTAGGCATAAGCGCCGTAGGGGTGGTAGTAGGCGCCGCCGTAATGGGCATCGCCATAGGCCACACCACCATCCATTCCGGTCTTCGACCAGCCGCCGCCGTAGTAATGGGTGGCACTCCCACCGTAGGCATTGATGTGAGTGGTGCCTTCACCGGCCACATGCGCCGTGCCGCCTCCCCAGGCATTGGTGCGTTCTGTGGCTCCGGGGGCATGGGCGAAGCTGCCGCCAAACCGGTTGGCATGAAAATACGCTCGCGCCGGCCCTGGGAAAAGACCGATCAGCACCAGAGGCAAGCAACTGGCCACGATTCGCGTACGGATGCTTCTTCTCGTTGTCCTCGACATGGCTGGAACTGGTGAGTGCGGAGGTTGGTTTCGCGGCGGGTTATCCGCAAAGGGGTGCGCTACAGCAGGCTGATGGAGGCAGCTGGTTGCTCAGGGCCTGCCCGGCTCCTGGTCGGCGGACAGTGGCTTGTCAGGACGAGAGAACGGGATCGTCCTGGCCTGACCTGCCCTGGCTGAGGTGAAGCTGTTGGACGGGATTGAGGGATTCAACCGCCAGTTCCGAAATTCCGTCTGCCTGCGCAACCGGGCGGGATCATCGGCATACACCACACGGATCATGCGGGGAAGTTGGTCTTCAGTACCAATCCAGATCTGGGCGAATACCTTGTCATTGGCCACCGCGATGACATCGGTCGTGGTCTGGCCGACCACCTTGGACTGTCCGACCGTGAACGCCAGCATCAGACCATCGGCGATTGCGTTATAGGGGTCGGAAACGATGAAGTCGGTGAAGGGAAAGTAGATGGCCGCCCTGTCGCTGGCGTCCTTCACCATGGCGTCGACGGTGGGTGGAGCCGGGGCCATGGCCAAGAGGTTCTCGGCTGGAGCAAAGGCCATCATCGCCTTGCCGTCGTAGTAGAACTCCGAGGCAGGGCCATCACCCAGCGTGATCACCCGCAACCGGTCAGGCCGCTGCAGCAGGACCTCCGATGCCGTCATGTAGAGCAAAGGGGGACCCAGGCGGCTGGGGCTTTCATAGGTGCTCACAGCTGTGAAACTCAGGCTGCGCGCGGCCGCAAGGCGAGCACTGGACGCCCTCAGCGTCGCCATGGCTCTGGGCTCGAGCCCGTAGCGCACCGGCGGCGGCTCAGAGCGCGTGGTGGGCGCAGGCCTGGCTGCCTGCGCCAACAGGGTTGACTGGCTTGCGTTAGCACCTGCCGCCACCAGGAACAGGCTCAGGGGAACCAGGAACAGGCGCGGGACAAGGGTGTGCACCCGGGGAGATCTCCAGCGCTTCATGAACTCAGGCACAAAATCAGGCATGCACACAAATCATTGTTGACTTCATTGTGATGCCCCGCCCTGAAGGAATCTCGATGTGCCAACAATCTTCACATCCTCGGCCGGCATTTTGCCGGACCAGCCACGATTTGAGCCCAGGATAATCAAACCTGCATGCCTAGGCCTTCTCTGATCGAAGACCGCCCCGTGCCAGCACAAGGCCGAGTCAACAGGCGTCCACCTCTTGGACATGGCCAGCTGTGGCGAGGTGGTTGAATCTGGCTGGAACCCTGATCTCTGAGGATGGCGCCGCGGTTCGCCAGCTGGTTCACCCGCGGCAGGAGAACGGCGGAAACCAGGGCCCTGGCGAGGTGCTGGCGGAAGGCGAACGTCATGGACGGACCGGGGCAACAAGGGGGCTGGTGATGGTCGTGGACGTCACTGTTGACGTGAAACTCACTGGATTCCCATCGCGGCGGTCTTCATGCCCGCCTCCAGCTTCTTGATGTCGGCCGGAGAGAGTTGCGGACGATCGATCCTGATCGTGAGCTTGTTGAGCTTGGCGGTGAGGGGAAAGGGCGGCAGATAGTCGCTGTCGTCGATGCCGGTGATGGTGTCGGAGCCGATGTCGAAACTCTCGTCCCACTGCAGGATGATCGGGATCGTTTTCTCCATCCGCTTCTGAGCAACCACCGTGCCGTCCACCTTCAGAGTGCCTGTTCCGCCCTTGCCGACGCCGGCGAAGCTGTTGAACTTGATGGTCTCGAGCCCGAGGCCGTCGTACTTGAAGTTGAACTCCAGCTTGTGGCGGCCCGGTGAGAGGGCCTGCGGAGCTTCCCACTTCACCCAGTCCAGGTTCAGCAGGTTCCAGTTGAACACCGGCCTGCCGTTCAGCAGGTAGAAGCCCCAGCCCGCGAAGCGTCCGCCGGAGGTGGCGATCATGCCTTCGGCACCCTGCTGGGGAACCGTGATGTCGGCGGTGAGGCTGTAGGAGGTGTTGAGCAGGAACGGAGCATCCCCCTGGGGCACGCCGGTCATCGGCCTGGTGTACACCAGCTCGTTGAGCCCGGCGGTGAGGCTGGGTCGCTGCGCCGCGACCCGGGCCGCCACCGAGGCATTGAGCGGAAACACCTGATACTTCTTCGCCTCTTCCACGAACATCCTGCGCATCTCCGCCACCTTGTCGGGGTGCTGGTCGGCGATGTCCTCGGACTGGTTGAAGTTCTTGGTGAGGTCGTAGAGCTGGAACACCTGGTTGTTGAGCGGATCAGGATTCGCCGGCCCGAAGGCGTCCCAGGGGGCCCGGTCCACCTTGGTGCTCAACAGCCAGCCATCGTGATACAGAGCCCACTGGCCCATCATCTCGAAGTACTGCGTCTTGTGCCGTGAGGGGGCTTTCGCATTCCCTTGGTCAAAGGTGTAGAGGAAGCTGGTGCCCTCGATGGGCTTCTGGCGGATGCCGTCCACGATCTCCGGAGCCGGGATTCCCGTGGCCTCCAGGATCGTGGGCAGCACGTCGATCACGTGGATGAACTGCTGGCGCAGGCCGCCCTTGTCCTTGATGCGTTTCGGCCAGGAGATCACCATGTTCTGGTTCACGCCCCCCAGCCGCGAGGCGTTCTGCTTGAACCAGTCGAAGGGGGTGTCGAAGGCCCAGGACCACCCTGCCGACATGTGGTTGTAGGCGAATTCTGTGCCCCAGGCGTCGTAGTACTTCATCTGCACATCCACCGGTGGAGTCACGGAGTTGAAGAAGGCCACCTCGCTGAAGGTGCCTTCGGGCCCACCTTCGGCGCTGGTGCCGTTGTCGCCGTTGATGTAGATGATCAGGGTGTTGTCAAGCTTGCCCAGATCCTCGAAGGCCTGGATCACCCGGCCGATCTCATGGTCGTTGTAGGCCACGTAGGCGGCGAACACCTCCACCTGGCGGATGTAGAGCTGCTTGGCCTCCTCGCTGAGCTGATTCCAGGGGGTGAGGATGTCGGCCGGCCACGGGGTGAGCTCCTCATCGGCCGGAATCACGCCGAGCTTCTTCTGGTTCTCGAAGATCCGCTCCCGCAGCTTCTCGTAGCCGTCGTCGAACAGGTGCATGGCGTGGATCCTGTCGACCCATTCCTTGGTGGGGTGGTGCGGGGCGTGGGAGGAGCCGGGCACGTAGTGCAGGAAGAGCGGTTGCTCTGGGTTGGTCTGGTGGATGCGCGTCATCCAGTCGATGGCGTCATCGGCCATCGCGGTGATCAGGTTCCAGGAAGGCTCTTCACCGGTCACGGGCCACACCTTGGCCTCCGGATTGGAGCGATCCAGCTTCAGGCTGCCTTCCTTGCCCTTCCAGGGGTAGATCTGGGTGGTGTTGCGGAACAGATTCGGGCCCCACTGGTTGGCGTCCCCACCCACGAAGCCATAGAAATAGTCGAAGCCCATGCCGGTGGGCCACTGGCTGAACGGCCCGGCCTGGCTGGCCTGGTAGGTGGGGGTGTTGTGGTCCTTGCCGAACCAGCTGGTGGCGTAGCCGTTGTCGCGCAGGATCCGGCCGATGGTGGCGTTCTCCACGCCGATGACGCTGTCGTAGCCGGGGAAGCCTGTGGCCTGCTCGGCGATCACCCCGAAGCCCACCGAATGATGGTTGCGTCCGGTGATCAGGGCCGCCCGTGTGGGTGAACACAGGGCCGTGGACATGATGCGGTTGTAGCGAAGCCCCTGGCTGGCGATCCGCTCCATCGCCGGCGTGGGGATCACGCCACCGAACACGCTGTTGATGGCGAAACCGGCGTCGTCGGTCATGATCAGCAGCACGTTCGGCGCGTCCTTGGGGGGCACCACCGTGGGCGGCCACCAGGACGTGGAATCGAGTGCGTTCTCCTTGATCACACCCCCGAAGGGCGGAGCGGGAGCCGGCAGCTGGTTCCCGGCGATCGTGGCCTTCGCGGCTGGGCTGCCCAGCACCCCGCTCACCATCCGCTGGGCGGCGGCGGGCGACCAGCCCAGCTGCCAGCCCACGAGCAGCAGGGCCGCCGAGAAGGCCGCCACCCGGCGCCCCCAGCCGAAGCGGATGCGGCCCAGGGCGGTGCGCAGGCGGTGCAGGGGGGAGTCAGCCATGGGTCACAGGGAGGAGGTGATGGGCTGGTTGAGGGGCTGGGCAGCGAGGCGGAAGCCGATGTGGGAGGTGCCGGTATCGGGGCTCTCGGCCTCCCGGGCCGCCGGGCGGTAGCGGGAGCAATAGCTGGGGGAGCAGAGGAACGAGCCCCCCTTGATCACGTGCTTGGCGACGCCGGGCTCGCGGGGGTCGCTGGACGCACCGGCATCGTCCAGACGGGGATCACGCCGGTCGGCCAGCAGCCGATGACCGGGTGCGAACCAGTCGCGGGTCCACTCCCACACGTTGCCGGTGGTGTCGTAGAGCCCATAGCCGTTGGGGGCATAGGAGCCCACCGGCGCCGTGCCGGCATGGCCGTCATCGGCGCTGTCCCGGTAGGGGAACGGTCCCTGCCAGGTGTTGGCCCGGTTCACGTCCCAGGTGTCCCCCCAGCCGAACACCTGATCGCGAAGGCCACCGCGGGCGGCGAATTCCCACTGGGCCTCGCTGGGGAGGCCGGCGCCGCGCCAGGCCGCGTAGGCCTCGGCGTCCTCGTAGGCCACCTGCACCACGGGATGATCGAGGCGGTCGTCGATGGAACTGCCCGGTCCCTCGGGATGGCGCCAGTCGGCTCCGGCCACCCACTGCCAGCCCGCCATCGGACCGACCGGCTCCTCTGGGACGAGGGGCCTGAACACCAGCGAGCCCGGGGCCCGCTCGCCGTCGGAGAGGTCGGGAAACTGATCCGCCGGCAGGGGACGTTCAGCCACGGTGCGGTAGCCGGTGGCGTCCACGAAGGCGGCGAACTGGCGGTTGGTCACCTCGTGGGTGGCCAGGCAGTAGGGGCTCAGGCGCACCTTGGCCGGCGGGCCCTCCTCGGGTCTCTGCCCACCGGCCCCGATCCGGTAGGTCCCCCCCGGGATCACCGCCATGCCTTCCGGACAGGACCTGGGGTGAGCAGGGAGAGCCTGAGCGGGCTGGACATGCGTCCCCAGAAGCATCGAAACCACCAGCACGCCGATCACCACGGCCAGTGGGAACATGGCGGACAAGCCAAGCAAGAGTGAGAACGGCGCACCGGATTTCTCGACTTTGCAGTGGACGGCCCAGGCTGCCTGCAGAGGCCGACAATTCGTTGCAAATCCGGATGCTCGACACTGACCGGTCTGACACACCCAACCCCATGTTTTCGGCAGCGGGTCCGCATCAATGTCGTCTGCGCGCAGGAATGACACTGGGGCGCAAGGATAGCACCAAGTCAATCTTCCCAGCCAC
>JALOOQ010000020.1 GCA_025454305.1 Cyanobium sp. Prado107
GGGCAGATCGGCCGCGAGGCGGCCCGTGCGGCTGAGCACCAGGGCCCCCGGCTGGGGAGTGCGGCTCCGGCTGAGGCGTTCCCGCAGGAGCTCGGGGTCGTGGATCAGGCAGGTGCTGCCGTGAAGGCGCAGTGTCTGCGCTCCCAGCAGGGCGGCATCAGCCCAGGCGAGGGCTTCCTCCAGCACCCGACGATCGCCCCTGCCCCCCAGCTGGGCGGCGCCGCCGCCGGGAGGGGCCAGGCGCCCATCGAGACTGACTGCCAGCACGAGGCGCAGCCGCGTCCCCCCCGGGCAGGGGTCAGACAGCGGCGAGGGCCTCCAGGGCCGCCGGCCGCATCTCCAGCTGCGGCACCTCGGCGAACACCTCGGCGGCGTTGTTGGGGCTCTCCTGCAGCCGCACCTTGTGCAGGCTGGCGCCGCTGGCCGCGATCGGACCCGAGAGCAGATCGGCGATGTGCAGGGCGATGTTCTCGGCCGTGGGCACGGTGGTGGCGAAGTGCTCCACGTCCTTGTTGAGGAAGGTGTGGTCGAAGGGCTCCACCACCAGCTCATCCACCAGCCGCTGCAGGACGGCCAGGTCGCAGACCATGCCGGTGCGGGGATCGATGCGCCCGCGCACGGTGACATCGAGCAGGTAGTTGTGGCCATGGCCATGGGGCCGTGCGCACTTGCCGTAGATCGCTTCGTTCTCGGCCTGGCTGAGTTCAGGCCGCGCCAGGCGATGGGCCGCGGCGAAGTGGGTGCGGATCGAGAGGAAGGCTTCCATCGGAGCTCGGCTGGGGAGTGCGGTGTGGGGACTGGACGGTGGCAGCAGGTCGACCCAGAGGGTGGGCTGTTCGTAGAGGCGCAGACCCACCAGGGGAACCAGCGGCGCCAGGCGGGTCCAGATGGCCTGGCCGAGGGCCTCGGTGGTGGGCAGGCAGCCGTCCGGGCGGGAGACGTCGAACTCGGGCCAGACCTCGTTGAGGCAGCGGAAATCGAGCTGGGCCGTGACCTGGGAGCGGATGGCGTGCTTCACATCCGAGAGGTTGAGCACCATGCCGTCAGCGTCGAGACCGCCGCCCATGGCCACGATCAGCTCGTAGTTGTGGCCATGGCCGGGGGCGAGGCTGCAGGGCCCGAAGCGGGCCTGATTCTCCTCGGCGCTGAGCTCGGGCAGCCAGTAGCGGTGGCTGGCACTGAAGGTGGCGCGGCGTGTGATCACACAGGGGCGGCCCTCGCCGTGGGGACGGGCGGCAGCCGGCTCAGTGGGGGAGACATGGCCGGCGCCCGAGGCCGGGGAGGAGGCCGGAACCGAGACTGAAGCGGGGTCGGGGGCCGTGACGCTGGCCGGCATGACCTGGACTCCGAGGCCCTTCATCCTAGAAACGGGAACCGTTCCGCCGCCGCACCGGCCATGGCCGAGCCCACGCACCACGACCTGGCCCGGCGCCTGCAGGGGCTCAACGTGTACCTGGTGGGGATGATGGGAGCGGGCAAGAGCGCGGTGGGTCGCCCCCTTGCCGATGCCCTGGGCTACCGCTTCGTGGACGCCGACTCGGTGCTGGAGGGGGCAGCAGGACGCTCGATCCCCGAGATCTTCGCCAGCGACGGGGAAGACGGGTTCCGGCAGCTGGAGACAGCGGTGCTGGGCCAGGTCAGCGCCTGGCATTCTCTGGTGGTGGCCACCGGCGGCGGCGTCGTGACGCGACCGGAGAACTGGGGCCATCTGCGCCAGGGAGTGGTGGTGTGGCTCGATGCGCCGGCCGAGCTGCTGCTGGAGCGGCTGCGGCAGGATCCCAGCGAGCGTCCCCTGCTGCGCAGCAGCGACCCGGAGGCACGGCTGCAGGCCCTGCTGAACCAACGGCTGCCGCTCTACGAGCAGGCCGATCTGCGCATCCGCCAGAGCGGGGATCGTCCCCGCCAGGTGGCCGATCAGGTGCTGGCGGCCCTGCCGGGCATCCTGCGCCAGCGCCCGCAGCCCCCGAGCGCCCCGACACAGCTGGAGGACGCCGAAGGTCGCCTCACCCAGTCGTTCAACTGATCGGGGCTCAGGGCTGCCCCGGCGGCTCCAGCCGCACCGCGAACCACTGCACACTGCGGCCGGGCTCCAGTTCGAGCTGACAGGCCGTTTCCAGCAACCGTTCAGCCTGTTCAGCCCTGGAAGGCAGTCCGCTCAGATCGGCGGGCACCTCCGCCAGTCCGGCCAGATGGTGCTCCAGCCAGCTCCGGGTTTCGGCGGCGGTGAGGATGCGCTCGCCGCAGGCGGGCTCCAGCACCACGTAGTGGTCGAGTTCCCGCAACAGGGGATCGGACATGGCAAGCGCACAGCCGTCTCCCATCCTGGCCCGCCACCGCGGGCCGGGGGTCTGGGGCCCCGTCAGCCCCGCCCCAGCTGGACCAGTACCCGATCCCGCCAGCCGAACAGGGGCTGGAGCAAGGGGTTGTCGGCGATGCCGCTCACCCCTCGGCCCGCCAGGGGGGCGCCGCTGCTGGCCGGGAAGCTGAGCAGGGAAAGCTGGGCCACCACCGCCAGATCGGCGAGGCTGAGCTGGTCACCGACCAGGCAGGGCCGGGCGGCGGTGAGCACCGCCAGCTGCTCGAGATTGCTGAGCAGCTGACGCCGCTGCTGCTGACCGAGCACCCCGCCGATGGCGTCGCCGATGCTGCCCGCCATGCCGCCAGGCAGCCCTGACACCAGTTGCCTCAGCGGAGTGGGGGTGGCCTCGGGGAGAAGGCCGGCGCGCAGCACCGGATCGGCCGCCGCGGCCTGCAGCAGGGCCAGCCGGCATCCGGAAGCCAGGGCGGTGTCCGCCCAGTCCTCCAGCAGCAGCACCCGCGCCTTCTCGGCCGGATCCGAGGGCAGCAGGGCCGGCAGCGGGTGCCGGGATTCCAGATGCAGGGCGATGGCGGTGGAATCGGGGATCACGTCGGCGCCGTCCACCAGCACCGGCACTTGGCGCTGGCCGGAAAGACGGAACAGCTCCAACTGGCCCAGGCCAGGGGTGACTTCCACGACGTCGTAGTCCAGCCCCTTGGCTGCCAGAACCAGTCGCACCTTCTCGCAGAAGGCGGAATGGCGGAACTGGTGCAGATGCATGCCTCAGGCCGGGGTGCCAGGCGGCAGAGTAGCCAGCGCGAGGAGATGCCATGAGGGAGTTCTTCCTGAACGTGACGCGCTACCCGCGCTATCTGGTCGCCCTGGGGCTCGGTGTGGCCAATTCGGTGCTCGAGCCCCTCATCGCCCGGGCCCGCAATCCGGTCACGGCCGTGGCGCTGATCGGTGCGGCCGTGAGCGGTCTGCTGAGTGTGGGACTGATCCTGCGTGCGATGGTGAACACTGAACCACTGGCGTAGCCATGGCACAGGGCCGCAGGGTGGAGCGGGTGGCCTCACTGATCCGCCGCGAGGTGAGCCAACTGCTCCGGGAAGGCATCCGCGATGAGCGGGTGGGTCAGGGTCTGGTGAGCGTGACCACGGTGGAGGTGGCGGGGGATCTGCAGCACTGCCGGATCTTCGTGAGCGTGTTCGGTTCCGAAAGCGACCGCCAGCAGGCCATGGCCGGGCTGAAATCCGCCACCGCCTTCGTGAAGGGGGAGCTGGGGCGGCGCCTGCAGATGCGCCGCACGCCGGAGGTGGTGTTCGTGCTCGACCGCGGCATCGAGCGGGGCAGCTCGGTGCTGGGTCTGCTCCATCAGCTGGAGCAGGAGCGAAGCCTGAGGGCTGAACCGCTCGAGGGCGGCGAACCGGACGCCGGGCCATGACCAGCGGAGCTGCCGCACAGTCCGATGCGGGCCTCGGCGACGCTGCTCTGCGGCGGCTGACCGCCGAGCTGATCGTGGTGCGCGCCAGCGGCCACCTCAGCGACGGGCAGCGCCGCTACCCCCGCTGGGAGCTCCCCAACCGGGACCTGCGCAGCCTGCTCCAGGAGGGCGTGGGCGGCGTGATCCTGCTGGGGGGCAGCGCACCCGAACTGGCCCTGCGCACGCGCCAGCTGCAGGCCTGGGCGGGCCAGCCGCTGCTGCTCTGCGCCGATGTGGAGGAGGGCGTGGGTCAGCGTTTCGAGGGCGCCAGCTGGCTGGTGCCGCCGCTGGCCCTGGGCCGCCTGCATGCGCGGGCCCCCAGGCAGGCTCTGGCCCTGGCGGAGGATTACGGCCGCTGCACCGCCCGCGACGCCCGCGCCGTGGGACTGAACTGGGTGCTGGCACCGGTGTGCGACGTCAACAACAACCCGGCCAATCCGGTGATCAACGTGCGGGCCTGGGGAGAGGATCCGGCCACCGCCGGCGCCCTGGCGGCCGCCTTCACCCGCGGACTGCAGGCGGAGGGGGTGCTGGGCTGCGCCAAGCATTTCCCCGGCCACGGCGACACCAGCGACGACTCGCATCTGGAGCTGCCGGTGCTCGAGCACGACAGGGCACGGCTGGAGGCGGTGGAACTGCCGCCGTTCCGCAGCGCGATCGCGGCCGGCGTGGCGGCGGTGATGACCGCCCACCTGAGCCTGCCCGCCCTCGACCCCCAGCGGCCCGCCACCCTCTCGCCGCAGGTGCTCACCGGACTGCTGCGGGGCGAGCTGGGCTTCGGCGGGCTGGTGGTGACCGATGCCCTGGTGATGGAGGCCATCGCCTCCCATCACGGGGCGGGGGAAGCAGCCGTGCTGGCGCTGGAGGCCGGGGCGGATCTGGTGCTGATGCCCGCCGACGCCCGGGCCGCGATCGCCGCCATCGCCGCCGCCGTGGCCAGCGGCCGGCTGAGCCGGGATCGCCTTGAGAACAGTGCCAGACGGCGCCGCTCCGCCCTCGCGGGGCTGCCCGAGCAGGGCCGGACGGACCCGGACCCCTGCCATGCCGCCTCGCCGGATGGTGAGCTGGCCCGGGAGCTGGTGGCGGCGACGCTGGAGGTCCGGGGTCGAGTGCGGCCTCTGCCGACGGACGGCGCGGGGGTGAACCTGATCCGCGTCGATCAGGCCCTGCACGCTCCCTTCCTGCCCACCGCGGCGCCGGCGCTGAGCGCGGCCGCCGCCGCCGGATTCAGGCCCTGCCTGCTGGCGGGGGACACCACCTCGCTCTGGACCGGCGATCCCGAGGCCCCGCTGAGCCTGGAGCGGCTGGGAGAGGGGCCGGTGCTGGTGCAGCTGTTCGTGCGGGGGAACCCGTTCCGGGGCCATGCGGCCGGGCAGGAGCCCTGGGGGGCGGCACTGGGGCAGCTGCTGCGCGCGGACCGGCTGGCCGGGCTGGCGGTGTACGGCAGCCCCTACCTCTGGCAGCAGCTGCTGCCCCTGCTGCCGCCGGAGGTGCCGGCGGCCTACAGCCCGGGCCAGATGCCGCTGGCCCAGCAGGCCGTGCTGGCTGCCCTGGGAGTGGAGCAGGGCTCTGACGGCGGCTTCACCGACTGAGGGCGGCTGCCATGACCGACCCCGATGACCCGAGCCCGATGCAGCCCCGTCCGGTGACGCTGAGCCTGTCGATGATCGTGCGCAACGAGGCGCCGCGGCTGGAGCGCAGCCTGGCCTCGGTGGCGGGTTTCGTCGACGAGATGGTGGTGCTGGACACCGGCTCCAGCGACGACACGGTGGCCGTTGCGGAGCGCTGCGGCGCCGTGGTGCACCGCTTCCCCTGGCCCGGCGACTTCGCTCCGGCCCGCAACGCCGCCCTGCGCCACCTCCGTGGCGACTGGGTGCTGGTGCTGGACGCCGACGAGCAGCTGCGCGCCGAGGCCCGCGAACCGCTGCGGCGGCTGATGGCCGAACCCGATCTGCTGCTGGTGAACCTGCTTCGCTTCGAGCGCGGTGCCCGCCAGTCGCCCTACTCGAGCGTCAGCCGCCTGTTTCGCCGCCACCCCGCCATCCGCTGGAGCCGGCCGTACCACGCGATGGTGGACGACAGCGTGCTGGAGCTGCTGGGGCGTGAACCGCACTGGCGCATCGCCGACTGCGGCGAGCCCGCCCTGGTGCACGACGGCTACAGCCCCGAACTGCTTGCCGCCGGTGACAAGGCGCTGCGGTTGCGCCGGGCGATGGAGGCCGAGCTGGAGCTCCGTCCGGGGGATCCCTACGCCTGCGCCAAGCTGGGCAGCCTGGAGGTGAGCGAGGGCCGGCGCGACCGCGGCATCGGCCTGCTGGAGCTGGGTCTGGCCCACTGCCCCGCCGCGGCGGTGGCCGAACGCTACGAGCTGTTGCTGCATCTGGCCATCGCCCGGGCCCCCCACGAGCCCCAGCGGGCGATCGCGCTCTACCGCGAGGCGCTGGCCCTGCCCCTGGCGCCGCGCATCAGCCTGGGAGCACAGCTCAACCTCGCCGGCCTGCTGGTGGAAGCGGGGGCGTCGAGCGCCGATGCCGGCACCGGCCGGGCCTCGCTGGAGGAAGCGGCACAGCTCTGCCGGCAGGCCACCGCCGCGGCACCGGAACTGGGCCTGGCCTGGGCACGCCTGGCCCAGGTGGAACGCCAGCGGGGAGATCTGCCGGCCGCGGTGATGGCCTACCGGCGGGCCATCAGCCTCGATCCGGCCCAGCCTGAGTGGCACCAGAACCTGGCCGCAGCCCAGCTGCTCAGCGGCGACATCGCCGCCGCCCGCACCGGCTTCCGGCACACCCTCAGCCTGCTGGAGCAGCAGGGGCAGCAGGCGGCGGCCGAGGATCTGCGCCGGCGGCTGAGGCCGCTGGTGACGCTCGACGACTGAGGCACCCCTGCACTCCACCGGCATGGCCCCGAATCCCGACTCCCCCCTCTCAGCGGACCTGACGCCGGATCCACCC
The DNA here is from genome assembly GCA_025454305.1 of Cyanobium sp. Prado107. GTDB lineage: Bacteria > Cyanobacteriota > Cyanobacteriia > PCC-6307 > Cyanobiaceae > NIES-981. The sequence continues at coordinate 6,734 of JALOOQ010000020.1, forward strand.
GGCCGGCCTCTGGCCGGCCGGGTGGTGGCCGTGACCCGTGCCGAAACCCAGCTGGGAGCGGCCCGGCAGCTGTTCGAGGCGGCAGGGGCCAGGGTGGTGGACCTGCCGGCCCTGGTGGTGACGCCGCCGGATTCCTGGGGCCCGCTCGATGACGCCCTCACCGAGCTGGAGGACTTCCACTGGCTGGTGTTCTCCAGCAGCAACGGCGTGGAGGCCCTGGACCAGCGGCTGCGCCGCCACGGGCGCAGCCTCACGCACCTGCCGGCAGGTCTGCGGATCGCGGCGGTGGGCCGCAAGACCGCCGCCCGCCTCGAGGAGCTGGGGGCACCGGCCGACTTCGTGCCCCCCGCCTTCGTGGCCGACAGCCTGCTGGAGCATTTCCCGGTTTCGGGCTGGGGACTGCGGCTGCTGATCCCGCGGGTGCAGAGCGGCGGGCGCACCGTGCTGGCGGAGGCCTTCGCGGCGGCCGGCGCCCGGGTGGTGGAGGTGCCGGCCTACGAGACCCGCTGCCCGGAAGGGCTGCCCAGCGCCGCACTGGCCGCCCTGGAGCAGGACCAACTCGATGCGATCACCTTCAGCAGCGGCAAGACCGTGAGCCACACGGCACGGCTGCTGGAGGAGGCCTTCGGCGCCGGGTGGCGGGACCGGCTGGGATCGTTGGCGATCGTGTCGATCGGGCCGCAGACCAGCGAACGCTGCCGCAGTGGCTTCGGCCGTGTGGACGCCGAGGCCGACCCCCACGACCTGGAGGGACTGGTGCAGGCCTGCGTGGACGCCCTGGCCGCGCGTGCGCTCAGAGCTCGGCCGTGACGGTCTGATTGCCCTGGCGGAGCACCAGGCGCCCCCGGTCGACATCGATGGAGGACACCACCCACCCGACCGGCACCAGATCGGTGTTGCGGCCGCCGAGCTCGCCGATGCCCACCGAACCGCTGCTGGCACCCAGCTGCACCAGCGCCTGGGGGGTGGCGCCCGTGCGGATCACCCCACTGAAGCGGAAATCGGCGGGGAGCTGAAGGGGAGCTGGACGGGCGGGGGCAGTGGCTCCACCGGGCCCGGCTGCCCCTGCCGGACGTGCAACAGCGACGGGGCGATCGGAGGCGAAGGGGTCGCTGCGGCCGATCGGGTTGGCTGCCAGCACCTGGATGGTGGAGGGCAGCGGCGTGAACCCGGCCACCCCGGCGGTCGCCGGCGGGGCGGCCTGATCGGGCTTGGCCGCCTCCGGAGCCGGCGGCTCGGGAAGCTCCGCCTCCGGAGGCTTGCCGCGGGAGCAGGCCCCGAGGAGCAGGCTGCCGCCGGCCAAGGCGGCGAGCAGGGCGGACGTGATGGGTCGGATCAGCGACATCGGAGCATCAGGTGTGGCGGAGTTCGACCAGATCCCGGAAGCGGTCGAGATTGGCCTGCAGTTCCCGGGTGACCATGCCACCCAGGATGCTGGGTTCCATCAGCGGTGCCAAGACCCCGGGCAATTCGTAGCTCACCGAGAGCCGCACGGCGGTGGAGCCATCGGGCTGCGGATAGAAGCGCACCGCCCCCCGGGTGGGCAGCCCGCCCACCGACTCCCAGTGCAGCTGCTGGGCCTCGACCCGCTGGGTGATGCGTGCCTTCCAGTGGAAGCGGAAACCCTGAGCCGCCAGGGTCCAGTCGGTGAGATCGGGGTCATCGGGAACCGTCACGACCGACTCGATCCAGCGCATCCAGCGGGGCATCGCCTCCAGATCGCTCCACACGGCCCACACCTGGTCCACCGGGGCCTGGATCGTGGTGGTGACGCTGTGCTCGAGCCAACGGCCCATGCGATTCTCCTCGGGGGGCGGGTTGAGGCCTGGGACGGGGTGTGGCGGAGTCAGGCCGCAGCCGCGGCTGTGGCGGCGGCGGTGGCGGTGGCGGCACTGTTGGTGGCCAGGGTCACCGGCCGGTCCAGAATCGCAGCGGCGGCAAGCCTGCCACTCATGGTGGCTCCCTCCATCGAATCGATGTAGTCCTGCCGTGTATAGCTGCCGGCCAGGAAGAAGTTGCCCACCGGCGTGCTCTGGGCAGGGCGGAACGGCTCCATCCCCGGCGCCTCCCGATAGAGGGACTGGGCCAGTTTCACCACATTGCTCCACACCAGCTTGAGATCCCTGGCGGAGGGGAACAGTGCCCGCACCTGGGCATCGGTGTGGGCCACGATCTCCTCGGTTTTCTTCGGGATCCAGGGATCACCGGGGGTGAGCACGCACTGCAACAGCGATCCCAGGCCCTCCTTGCGGTAGTCGGCGGGGCTGGCCAGAGCCAGGTCGGCGAAGCAGCTGAAATCGGCGTCGGCCGTGTAGAGGAGGTTGTCGAGGCCGGCGGGCCGGTTCACATCGGCGCGGGCCGCGGCGGCGGCGGGGGTGTCGCCCAGCTCGGTGACCCAGCCGTCGTAGCGCAGCTGCACCGTGGCCACCGGCACGGCCTCCAGCCGGTAGATGTTCTCGAACAGGGGCCAGCGGCGCCAGGCCGCTGGGATCATGCGCTGGATTCCCGGCACGTCGCAGGCGGCCAGGTAGACATCCGCCTGAACCTGGATCTCCCCCTCCGGCGTGCCCAGCTTCAGGCCACTCACCTGTGTGGCGGGCTGACCATCAGGACCGGCGGGGCCCTCCTCAAAGAGCACCTCGGTCACCCGGTGGCGCAGGTGCAGCCGGCCGCCGCGCTGGGTGATGTAGTCGAGGATCGGCCCCGTGAGCCAGCGGTGGGGGGATCCCTTGAGCAGGTTGAGCTTGGAGGCCTCGGTCTTGGCCGCGAACATCATGAAGATGGTGAGCATGCAGCGGGCCGAGATCGCTTCGCAGTCGATGAAGCCCAGGGCGTAGGCGATCGGATTCCACATCCGTTTGATGCTCTGCTCGCTGCCGCCGTGGCCCATGAACCACTGCTGGAAGCTGATGCGATCCAGGGCCCGGATCGTCTTCATGGCGCCCTCGTAGTCCACGAGGCCGCGCACGATCGGGCTGGTGCCCAGGGCCAGGGCGTTGCGCAGCTTGTCGATCCAGTCGAGCTGGGGGGTGGTGAAGAAGGCCTTGAGGCCATTGAACGGGGCGCCGATGGGGAAGCGGAAGTCGAGCTCGCGGAGGTCGCCGCCCGTGTTCACGAACAGGTGCGTGTGCTCCTTGGGCAGCAGGTTCTCGATCGCCCCCACCTTGCGCATCAGGGCGAAGAGATTGGCGTAGTTGAAGAAGAACACATGCAACCCCATCTCGATGTGGTTGCCGTCGGGGTCCTCCCAGCTGCCCACCTTGCCGCCCATGAACGGCCGGGCCTCGTAGAGGTCCACCTGATGACCCTCCTCCACCAGGTCCACGGCGGCCGACAGCCCGGCCAGTCCTGCCCCGACGATGGCGACGCGCACGCGCTCGGTTCACAAACAGCGGGTCGACTCTATGGAGCGGAGCCCTGATGGGGTGGCAGTCTGCCTAGCATCGGCTGCCAAACCATCCAGCGCTGCGCGCGCTGCCGCCATGAGCACCGACCTGGCGACCCAAGCGGCCACCGCTCCTGCGGCTCAGCCCTCATCCACCCACCCAGCCGCCACCCACACCGCCAGGGACGGCAAGGGCATCCTGATCACGGAACCGGCGATGAAGCAGCTGGCAGCCCTGGTGCAGCAGCAGGGAACCGGCAAGGTGCTGCGGGTGGGCGTGCGCTCGGGAGGCTGCAGCGGCATGAGCTACACGATGGACTTCGTGGATGCCGGCGAGATCCGCGACGACGACGAGCGCTACATCTACGAGCCGGCCGGCTGCCCGAGCTTCGAGGTGGTGTGCGACCCCAAGAGCCTCCTGTACATCTACGGCATGCAGCTCGACTTCTCCAGCGCCCTGATCGGCGGGGGTTTCAACTTCTCCAATCCCAACGCCACCCAGACCTGCGGCTGCGGCAGCTCCTTCGCGGTCTGACCAGGGCCGCCGCCGGCAGCCGGCGTGGGAATCTGTAGACAGCGATCGCGCCACCCGTCATGACGGCCAGCTCCGCGAACTCCCAGTTCGACCAGGCCATCACCCGCTACAACGACGGAGAGGATCCCGCGACCCTGATTCCCGAGTTCGTCGCCATCACCCAGCAGGCGCCGCGCCAGTCCGCCGGCTGGACCTGTCTGGCCTGGCTGCAGCTGCTGGACGACCGTCCCCTCGACGCCCTGCGCTCGGCCCGCAACGCCGTGAGGCTCAATCCCCAGGATCCCCAGGCCCGCATCAACCTCAGCCTGGCGATGCTGGAGACCGGCGCCAAAGGGGTGCGCGAACACATCGACATCGTTCGCCGGGTGATGGCGATGGCGCCTGAACTGGCCGGGGAACTGCAGGACTCGATCAGCGACGGGCTGCAGCGCAGGCCAGGCTGGACCGCCATGGAGAAGGTGCGCACCTGGCTGAACAGCTGAGCCCACCTGTCCAACAGCCCCACCCCCATGCGCTGGGCCGTGTGCTGCTGCTCAGCAATGGCCATGGCGAGGACCTCAGCGGCGCCCTGATCGGCTCCTGCCTGCAGCGCCAGGGCGTGCTGGTGACGGCTCTGCCCCTGGTGGGCCATGGCGAGCCCTACCGGCGCCGGTCCATTCCGCTGCTGGGCCGCACCCGGTCCTTCAGCACCGGTGGGCTGGGCTTCACGAGCCTGGCCGGCCAGATGCGCGAACTGCTGGAGGGACAGACGCTGCACGTGGTCCTGGAGCTGGCTCGGCTGCGGCGGCGCAGCCGCCCCTACGACCTGGTGGTGGCCGTGGGTGATCTGGTGGCCGTCGTCGGCGCCTGGCTGTCGGGGCGGCCTGCAGCGGTGTACCTGGTGGCCTACTCCAGTCACTACGAAGGCCGCCTGCGGCTGCCATGGCCCTGCGGCTGGCTGCTGCGGCGACGGCGGATCCGGGCGATCTGGACCCGCGATCGCCTCACCGCCGCCGATCTCGGCGGCCAGCTGGGTGGGCCGGTGAGCTTCCTGGGCAATCCCTTTCTGGATGCGGCGCTGGATGGCTCGCACAGCCGCCAGGCCAGCACCGCTGGCGCTCCCCAGCGCCTTCTGCTGCTGCCCGGCAGCCGCCTGCCCGAGGCGGAGCACAACCTGGCCCTGATGCTGCAGCTGCTGCCGCGGCTGAGCGGGCGGCTCCAGCCGCCGCCACAGCTGCGCATCAGCGCCGCCCTGGTGGGCGACCTGCGGCAGGAGGCCATCGAGAGGCTGGCGGAGCCCCTGGGCTGGCGCGCCGGCCCAGGAGGCCCCATCAGGCTGCAGCATGCCTGCGGGCTGATGGTGGAGCTGGTGTGGTCCGGCTTCCCCCGGCTGCTGGCGGCAGCGGATCTGGTGCTGGCGATGGCGGGCACGGCCACCGAGCAGGCAGTGGGACTGGGCAAACCGGTGCTGCAGCTGGCGGGCCGCGGGCCCCAGTTCACCACCGGATTCGCCGAGGCCCAGCGGCGCCTGCTGGGGCCGGGGGTGCTGTGCGCCGCGGGCGAGCCTGGCAGCCCGGCCTGTCTCGAGGCCACGGCGGAGCTGGCGGCGCAGGTGCTGCGGCGGCTGGCTGACCCCCGCGAGAGCGCCAGGCTGCACCGCGAGCTCTCCACTGCGGCCGCCGAACGGATCGGCGCCGTGGGCGGAAGCGAGCGCCTGGCTGCGGCGATCATGGACCTGCTTGGCCGCGGCAGCGTGGCCGCCTGACGCGAGTCCGCGATCCCCATGACCGACACCCAGCCGATGCCGATGCTGCAACGCCTCAGGGCGGGGCTGGACCTGCTGCTGGTGGCCAACGTGTTCCTGGTGATCGCCGGAGCCCTGTGGTTCGGCGTGGCGGTGGTGTGCCACAGCCGTCACGTCGAGGGGCCCCTGGAGCTGTTTCAGCGGCTGTGGAAGCCCCTGTTCACGCCGGCCATCAGCGTGCTGATGGCTGCGGCGCTGATCAGCGGCCTGCTGGGCTGGTGGCAGCGGCGAGGGCAGCGTTGAGGTCGCCGTAGTGAAACGGGAAGCCCTGGTTCTGCAGGCGCTCGGACAGCACCCGCTGCCCCTCCAGCACCACCTGGGCTCCGTCACCGAGCAGCAGCTGCAGCACGGGTCCGGGCACGGGCAGCAGGCTGGGGCGGCCGATCGCCCGGCCCAGGCCGGTGGCGAATTCGGCCATGGTCACCGGTTCGGGAGCCACGGCGTTGTAGGTGCCGCGGAAGCGCTCATCCTCGAGGGCGGCCGCGATCAGCCGGCAGAGGTCGTGACGATGGATCCAGCTCATCCACTGCCGCCCGCTGCCCACCGGCCCTCCGAAGCCGAGCCGGAACACCGGCAGCATCCGGCCCAGCGCCCCTCCATCGGACCCGAGCACGATGCCGATGCGCAGGATCACCAGACGGGTGGCGGAGGGGCAGCCAGCGGCGGCAGCCTCCCAGCGGGTGCAGATCTCGGCGAGATAGTCCTCACCCGCCGGGCTGGCCTCGGTGAAACAGGCCTCACTGCTGGTGCCGTAGTAGCCCACCGCCGAACCGTTCACCAGCACCGCCGGTGGGGTGTCCAGCCGGCGCATGGCCCGCACCAGATGCTCGGTGGTGGCCACGCGGCTGGTCATCAGCAGCTGCCGGTGGGCTGGGGTCCAGCGCTTCTCGGCGATCGGCTCACCTGCCAGGTTCACCACCCCCTCGGCGGCGGCAAGGGCCTGCTGCAGCCCATCCTGATCCCAGCTGGCAGCCTGGCCGGGATCGAGCTGGAGGCAGGACAGGCGGTTGCCCTCCAGATGGGGGAAGGGCTTGGGCTTACGGCTCACCAGGGTGAGGCTGTGACCGAGCTCCAGCAGGAAGGGCACCAGCTCCCGCCCCACAAAACCCGAACAGCCCAGCAGCAGCAGGTGCACGCCTCGATCTCGCTCACGTGGGGGGGAGGCTAGGCCCGCCCCGTCAGGCCCAGTCGCCGGGCCAGGGGCACCAGGGCAAAGCCCTGCAGACCGAGACCCAGCAGCACCACGCCGAGGGCCAGCGGCGGCATCTGGCGACCCCAGGGAATCGGGGAGGCGGCGGCCTGGATCGCCAGAGCGATGGGCACCGCCCCACGCAGGCCCGAGCAGGCGACAAACAGCTTCGCGGAAGGATCGAAGCCCGAATTGACCAGCAGCAGCTGCACCGTCAGCCAGCGCACCAGCAGCATGGCGGCGAACAGCAGCACCGCCCACACCACCTCGCGCACCACATCCTCGGGCTGCACCACCAGCCCCATGCACAGGAAGAGCATCAGTTCCGCCATCTTGGCGAAGCCCGCGTGAGCCTCCACCAGCAGGGGCCTGTCGCAGTTGCCGGCGTTGCCCAGCACCAGCCCAGAGATGTAGGCCGCGAGCAGGGCTGAGCCCCCCAGCAGCTGGGTGCCGCCTACAAGCAGCAGCAGCACCGCCAGGCTCAGCACCGGCAGCAGCGGTGCTGAGGCGGACGAGCGGCCGGCCAGCAGCTGGCGGGCCAGGCTGCCACCCAGAAAACCCATCAGCGCGCCGAGCAGGAACTCACGGATGACCACCGCCATCAGGTCGGCTGGGCTGCCAGAGGCCTGGCCTGAGGCCATCGCCAGGGCCAGGCCGGCCAGCACCACCGCCACCGGATCATTGAAAGCCGATTCGGTTTCAATCAGATCGATCAGGCGCCGGGGCAGGTGCCCGCGGAGAGGCCGCAACAGGGCGATCACCGCCGATGCGTCGGTGCTGCACACCATCGCCCCCACAAACAGCGCCAGGGGGAGGCTGACGGAGATGGCGAACTCGGGCAGTGGAGCGCGGCTGAGCGACAGCACCAGCAGCGTGAGCAGCAGAGCCGTGAACACCGAGCCGAGGGTGGCCAGGCGCAGCGCCGGCCGCAGCACTGGCCGCAGCTCGCGCCAGTTGGTGGTGAGCCCGCCGAAGAACAGGACCAGAACCAGGGCCACCTGGGCGATCTGGTCGGCGTGGTTAAGGGACAGCAGCGGCGGGCCCTGCTCCGGCAAGGCGTCGAGACGGTTCTCCGTGAGCAGGCCCAGCACCAGCACCAGCAGGATCCCGGGAACACGGATGCGGGCGGCGATGTCATCCAGCAGCACCGCTGCCAGCAGCAACGCCCCGAACACCGCCAGGAACAGGGATAGGGTCGGACTCAAGGCTGGAGAGCCGCCGGATGCGTTCTAGCCTGACCGCAGAGTCCCCGTCATTGCCGCACACAGTCATGGCCGAAGCGCCCAACCAGGCTGACCAGGCCCCCGCTGCCGCGGCCATTGGTGCCGCACCGGCCCAGGCACGGCCGGCCCTCAAGAAGGGTGCCCTGGTGCGGGTGAACCGACAGGCCTACGCGAGCAGCCTGGAGGCCGCCGCCAGCGACAGTGAAGCCCCGGCGTACATCTTCGAGGGCCCTGGAGAAATCCTTGCGGTGAAGGGCGACTACGCCCAGCTGCGCTGGCGGCGGCCGGTGCCGGATGTGTGGCTTCGGCTCGACCAGCTGGAGGCCATCGCAAGCTGACGCGCCAGGCAGGTCCTCTCCGGGGAATCCTCGGAGAGGTCACCCCCGCAGCTGCCGCCGGCTTTGCTGCAGCTCCCGGCGGCGCTGGCGGGCCTGGCGCAGCAGTTCGCGACCGTCGCGGAGGTAGGAGTCCACGTAGCCCATGGTGAAGCGCTCGAGATCCAGCAGAGCGTCCTTCACCAGGCTCAGGCAGTGGTAGAGATCCAGGCTGAACGCCTGCAGCCCGGCAGGGCATGGCATGGATCGGTACAGCGTCTCCACCCGCTTGAGGCGGGCCTGACCCTGCTGCAGAAAGGCGCAGAAGGCCTCCATCACGGCGTCGTCGTAGGGATCGGCGGCCAGGGCCCGCAACTGAGTCGGGAAGGGGTTCACCACCTCACCGAGCAGACGGTCGATCGGCCCGTAGACCTGACGCAGCCAGGTTGCTCTCTCCTCCGCTTCGGCCGCGGCCACGCCAGCGACAGGCTGTCCGCAGGCGGCTGAAGGGGCGCCAGGGGCTGTCGCAGGGGCTGAGTCGGAGGCTGTTTCGGAGGAGGCGCCCGCCGTATCCGGGCGGCGGCCTCGGGCGGCCTGATGGCGGTCGTAGTGCCGGCGGCGGTCGTGATCCCCCAGCACTTCCCAGGCCGCGTTCAGGGCCAGGATCGTGGTGTCGTCGCCGCCGGCATCGGGGTGGTGCTGCTTCACCAGGCTGCGGTACGCGGCCTTGATCTCCTCGCCACTGGCCTGCGGCGTCACGCCCAGCACCCGGTAGGGATCGACGGCGGCGGCCGTGGACGTGAAGCGGCTCAAGGCGTGGCGGCTGCGGCGGCGTGCCGCTCACGCTAGGGGAGAGGTGCGGCCTGCAGAACGGGCAACGGACAGGGGCGCCATGAAAAAACCCCGGCCGGAGGCCGGGGCGGAGGGAGGACGACAACGAGGACGTGTGAGACGAAAGGTGTGAGAAGAGGAAAGCTGGAAAGGGCCCGGAGGTGTGTGTGAGGGACCAGACCCGATCAGGCGTGCATCAGAACTTGAAGGTGGTCTTGAGCAGACCGCCGAAGGTGTCGTCGACACCGGTGTTCTCGAGCCAGAAGAAGGCGGGGGTCACGCTGATGTTGTCGGTGACCTGCCACTTGTACCAGAGTTCAACACCGATGTTGTCCTGGGAGTTGCGGCCGTCAACCCAGAGGCTGGCGGTGCAGGCGGTACGGGCACTGGCACAGTTGCCCCGGCCGACCTGGCCGACGCTGCCGATGGCGGCGCCGAGGGCGTTGCCCTGCAGGAAGGCGTCAGCCCACTGCAGACCCAGCATCCAGCTCCAGGCTTCATCGGTGTTGCGGCGGCCGTCGTCGCCGTTATCGGAATAGCCGAAGCCGGCGCTGATCGAGGGAGCCCAGGAGGCAGTGAAGGGCGACCAGTAGCCGCTCAGGCCGATGTTGTTGCTGTCATCCAGGCCGTTGAAGGCAAAGTCGGCGTAGGTGTAGGCGAAGGCCGCACCCCAGTTCTCACCGGCATAGCCCACCTGAGCGGTGACGGTGAAGTCTTCACCGGCGCCGATCGAGGAATTCGAAGCGGCGGCAGGGATAGCTCCACCTTGGATGTCGTACGAGACGTAGTTCAGGCTGGCGTTGAAGCCGCCCTCAGGAGCCTTGTACATGATGCCGACACCGGCACCGAGGTTCAGGTTGTAGGCAGCCTGAGCACCGGCGTAGGTGAACAGGTCGAGGATGGTGTCAGCCGGGTAGGCGGTGGGCCACATGGCGAGCATGTCGTCCTGCCGCACCTTGGCACCCACGGTGGCCGTCCAGGCCTCGCCGATGGGGAACTGGTAGAAGAGGCGGTTGATCTCGACCGAATCGGCACCGGAACCGCCCTCGAAGGCGACTTCCATCAGGGTGTTGCCGTTGCCGAACACCGACTCACCGAAGTTGCCGGCACGCAGGGTGGTGCGCAGCAGGTCCTTGCCGGTGAAGCTGGTGTCGAAGTTCAGGCGAACGTCATAGTTCACCGTGACTTCAGAGCCGAAACCGGTGTTACTGGCGCCGCCCACCACCATGGTGGCGATACCGTTCAGCTTGGTGGTGGTGGAGAACTGGTTGGCCTCCAGCTCACCCACCTTGGCCTCGAGCCCGTCGACGCGGCCCTTGAGGATCGCGAGTTCCTTCTCGAATTCGGCCATCAGACGCTTGAGCTCGTCGGTCACCTCGGTGACGCGATCGAGACAGGCATTCAGGAGCGCGGCGGCCTCGAAGCGGGTCATGGCCTGGCGGCCCTTGTAGGTCCCGTCAGGGAAGCCGGCCACGCAGCCGTAGCGCTCGATCAGGTTGGAGAGCGCCTGGTAGGCCCAGTCGGTGGGCTGCACGTCGGCGAACTGAGAGATGCTGGTGACTTGCTCCTCGGAGGCGTACTGGTTGACGCCGTCCAGGTTGACTTCAGCAGCGGTTGCGGCCATGGGGGCCAGCAGACCGAGCGCTGCGGGAGCAACCAGCAGTTGCTGGAAGAGTTTCATGGAGTGTTCCTCACACAGAAGGCGCAATGCGCCAACCACAGTGTGCGGCCCTGCCACCCCTCTCACCACCCCCCCTGTGACAGAGGGCGCACTGGCCCTGATGGACGGGCCTGATGAAGGGGCCTGCAGGTGGGCGTGCGGTTGAGCATGCGGGTGAGCGTCCAAAAACGATGCCCCCGGCATCCCTGATCAGGGATGCCGGGGGCTCTCGCCGGGTCCGCAGCGGTCGCGGAACCGTTTGATCAGGGTTGAGGCGCCGTAATCAGGCGGCGTTCTCCGCGATCAGCAGACCCTTGGTGAAACAACTGGAACTCACGGGCACCTCCTCCGTTGGGGATTGGGCCAGCCGGCGACGCCTTCGGCAGTGGCCCGGAACGGAGTTCCTGGGGCCCCAGCCACGCCACTGCTGACAGGACCTGCGGATCCTAGGGGGGCTGAAATCACGGACGCGAGCTCCAGCCCCGTGCCGGAGGGAGGGGGCGAGCGGAGGCCCATCAGGACGACGCCTAGGGTCGGGCGTGCGCCGTGCGGGTCGTCCGCAGCATCCGATGGCCGTACCCCACCGGCTTCAGCACCTCAGCACACCCGATCCGCGGCGGCGGCACTGGACCTTTCCGGCCCGTTCCGCCAAGACCAGGATCCGCCGTGCCATCCATGGCGGCCTGGAGCGGATCCTCTGCTGGTTCTCGGTGCACCCCGACCGGCCGGTGTATGCCGTGGACCGGTTCCCCTGGGTCGGACGGGTGGAGGCCGACTGGCAGCTGGTGCGGCGGGAGCTGGACGCCCTGATGGAGCACCGCGCGGCCATGCCCAACTTTCAGGACATCCTGCGGGAGGTGGGCACGATCCAGAAGGACGACGACTGGAAGACGTTCTTCCTCAAGGGGGTGGGTATGGACTGCAGCGAGAACGCCCGCCGCTGCCCGGAGACCATGCAGGTGCTGGCCGCCATCCCCGGCTGCACCACCGCCTTCTTCTCGATCCTCTCCCCCCACAAGCACATTCCGCCCCACCGCGGCGCCTGGGCCGGGGTGCTGCGCCTGCACCTGGCCCTGGTGGTGCCGGAGCCGGCCGACCGGTGCCGGATCCGGATCGCCGATGAAGTGCACACCTGGCGGGAAGGGCGTTGCCTGGTGTTCGACGACACCTACAACCATCAGGTGTGGAACGACACCGACGGCTACCGGGTGGTGCTGTTCGTGGATTTCGAGCGGCCGCTGCGCTGGCCGCTCTCGGCACTCAACCACTGGCTGCTCAGCCTCGCCGGCCTGGCGCCCTTTCTGCGCGAAGCCAACGCCCGCCAGCAGGCGGCCGAGCGCAGCTTCTGGCAGCGGGTCGCCGGCATCACCCCGTCCTGATCGCCCCGGCCAGTCCCTGCCGGCGGAAGGCGCCGGCAGAAGGTGGCGGAAGAAGAACAGAGACAAAAAAGCGCCCCATCGAGGGCGCTTGGGAAGGACGGAAACACCGTCGGCGGTTGCCTGGAATCAGAGGGCGTTGCCGCGAGGAAGCACCTCTTCAGGGAAGACGAAGTTTTCGTGCGGCTGGTCGGCCGGTGCCATCCAGGCCCGGATGCCTTCGTTGAGAAGGATGTTCTTCGTGTAGAAGGTC
>JALOOQ010000240.1 GCA_025454305.1 Cyanobium sp. Prado107
GATCACCTCGGGATGGGAGTGGCCGCAGATCGCCGGGCCCCAGCTACCGATGTAATCGATGTAGCGGTTGCCGTCCACATCCCAGGCGTAGGCGCCCTTCACCCGTTCGAACACGATCGGGTTGCCGCCCACCGAGCGGAAGGCCCGCACCGGCGAGCTCACTCCCCCGGGCATCAGCTTCTGGGCGGCGCTGAAGAGGTCCTGGGATCGGGTCGTGTTCAAGGCGTGGGCCGAAACGGGTGCCGAGGTCAAGGGGATTCCGCTGGCGAAGGAAAACCGTTTCCCATCCTGACCCAGAACAGCCCCGCCCGCCGGAGCCGGTTACGAGCGGCCGTGATCGATGACCGCGGGAGCAGACTGGGCCCACCGGAGCCACCCAGCCCCTTGAGCCGCGCCAACTCATGAGTCACGACTGGGCGGCCCTGGAGCGCGGCCTGCGCCGGCTGCTGCCAACCCGGGCGGTGGTGGCGGCCCGCCAGGAGCTGCTCGCCTACGACTGCGACGGCCTCACCCTGCACCGCCATCAGCCGCCGCTGGTGGTGCTGCCCGAAACCACCGATCAGGTGGCGGCGGTGCTGCGCTTCTGTCACGAGAACGGCGTGCCCTTCGTGGCCCGCGGCAGCGGCACCGGTCTCTCCGGGGGCGCCGTGGCCGAGAGCGAGGCCCTGGTGATCGCCACCAGCCGCATGCGCCGCGTGCTGGAACTCGACCTGGAGAACCGGCGGGTGGTGGTGCAGCCCGGCGTGATCAACAGCTGGGTCACCCGCGCCGTGGCCGGCGACGGCTTCTACTACGCCCCCGATCCCTCCAGCCAGATCGCCTGCAGCATCGGCGGCAACGTGGCCGAGAACTCCGGCGGCGTGCACTGCCTCAAGTACGGCGTCACCAGCAACCACGTGCTGGCGCTGGAGGTGGTGCTGCCCGACGGCACCGTCACCACCCTGGGCAGCGACCTGGACGAAACCCCCGAACTCGACCTGCGCGGCGCCTTCATCGGCAGCGAGGGCACCCTGGGCATCGCCACCGCCATCACCCTGCGGCTGCTGCGGGCGCCCCAGAGCGTGTCCGTGCTGCTGGCCGACTTCGGCTCCATGGAGGCGGCCGGCGAGGCGGTGCGGCTGGTGACCGCCGCCGGCGTGCTGCCGGCGGGGATGGAGATGATGGACCGGCTGGTGATCGAGGCCGTCAACGACTACCTCCGCGGCGTGGAGGGGTTCGAGGAGTACCCCGCCGACGCGGCGGCGGTGCTGCTGATCGAGCTCGACGGCCAGGAGCGCGAGGTGGTGGCCGCCGCCGAACTGGCATCCGGGCTCTGCCGCGAGGCCGGCGCCCGCCAGGTGCGCCAGGCCTGGCAGGAGGAGGAGCGCGCCCTGCTCTGGAAGGGCCGCAAGTCGGCGATCTCGGCCCTGGGCCGCCGCTTCCCCAGCTACTACCTCCAGGACGGCGTGGTGCCCCGCAGTGCCCTGCCGCGGGTGCTGGCGGCCATCGAGGCGCTCAGCGAGCGCTTCGCCCTGCCGGTGGCCAACGTGTTCCACGCCGGCGACGGCAACCTCCACCCGCTGATCCTCTACCGCGACGGCGAGCCCGGCGTGCGCGAGCGGGTGCAGGAGCTGGGCGCCGAGATCCTGCGCCTGTGCGTGGACGCCGGCGGCAGCATCACCGGCGAGCACGGGGTGGGCAGCGACAAGCGCTGCTACCTCGACTGGATGTACGGCCCCGACGATCTGGCCACGATGCAGCTGCTGCGCGACGCCTTCGATCCGCTGCGGCGCGCCAACCCCGGCAAGATCTTCCCCACCCCGCGCAGCTGCGGGGAATCGGCCCGGCGGGTGCAGGTGCTCAAGGCCGAGGGGGTGGAGCTGCCCGCCGAGGCGGTGGTGTTCTGAGGAAGGCTACTGCTTCGGCTCGGGATAGTCCCTGCGGAATGCAGCGATGGCCTCCACAAGTTTCTGGTCGGAACGTCCGCTGATCATGAAGAGCTTGAATCTCTCATCCTTGCTCAGATACTCAGCCCTGGCTTGGTAGGGTGATGTCTGTCATCGATTCGATGGCATCCTTGATGCCGGGGTCGATCTTGGTGAAATTCACGTGGGCCTGACCCTGCACGATCAGCCAGTACTTGTCAGGAACATTCAGCCAGGTGAAGGACGCGGCCTGCTCCAGTGCCGGGGGCGTGGCCGGGTCGTAGCTGCCTGAGGCCATCACCACAGGCACCTTGATGGTGCCGAGCCCCGTCCTGCCGAAAATGCTGCGGTTCACGGGATTGGCCGCGAACACCGCGGCGGTGCGGCTGTCCTGAAGGTTGGTGAGCTGCTCCGGGGGGAGCCTCAGGGCCTGGCACTGCAGCAGAAGTGCTGCATCCAGGCCTCCGAAGGGGCGCTCGCACTCCTCCTTGAGGTAGGCCAGATCCACCGTGGCTCCAGCCAGGGCCAGCACGGTGTATCCGCCGAAGGAATGGCCGGCCAAGGCGACCCTCGTCAGGTCGAGCTTGCCGCCGAACCGGCCGGCATTGCGGCGCTCCAGCTCGTCGATGACGAAGCTGATGTCCTTGGGGCGATTCGAGAAGTCGTTGATATCGAAGATGTCCTTGTGGAGGCCCCGCAGCATCTCCTTGAGCCAGATGGCGTCACTGCCCGGGTGTTGCGGTGCAGCCACCACGTAGCCATGGGAGGCCAGCTGCCGCATGGCCTCCGAGAAACCTTGCTCACCGCCAGGGTGCCCGGCTTGCGCAGATCCGCCATGGCAGAGAAGTCGGCTGGCGCATCCCCCTTCGCTTCTTCTGCGGTGAGCTGGCTCATCACGGAATCGAGCCGTTCCGTGGCGGCGATCACCCGTTTGGTGGCCTTTTCGGCGGCGAGAACCTTCTCCCCGTGGATCTGCACGTTGGCAGGCAGCTGCTCCAGCACGGACAACAGACTGAGGCCATCCTCGGAGAACGACGCATTCACCAGGGCGGCGCGAAGCATGCTCATCCCGTTGCCGCCGCGGAGGAGGGTGATGGATGTGCCCAGCCGCTCGAGGATGTCTTCGCCGGGTGATGGATGTGCCCAGCCGCTCGAGGATGTCTTCGCCGATATCGCTGTTGAAGAATCGCGAGACGATCAGAGGATCGACAGGCGCCTTTTCCGTCAGGGCTTTGCGCAGACGTGGGTATTCCTCCGGTTTGACGAGGGTCAGAAAGAAGCCCAGATCCTCTGCAACCGTGCCGTCTTCGGCGAATGTCTCCAGGGAGCTGACCTTCAGCGAACGGATCAGCGGTCCATAGGAGAAGGACAGCGATTCGG
>JALOOQ010000021.1 GCA_025454305.1 Cyanobium sp. Prado107
GGGCCTTCACGAACGATCATGCGCCAGTTGCGCTGGACCTGTCGTGGTCGGCCGCGTCAATGGGGATGAGGGTGCTCTGACTGCTCCATCCGGTGCGCCAATCCCTCCCCAGTGATCCACACCCTCCCCTGATCCGGCGATCGGAGCGGCGACCCTTCCGCCCCCGACCGGCCGGCGCAAGTCAGCTGGGATGGCGCAGCTGCCACCCCAGCAGCAGCAGGGATGTGGCCGCGATCCAGCTGCCGGCCACCTGGATGGCGATCGGCCCCCAGCCGACGCGCATCCGCGCAAGACCTCCGGCGAGCAGCCCCGTGACCAGCCCCAGGGCGACGGCCTCGGCGAGCACCACGGCCAGGCCGCCGTCGTGGCCGGCCATCGCCGATCCGCTCACCAGAGCGAACCCGCCGGCTCCCAGCGGCAGCAGGGCGAGAAGCGCCCACAGAGGCAGCGGGATCCGGAAGCTCACCAGCAGTGCGAGGGCCGTGAGCGCGGCGCTGAGGAGGGGGGCCACCAGCAGCTCCCGCGGCAGGGCCACACCGACCAGAGCGCCGCCCAGCCAGCCTGCCGGTACCCGCCACCACAACCGCTCCAGGGTCCGGGGTCCGTGCTGCAGCGCCAGCAGCACCAGCGCGATCGCCAGCAGCAGGTCGGTGGGCTCCAGCAGCAGCCGGGCGGCGCCATCGGCCCAGGCCCCCAGGTCGGTGACCGGCGCATGGGCCAGGGGCAGACGCCAGCACCATCCGGGGGGCCGGATCATGCCAGAGCCTTCTGCAGGAACAGCAGCCCCGCCACGGCGATGGCGGCGCCGGCGCCGCGGGCCAGAGCACGGCCTCCTCTCCAGCGGCGGGCCTCACCGATCAGGATCCCTGTCAGGTGCAGAAGCCCGGTGGCGATCACGAAGCCCAGGCTGTAGAGCAGGGCATCGCCGCCGCTCGGCAGTTCGGCGCCATGGGCATGGCCGTGGAACACCGCAAATGCCGCGACGACCAGCGCCGCCAGAGCCAGTGGAGCTCGGATCTCGAACAGCACCATCAGGCCCATCGCCAGCCCGGAGACGGCGATGCCGATCTCCACGCCGGGGATCGGCACGCCCAGCATGCCCAGCAGACCCCCGAGGGCCATCACCAGCGGGAACGCCACCGGCAGCAGCCAGAGGGCCGGTGGACCGAGCACCACCCCCCACAGGCCCACGGCCACCATCGCCACCACGTGATCGAGGCCGGAGACGGGATGGAGCAGTCCGGAGAGAAAGCCACCGGCGTGCCCGGCTTCCGCATGGGCCAGCACCGGCGCCGGCGCCCCGAGCACAAGCAGGCCGGTGGTGGCGAGCACGAGGGAGAGCGGCAGGAGATTCCGTGGCATCGATAGCGTTGTGGCGTTCAGCAAGCCTGACCGGACGGGGGACCTCGTTCGCGATCGCAACGGGTTCTTGATGAAGAGCCGTTTCGCCAGATCACGAGCGGTCACAGCCGGCGCCACCTGCGTTGGCGCATCACCGCGCCGGTCCGAGGGTGATGGCATCGCTCCGGGGAGCGCGCTGACGATCCGGCCCCTGCTCCAACATCTTCCCTCAGCCGATCTCTGGTCTCCGAGGCGTGTGACGGCGTCGCCGTCCACTGCACCGCTCACGGCTCAGCCCTCACTTGGTTCAACCGTCAGTCCGTTGTCCCCGCCCTCGGGCTTTGCCATGGCCCATGGTCCAGCAGCGTTCGTTCCCGTGAATCCTCGTCGCTGCAGCCGTCAACGGCTGGAGGCGCTCACCGACCTGCCCAATGTCGGCCCCGCGATGGCGGATGCCCTGCGGGCTGTGGGCTGTGACACGCCGGCTGACCTGATCGGCCGGGAAGCCCTGGGCCTCTATGAGCTTCTGTGCCAGCGGCGGGGGAGGCGGCAGGATCCCTGCGTGCTCGATGTCTTCCTTTCGATCGAGCGGTTCCTGGCCGGAGAGCCGCCGCAGCCGTGGTGGGCCTACAGCCAGGAGCGCCGGCACCGGTTTCCTGGTCTCTGATGTGTTGATTGTTGGGGACGGGGACGCAGCCTGGATCCCATGCGCAGGCCGCCCACTCTGGAGTAGCGAACCTGCGCTGACTGGAGTCGGCTGCCGTGACTGAATCGGGGCGACAGGATTCGAACCTGCGACCTAGTGCTCCCAAAGCACCCGCGCTACCAAGCTGCGCCACGCCCCGTGCCGGCCAGCTTACGGGCTGAAAGATCCGGTAAGACCTTGCTGCCATGGAGGTCACGACCTGGTCGCCGGGGCTCGCTTGTCTGGGGACATCCCGTTCAGGGACGTCCTCACGACAGCTTCAACCATGACCATCCTCCGCACCCCGCGCACCGCCGCCCCCGGTGGCCTCGGCCGCGCGGCCCAGCTGGCCCTCGCTGCGGGTCTGCTCCTGCCCCTGCTCCTCCCCGCCCAGGCCCGGGCCTATGGGCGGGGCTGGCATCCCGGTTACCGCCCTGTGCCGGTGCAGCAGTGGCAGCCCGCCCCGGTGCAGCGTCCGCTTCTCCCCGTCTCGCGGCCTCAGGTGATCTACGACTACCCCTCCAGCCAGGTCTTCGCGGGTCAGCCCGTCTTCAACAGCGTTGAGGAGCAGGCCCGCCGCTGCAACCAGGGCCGGCTCGTGGGCGGCCTGATGGGCGGCGGCGCCGGCTACGTGCTGGCCAAGGGCAACGACCGGGTATGGGCCACCCCCCTGGGCGCCCTGCTCGGGTCCCAGATGGGCTGCAACGCTGTTCAGGGCAGGGCTCCCCTGCCCTGGTGAGATCAGCCCTGGTGAGCGCAGCCCAGGTGCGGCCCGGTTCAGCTGGCGACGGCGATGCAGTCGATCTCCACCCGGGCCCCCTTGGGCAGGGCCGCCACCTGCACACAGGCCCGGGCCGGAGACACCCCTGTGCCGAACCGCTCGGCGTAGATCGCGTTCACCCGGGCGAAATCGGCCAGGTCCGCCAGGAACACGGTGGTGCGCACCACCTCCCGCGGGCTGACGCCCGCCGCCGCCAGCACCGCCTCGAGGTTGTCGAGCACCTGGCGGGTCTCCGCCTCCACATCGCCGTCGCCCACCATGGCCCCGGTGCCGGGGTCGAGGGCGATCTGCCCGGAGCAGAACACCATCCCCCCAGCCTTCACGGCCTGGTTGTAGGGACCCACCGGCGCCGGCGCGCCGCTGGTGTTCACGGCTTCGGGCTTCAGCGCAGCCGCGGTCTCAGTGTTTGTGTTGCCGCTGTTCGTGGTGCCGCTGTCGGGGCGCTCCGGGCTCGGCATGGGGCCTGCTTCGCTGGGGGAGATGAGCCTATGGCTGGCGATGGCCCTGCCCGAAGGGCTCAACAGCACCTCAGCAGCAGCAGCGTGCAGTCGTCCTCCAGGTCGGCGCCACCGTTGAAGCGGTGCAGGTCGCCGCGGATCAGGTCGAGAATTCCCGGCAGGGGCCGGTCGTGGTGCGTCCGCAGCAGCTGCTCACAGCCCTCGAGACCGAACGGCCGGCCAGCGGCGTCCTCCGCCTCGGTGATGCCGTCGGTGTAGGTGAACAGCAGATCGCCCGTACCCAGGTGCGTTTCGCTGCTGCAATAGGTGGCCTGGCGGAAGACACCAGCCAGCGGACCGCGGGGCAGGTCCAGGGGTGCCACCTGGCCGCCCCTCACCAGCAGCGGCGGACAGTGGCCGGCATTGGCATACACGAAGCGCCCCGTGGCCGGATCGAGAAAGCCGCAGAAAAGGGTCACGAACAGGCAGGCCTCGTTGCCTTCGCAGAGGCTGGCATTGAGGTTCTGCAGGAGGTCCGCTGGGTCGCCGGCGGCCATCGCCAGGCTGCGCAGCAGACCGATGGTGCGGGCCATGAGCAGGGCGGCACTGACGCCATGGCCGGACACGTCGCCGATGCACACGAACAGGCGCCCATCCGCCACGAAGAAGGCGTCGAACAGGTCTCCGCCCACGCTGGCGGCCGGTTCCACGAGGCCGCACACTTCCAGATCGTCCCGTTCCGGAAAGAGGGGTTGGCCCAGCGGCAGCATGCCCGACTGGATCTGTCGTGCCAGATCCATTTCCTGGCGCAGATGCTCCAGCTCGAGCCGCTCGCGCAGGGCCTCCAGGGTGAGCTGGTTGGTGGTGCGTGCCCGCTGCGTGAGACCCCGCATCAGGTTGCGGGCCACCCCGGGCAGAGGCACCAGACGCCTCCAGAAGAACGGCCCCTGCAGGCAGAGCACCTCCGCCTGCCCCTCGCAGCGCACCAGAGCCGACACCGGCTGCTGGTCGATGGCGGAGAACTCGCCGATGCAGTCACCTACCGCAACCGGAATGCTCTGCTCCGCACGGGCCTCAGCGCTGAGGTACACCGTGAGCTCGCCGGAGAGGAGCACGTAGATCGTGTCGTTGGTCTCCCCGGGCCGCAGCAGGTCGTTGCCGGCGCTGAGGTGCCGCACCTCGCAGCGCTCGAGCAGTCGGGTGAGAAGCCCTTCCTCCACGTCACGGAACAGGGGGATCCAGCCATAGCCCGGCCGGGGCGCGGAGGAACGGGCCAACGGTGGGGGATCGCTGCTCAGGATCGTGGTGACCAGTGCATCTCGATACTTAATTCATTGCGGTCCTCATGCACCCGGTAGGCCATGCCGTCGGTGTAGGCGCGAACCAGGCGCAGACCGAGTCCTCCCGGGCTGGCTTCGTCCAGGCTGGCGGGCAGGGGCTTGTCACTGACCACCAGGGGGTCGAAGGGCACTCCCGCATCGCTGATCACCAGCCGCACGCCGGCGCCGGCAGGCGGGGTGATTCCTTCCAGCCGCAGCCGGATGGGCTGGCTGGCCACGGGGGTGCCGCCGTGCTCCAGCAGGTTGGCCAGCACCTCGTTCAGGCAGACCTCGAGCCGGTCGATCTGATCGGCCGGCACGGCCAGTCGCTCTCCCCGCTCCTGCAGCCAGGCGGAGGCGCGCCGGAGTTCCTGCGGTTCGGCCCGGATCTCCAGGGAGCTCACCCGGCCAGGGCGTCCATGGCCGAGGCCTCGTCGTGGCACACCGGGATGATCTCGGAGACCCCGACGGTGTCGAGGGTGCCGCGCACCACAGTGTTGTCCCCGAGCAGCAGCACCATCTTTCCACCCTTCTGCTCGAGCGCCTTGGCGCTGTGGATGATGCAGCGCAGGCCCACCGAAGCGAGGAAGGACACGCCGGTGAGATCCACCAGCACCCGCATCGGCCGGCTCGCCGCCAGGGAGGTGAAGCGCATCTCGATCTCGCCGACGCCCACCATGTCCAGGCGACCGCTGAGGCGGATGCGCCGAAGATCCTCGGCCAGATCCTCGTGCTCGATGGATGTGGTGGTCATCGGGGCCGGTGCGGCGGCAGACTGGCCTGAACCGTAGCCGTGGTCTACGGCTTCTTTCCGGCCTCCGCCGGCCGCTGTCGTCCAGGACACATCAGCCGGCCAGCGCCGTCGCCAGCTGGTTGGTGGTGAGCAGCCGCTGGGCCAGCTTGCGGGCCACCAGGCGGTGCAGCAGCAGCGCCGCCCGCGGTTCCTCCTGCTCCAGGGCCGCCAGCCTGGGCTGGGAGAGCCGCAGCGCCCTCACGTCGTCCTCGCAGATCACCGAGGCGCTGGTGGGCGTGCCCAGGTAGAAGCCGATCTCCCCCACGCAGGTGCCGGGATCCATCGTGCGCAGCCGCAGCGGAGCGGCCTCCGGTGTTTCCCGGCGCTCCACCACCACACGGCCCGACAGCAGCAGGATCAGATCGCTGGGGGGCGCGCCCTGCTCGATGATCGTGCTGCCGGCCGGGAAACTCACCGGCTCGAAGTGCTCCAGCAGGCGGGTCAGGGCGCGTCGTTCCGCCTCGCCGCTGAGTTCGCCCGGCTCCACCAGGGCCGCCGGCTCCGGGCTCACCTCCGTTGCGTGCAGGGAGAGCAGCTCGTTTTCGCAGAACTCCAGGCCATGGTCCAGGTCGCTGAACCAGTCATGGCCCTCGCGATCGCCGTGCAGGATTCCTGAGCGCTGCAGCAGCCTGCGGGTTTCGCTCGACAACCCGCTGAACACCAGCTCGATGCCGGCGCTCTCGCAGATCTGAGCCAGCCGCTGGAAGGTGTGCACCGCCGAGGCGTCCAGGCCGCTGGTGAGCCGCATGTCCAGCAGGATCCAGTGCGGCCGCGACGTGGAGGGCACGTCCAGCCGCTCCATGATCGTGCGCCGCAGGATGTGGGCGGTGCCGAAGAACAGGTGCCCCTGCAGGCTGATCACGAGGATCGAGTCGCCGTAGCGATCCAGCAGGCGGCTGCGAGCGGGGCTCCGGTCCACATGGCTGCGGCGAGTGCGGCCGGTGATCAGGCTGCGCACCGCGGAGATGCGGCTGTAGTCGATCACGAACAGCAGCAGGGCCAGCACCAGGCCTGCCATCAGCGCCGCCACCCAGCCGGCGAGCACGGTGACCAGCAGGATCGCCAGCAGCACGGCGTTCTCCAGGAGCGACAGGAAGCGGCTGCGGTCCACCAGCCAGTTGGCTACCAGGGACACCCCCAGGAACACCAGCAGACCGCCGCTGACCGCGAAGGGCACGGCTCCCAGCAGCCGGGCCCCTCCCAGCCAGGCGGCCAGGCACACCAGGGCGGCGAGCAGCCCCACCGCCCGCCCCCGTGCCCCCATCTGCTCCGGCAGGGCGGTGGCGCTCAGCGAGTGGAAGCCGGCGGGGCTGCCCACCAGCGCGGCCAGCAGGTTGGCCAGGCCCACCGTCTCCAGATCGCGGTTGAAGTCCAGCTCGCGGCGCACCGTCACCTCGATGGCGCTGGCGTTGAGCAGCGTGCCCAGGCTGGCCAGGAAGGCCACCGCCAGCATGTCCGGCAGGCTCCCGGCCACCTCCCGCCAGGCCACCGGCCCGCCCGCCGCGGCGGGGATCAGGGTTCTGCCTGCCATCCCCTCCGGCAGTGCCGGCACCAGGCCGCCGGCCATGGCACCCTCCAGGCTGCCGCCGCCGAGGGCCAGCAGCAGATGGAACGCGGCGATCCCGCCGATCAGGAACGTGGGGATGGTGCGCCACGAGGGCCAGCGCCGGGCCGCCACGGTCATCAGCAGGGCGAAGCCCAGGCCGGGCAGCCAGCGGCCGAGCAGGGCCGGATCCGCCAGGGCCGTCCAGGAGAGCTGATCGGCCGCCAACCCCAGCATCACCGTGAGTCCGCCCTTCACCAGCAGGGCGCCGCTGCCGGCCACGAATCCCCCCAGCACCGGAAACGGGAGGTAGCGGAACAGGTTTCCGGCCCCCCAGCGGCCCAGCACCAGGGCCGTGAGCCCGAAGAGGGCGGTGCTGACCATGATCAGCACGCTCACGGTGGCGATCACGTCGGCGCCCGGTGCGGCGCCGGGGAGGCGCTGGGCCAGGCGCGCCGCCAGCAGGGCCAGCACCACCACAGGCAGCTCGTGGGGCCGGCCCACCGTGCCGGGAAACGATCCCCTGAGCGCCATCACCGCGCCGATCACCACCCCGCCCAGCAGGGTGTGACCCACACCCTGCGCCATCGCTCCGGAGAGGGGGCCGGAGAAGAGCAGAGCTCCGAAGGAGATCTGGGCGAGGGCGGAGAGGCTGCCCACGGTGAGCCCCGCAGCCACGGTGGCCGGCAGTCGCTTCTCCAGGGCCTGCCAACCGCGAAGCGGGTTGGAACGCATTTCAGCGCTTGAAGCCCCCGGACCCTAGGTCGAGCAACCCCTCCAGCCATCCTTGCTGCGCCGCAGCAGGCCCAGTTCGGCGCCGTTTTGTGTTCTGAGAAACAAGTTGGTGGCCCGCTCGCTGGCGATGGTGCTGGGAATCGTGGGCAGGCTCCGCCGGCGCAGGTCAATCACCTTCGCCAGGCGATCCCGGATCTCCCGGTTGCCGGGCCTCTCGGCCGCGGCCCAGCACAGGTTGGCTTCGGTGTATTCGTGGGCGCACCACACCAGCGTGGCCTCCGGCAGAGCGGCCAGCCGCTGCAGCGAGGTGTGCATCTGCTCCGGTGTGCCCTCGAACAGCCGGCCGCAGCCGCCGGCGAAGAGGGTGTCGCCGCAGAACAGATGGCCGCTGCGCGGCAGCCAGTAGGCGATATGGGCGCGGGTGTGGCCGGGCACGTCGATCACCTCCACGGGTTCGCCCAGCACCTCCAGGTGATCGCCTCCGGCAACGCTTCGGGTCTGCAGCGGGATGCGCTCGCGGTCGGCCGCCGCGGCGATCACCGCCGCCCCGGGCCAGCGCCGCAGCAGGCCCGGGGCACCGCCGATGTGGTCGCTGTGGTGGTGGGTGTGCAGGATCGCCTCCAGCTGTAGACCGCGTTCCTCGAGGGCGCGCCGCACCGGTTCGGCCACTGCCGGATCCACCAGCGCGGCCCGCCGCCCGCGCTGCAGCACGAACACGTAGTTGTCCTGCAGCACCGGGATCAGCCACACCTGCAGAGGCGTGCCGGCGGGAGCGGCCGCGGGAGTGGTGGCGGGGTTCAGCGCTCGCATCGGTGCAGCGGTCGCATCGTTACACTCCGCACAGCGGCCAGCTCCATGATCGCCGCCGACGTTTCGTCATGTGCGCACCGATCACCGTGGCCCTGGCCAAGGGCGCGCTGCTGCAGGACGCGGTGCGGCGCTTCACGGCCGCCGGGCTCGACTTCGCGGCGGTGCTGGAACCCGGCAACCGGCAGCTGATGGTGCCCAGCGCCTGCGGCCGGGCCCGGGCCCTGCTGGTGCGCAATGCCGATGTGCCGGTGTACGTGGCCTACGGCCAGGCCCAGATCGGCGTGGTGGGCTACGACGTGCTGCGCGAGCACCAGCTGCCGGTGGCCCACCTCGTGGACCTGGGCTTCGGCGGCTGCCGCATGAGCGTGGCGGTGAAGGCCAGCAGCCCCTACCGCCGGGCCGTCGACCTGCCCGCCCACTGCCGCATCGCCAGCAAGTTCACCCGTTGCGCCGAGGAGTTCTTCGCGGCCCTCGACCTGCCGGTGGAGCTGATCCACCTGGCCGGATCGGTGGAACTCGGTCCGATCACCGGCATGAGCGAGGCCATCGTCGACCTTGTGGCCAGCGGCAGGACGCTGCAGGAGAATGGCCTGATCGCCATCGAGGATCTCTTCCACTCCACCGCCCGGCTGGTGGGTCATCCCCTGGCCCTGAGGCTGGATGACGGCACCCTGCAGGCGATCGTCGACCGGGTGGCGGCCAGCGGCGGCGCTGCTCCCCGGGCCGGCGCCGAGCATGCCGTTCTCTCCGCCTGATGGCGTCTCTCGACCGCCAGCGCCTGCAGCGCCTGCTGCCCTACGTGGCCGGGGATCGCCGCCGCCTGCTGTTCACCCTGCTGCTGCTGATCCCGGTGGCGGGTGCGGCGGCGGTGCAGCCACTGCTGGTGGGCCAGGTGATCGCCGTGTTGCGCGGTGAACCCACCCTGCCCTGGCTCCAGGGTCTGGCGGTGCCGGCGGCCCTGCGCCTGCTGGTGCTCTCCCTGCTGGCGGCGGTGCTGGTGCGGCTCTGCCTGCAGGGCATGCAGGTGTACAACGTACAGGCGGTGGGCCAGCGCCTCACGGCCCGCATCCGCCAGGACCTGTTCGCCCACGCCATGGCGCTGTCGCTGCGGTTCCACGACCGCACGCCCGTGGGCAAGCTGCTCACCCGCCTCACCAGTGACGTGGATGCTTTGGCGGAGGTGTTCGGCAGCGGTGCCGTGGGGGTGCTGGCCGACCTGGTCACCCTGCTGGTGATCGCCATCACGATGCTCTCGATCGAGTGGCGGCTGGGGCTGCTGCTGCTGGCGACCCAGGTGCCGGTGGTGCTGGGCATGGTCTGGCTGCAGCGCCGCTACCGCCGCGCCAACTACCGGGTGCGTGAGGAGCTCAGCCAGCTCAACGCCGACCTGCAGGAGAACCTGCAGGGGCTTGAGGTGGTGCAGATGTTCCGCCGCGAGCAGGTGAACAGCCGCCGTTTCGCCGACACCACCGACCGCTACCGCCGCGCCGTCACCGGCACGATCTTCTACGACAGCGCCATCTCCGCCTTCATCGAGTGGGTGGCCCTGGTGGCGGTGGCCGCGGTGCTGGCCCTCGGTGGCGCCATGGTCACCACGGGCGTGCTCGGCCTGGGCACTCTCACCACCTTCATCCTGTTCTCCCAGCGCCTGTTCGATCCCCTGCGCCAGCTCGCCGAGCGCTTCACCCAGATCCAGGGCGGTCTCACGGCGGTGGAACGCATCGGTGAGCTGCTGGAGCAGCCGATCGAGATCGCCGACCTGCCGGAATCCCAGCGCTCGCCCCTGGCCGTGCGCAGCGGCGGGCAGCGCCGCAGTGCCGGTGAGGTGGTGTTCGAGAACGTGTCCTTCGCCTACCGCCCGGACGAGCCGATCCTCTCGGAGCTCTCCTTCCGCATCGTCCCCGGTGAGCACGTGGCCCTGGTCGGACCCACCGGCTCCGGCAAGACCACCGTGATCCGGCTGCTCTGCCGGCTCTACGAGCCTCAGCAGGGCCGCATCCTCCTCGATGGCGTCGACATCCGCCAACTGCCCCTTGCGATCCTGCGCCGCCGCCTCGGGGTGGTGCTCCAGGACACCTTCCTGTTCAGCGGCAGCGTGGCCGACAACCTGCGCCTCGATGCCCCCATCGCCAGCGATGAGCTGCGGCGGCTCTGCCGCGATCTCGGGCTGAGCCAGCTGCTGGCCCGTCTGCCCGATGGCCTCGACACCGAACTGCGGGAGCGCGGCGGCAACCTCTCCTCCGGGGAGCGGCAGCTGCTGGCGGTGGCGCGGGTGGCGATCCGCGATCCCTCGGTGCTGGTGATGGATGAGGCCACCGCCTTCCTCGATCCCTCCACCGAAGCCACCCTCCAGTCCGATCTCGAGCGGCTGCTGCAGCAGCGCACCGCCATCGTCATCGCCCACCGCCTGGCCACCGTGGAGGCCGCCGACCGCATCCTGGTGCTGCGCCGCGGCCGCCTGATCGAGCAGGGCAGCCACCGGGAGCTGCGCGCCGCCGGCGGTCTGTATGCCCAGCTGGCCGATCTGCAGGAGCGCGGCCTGGCGGCTCTCTGAACACGGGCGGCCGGCATTCAGCCAGGTGGCATCGGCAGCTGCTCCAGCCAGGACCCGAGGCTGGCTGCCAGGCGGCCTGGCATCTGCAGCATCGGCAGGTGTCCCGCGCCCTCCAGCACGGTCACCTGGTGGTCCCTGGCGTAGCCCGCCAGGTGGCGCACGTAACGGGGGGCCATCACGCCGTCGCGGCTGCCCGCCACCCACAGGCTGGGCACCCCCAGCTCTGCGGTGATCCGCGGCAGGGCGCTCACGGCGCTTCGGCGCATGCTGCAGGCCAGCAACCCCCGGGCCGCATGGAGGTCGGCCAGCAGGGGGCTGCGCAGGCCATCGGTGCCCGGCAGCTCCAGCAGCCAGCGGGGCCGCCAGCGCAGGAACAGACCACCGCTGCGCCGCACCCGGGCGAAGGGCCTGGGCTGATACACCCCGCCGCCTGCGGCGATCTGCACCACTCCGGCCAGTTGTCCTCCCAGCCGCTGCGACGCGTGCAGGGCGATGCTGCCGCCGAGCGAGTGACCGATCAGCACCACCGGGCCGTCGTGGCGCTGGCGGCACTGCTCGGCCACCCAGGCGCCGTAGCTGGCGAGGCTGGGCTGCAGCCCCCGCGGGCGGGGAGTGGCCCCGAAGCCCGGCAGGTCGGGGGCCCAGAACTCCCAGCGGGGCTCCATCTCCCTGGCCAGCGGCTGCCACAGCCGCCCGGACAGCAGCCAGCCGTGCAACCCCACCAGCAGGGGGCGCTGCATGGACGGTGCATCGCGAGCCGGGGTCTCCATCGGTCAGGATCGTGCCATCCCGTCTGCAGTGGGGTGCTCACGGTGGAACTGCTCACCCAGCTCTACGGCCGTGGTCATCGCCTCTGCGCGACCCCCAACCCCCGGCTCAGTCTGGTGCTCAGCAGCGAGCGCGAGATCGATCTCTATGAGCTCGAGCAGCTCTGCGATGCGGTGGGCTGGAGCCGCCGGCCGCTTCGGCGTGTGCGCAAGGCCCTGGAGAACAGCCTGCTGCGGGTGGGGTTGTGGCGTCACGATCCCCGGCTGCCCCGGCTGGTGGGCTTCGCCCGCTGCACCGGTGACGGGGTGGTGGAGGCCACGGTGTGGGATGTGGCCGTGCACCCCCACTACCAGGGCGCGGGCATGGGGCGGGCGCTGATGGCGTTCGTGCTGGATCACCTGCGGGAGCTGGAGGTGGAGCGGGTGAGCCTGTTCGCCGACCCTGGCGTGGTGGGCTTCTACCAGGGGCTCGGCTGGGAGCTGGAACCGCTGCAACGCCGTTGTGCCTTCTGGTACGCCCCCTGATCCCGGGATCCGTAATACCGGCATGCCAACACCTCCGCCGGCTCCCCCCGGCGCCAGGCCCGGCGCAGTCGGGCGTTGGCGAGGGTGGTGCGCCACACCCCCAGCCGCCGCCAGCGCCGCCCATCCACCCGCAGCGCCACACCCAGGCTTTGCAGCCGCCCCTGCCGCCGCAGGCGCTGCACCAGATCGAGATCCTCCATCAGCGGCAGCGGCCGGATGCCCCCCACCGCGTCGTACAGAACCCGGCTGAGCAGCAGCCCCTGGTCGCCGTAGGGCAGTTGCCGCCAGCGGCTGCGCAGGGCCGTCCCCAGCTCCACCAGCCGCAGGCCGGGGTGGCGGCCCCGGATCGCCAGATCGAAGTACCAGGCCTGTCCGCTGCGCTGCAGTGGCGTCGGCTTGCCGGGCCTGATCGCGGCCTGCACCCGCTCGGCCCAGTTCCGCGGCAGGCGCACGTCGGCATGCAGCAGCAGCAGCCAGGGCGCGATGGCCTCGGCGGCCCCGAGGGCCAGCTGGCGGCCGCGCCCCGCCGGGCAGCGCAGCAGTCGGGCACCGGCCAGCTGTGCCACCTGGGGCGTGCCGTCCCGACTGCCGCCATCCACCACCAGCACCTCACGCACCAGCTGCGGGCCTTCCCCCAGCTGGGCCAGCAGGGCCGGCAGCAGGGCGGCCTCGTTGCGGGCGGCGATCACCACACTCAGCTCGGCCATCCCGGCACCGGCACCAGCGTGCGCCGGCCGCTCAACCCTGCCGCGGCAGCTCCGCTGGCTTCACGGTGATGGTGCGGCTCTCGTTGCCCCGCCGCACGAGGATCTCCAGCTCCTGGCCCACCTCGCCCCGGTCCACCGACAGCTGCACTTCCGAAGGATTGCGCACCGGGTCGTCGCCCACCTTCTCGATCAGGTCGCAGGGCCGCAGCCCGCCCCGGGCCGCCGGGCTGTCGGGCATCACGTCCACCACCACCACGCCGTTCACCTCCGGCAGCCGGCACTCGTCGGTGCTGGCATTGATCTCCCGTGCCAGCTGCGGCGTGATCGCCTGCAGGCGCACGCCGATGTAGGGATGGCTGGCGTAGCCCCGCTCGAGGATCTGGGCCGCGATCTGGCGGGCCACATTGATCGGGATGGCGAAGCTCAGGCCGGCGCCTGGCGCCTGGCGGATGGCGGTGTTCACGCCGATCACCTGGCCGCGGTCGTTGATCAGCGGCCCGCCGCTGTTGCCCGGGTTCACGGCGGCGTCCGTCTGGATGTAGGGCACGCGCTGGCCCTCACCCACGGCGTTGGTGCGCTGGATGGCGCTGATGATCCCGGCGGTCACCGTGTTGTCGAGGCCGAGGGGGTTGCCGATGGCGATCGCCCACTCTCCCGGCCGCACCCGCCCCGAATCCCCCAGGGGCGCCACGGGCAGCTTGCTGGCCACCACCTTCACCACCGCCACGTCGGTGAGTGGATCGGCGCCCAGCACCTTGCCGCTGAAGCTGCGCCCGTCGGGCAGGGTCACCGTCACGTCGCTGGCCCCCTCCACCACGTGGGCGTTGGTGAGCACCACCCCGTCGGAGCGGGTGATGAAGCCGGAGCCCTGACCCTGCTGCTCCTGGATGGTGGGTCCGCGGCCGAACAGGCCCCCCAGGGGGTTGATCACCCGCTTGGTGGTGTCGATGCGCACGACCGCAGGCCCCACCTTCTCCACCGCCTCCACGATCACGTTGCTGCTGGCCTGGATCGGCGCCGCCGGCGGCGCGTCGCTGATGCGCACCGCCTCGTCGCCGTTCTCGCCCGGCAGGCGCGGCAGACCGGGGATCGTGCGGCTGCCGCAGCCGCCCAGCAACGCCAGCACTGCGATCAGGCCGGCCAGGCCGGCGCTTCGGGGGCTGGTGACGAGGCGTGGCATGGAAAAGGCCGGGGTGCGGCGGGATGTGGGTTCCGCTTCATTAAAGACGCTGCGGCGGGCATCCTCTGCGTAGAGTTCGCCACCCGCGGGCCATTCGATCGGTGCAGCAGGAGAACCAGCTGTGGCACCAGGTTCAGAAGACCCTCCAGGCCAACCTCAGCAAACCCACCTTCGAGACCTGGATCCGGCCGGCCCGCTGCCTGCGCTTCGATGGCCGCAGGCTGCAGCTTGAGGCTCCCAACAGCTTCGCCTGTGGATGGCTGCGCAAGAACTATCTGGGCACCATCGAGGCCGTGGCGGGTGAGATCACCGGCTCCCCGGTGCAGGTGGAGGTGTCGGCGGCCATCGGCGACGACACCCTGATCCCCGGCGGTCAGGCCGTGGCGGCGCCGGCACCGGCGTCGACGCCGGGCCCCGCGGCAGGCTCGGTTCAGCCGCCTGGCCCTGCCCCCCCGGGCGGAGGAGCCGCGGCCGCCGTCCGGCCGGTGGGCACGGGGCTCAATCCCCGCTACGTGTTCAACCGCTTCGTGGTGGGACCCAACAGCCGCATGGCCCACGCGGCCGCGCTTGCGGTGGCCGAAGCCCCCGGCCGTGAGTTCAACCCGCTGTTCATCTGCGGCGGCGTGGGCCTGGGCAAGACCCACCTGATGCAGGCCATCGGCCACTACCGCCTGGAGATCGATCCCCAGGCGCGGGTGTTCTATGTGAGCACCGAGACCTTCACCAACGATCTGATCCAGGCGATCCGCAAGGACGCCATGCAGAGCTTCCGCGACCGCTACCGCGCTGCCGATCTGATCCTGGTGGACGACATCCAGTTCATCGAGGGCAAGGAGTACACCCAGGAGGAGTTCTTCCACACCTTCAACGCCCTGCATGAGGCCGGCCGTCAGATCGTCATCGCCTCCGACCGGCCCCCCAGCCAGATCCCCCGCCTGCAGGAACGGCTGATCTCGCGCTTCTCGATGGGCCTGATCGCCGACATCCAGGCCCCCGATCTGGAGACGCGCATGGCGATCCTGCACAAGAAGGCGGAGCAGGAACAGATGCGCCTGCCGCGGGAGCTGATCCAGTTCATCGCCGGGCGCTTCACCTCCAACATCCGCGAACTGGAGGGGGCGCTCACCCGGGCGGTGGCCTTCGCCTCGATCACCGGCCTGCCGATGACCGTGGAGTCGGTGGCGCCGATGCTCGATCCGGTGGGCGTGGAGGTGGAGGTGAAACCCGACCAGGTGATGGAGAAGGTGTCGGAGGTGTTCGGTGTGGGGGCCGAGGAGATGCGCAGCGCCAGCCGCAAACGGGCGGTGAGCCAGGCACGCCAGGTGGGGATGTATCTGATGCGCCAGAGCACCGACCTCTCACTCCCCCGCATCGGCGAGGTGTTCGGCGGCAAGGATCACTCCACGGTGATGTATGCCGTGGAGCAGATCGAGAAGAAACTCAACAGTGATCCGTTGCTGGCCCGGCAGGTGCAGCAGGTGCGCGACCTGCTGCAGATCGATTCCCGCAAACGCCGCTAGGGCTCAGTTGCAGCCCTGCACCGAAATCCGGTAGCTGAAGCCCGTGGCCTCTGGATCGCTGCTGGTGCCCACCTTGAAGTTCATCTGGCTGGCCTGTTTCCCCGGAACTGCGGGGAAGGGGCCGAACATCCTGCCCGTACCGATGGGTGGACTCATCTGCTCATTGATCACCTGCATGCTGGAGCCGTCGGTGAACTTCATGAACCCCTCCACCGGATAGGTGGCGTTGCCGTCGCTGGAGTTGGCTGTAAAGAAGAACTTGTAGGTGCTGTAGGGCTTGTCAACGATGAAGTCAGTGTTCCAGTTGGTGCGTCCAAGCAACATGCCCAGGGGCAATACCTTCGGCGGACCCACCTGCTTCGAGACGATGTTGGTGCTGCCGTCCCCGCCGATGGGCTGCAGGAAGGTGCAGGTTTCGGCATGAGCCACGCCAGCGCTCGCCAGAGGAAGGCTGCAGGCCAGGGCCAGCACTGGCAGCTGCCGGCCGAGACCGGAGCGGAACGTGGCGAGGCTGTCGATCATGAGCCTGGAAAACCGTCTTTGCAACTCTAGATCAGTGGTCTGGTCTAGATCAGTGGCCTGGCGGGATCGAGGCCTTCCACTTCCCCCTGAAACACCCGGCTGGCTGTGATGTCCTCCGCCTCGATGGTCATCAGATCGAGCTTGGTGACCGCCGTGCCCATGCCGCTGAACAGGCGGTTGGCCTGGCGCATGCGGGCCCGGTCGATGGCGTTGCGGATCGAACGGGCATTGGCGAAGAAGGGCAGTTGCATGCGCCGCTGGATGTAATCGGCAAAGGCCTCTCGGGCTTCGTCGCTGAAGCGGTAGTTCTCCTCGGCCAGGATCAGCTGGGCGATGGCCAGCAGCTCCTCGGCGCTGTAGTCGGGAAAGTCGATGTGATTGGCCACCCGTGAGGAGAGGCCTGGATTGCTCTGGTAGAACACATCCATGCGCTCCTTGTAACCGGCGAAGATCACCACCAGGTCGTCACGGTTGTTCTCCATCACTTGCAGCAGGATCTCGATCGCCTCGGCTCCGTAATCCCGTTCGTTCTCCGGCCGGTAGAGGTAGTAGGCCTCGTCGATGAACAGCACGCCGCCCATCGCCTTCTTCAGCATCTCCCGCGTCTTGGGGGCGGTGTGGCCGATGTACTGACCAACCAGGTCGTCGCGGGTGGCCGTGACCACATGGCCCTTGCGCACATAGCCCAGCCCGTGCAGGATCTTGCTCATCCGCTCGGCCACGGTGGTCTTGCCGGTGCCGGGCCGGCCCGTGAACGACATGTGCAGGCTGGGAGGTGCCGTCTCCAGCCCCACCTGCTGCCGGGCCCGGTTCACCACCAGCAGCGCCGCGATCTCGCGGATGCGGGCCTTCACCGGCTTCAGACCCACCAGCTCCCGATCGAGCTGATCGAGCACCGCCTGCACTCCGGCCCCCTCGTACTCGGCCCGCAGATCCACCGCGGAGACGGTCTCGGCCTCCGGCCCCGGATGCTGGGCCTGGCCGGGGGGCGGCTCGGGGTGGCTCATCGCAAGGGAAAGGGGGGCTGCAGGGCTCCGGTCATGCGCTGGGGTCGTCCGCAAGCAGGGAATCGATGGCAGCGGCAAATCCGCGTTCTGACTCACCCACCTTGGCGCCGTCGGTCTCGGCCCGCAGGGTGAGGTTCACATACGTGCGCCCGAAACTGATGTCGGGGAAGCGCTGGTGCGCCTCGCAGAGGTCGTTGAGGTGCTCCAGGAACGTGCGCGTGGCCGCATAGTCACCGAACTCGACTCGCCGCTCCAGCCACTCGGCCTGCTCAGGCTTGGGGCGGGGTGTCCAGGGCTGCTCCATGGCTCGACCCTAGGCCAGCGCTTGGATGCCGCCCTCCAGGCAATCGGTGCGGGCGACGGCCAGCCGGACTGCCCAGGCCTCGGCGTAGGCCCGGTTGGCCTGGCGTTGCTGAGCATCGCCGCCGCTGAGCGGGTGGGGCATCGTGCCGCTGATGGCCGCGTTGGTGACGCAGAACATCGCCTTCTGGAAGCTCTGGCAGATCTTCACCCGGATGTCTCCCTCGCCCCTGGTGCGCTGCCGGTACCACCGGTGCAGCGGTTCGGGCAGGTGGCGGTACATGTCCTGCATCAGCAGGCTGGGGGGGATTCCGGAACCCATGGTGGGCAGGGGATCGGCGTAGAGGGCGCCGTAGGCGAAGCGGCCCTGTTCCGCTGAGATCTGGCGGGCCTGGGCGTTGAAGCTCACGGTGCCGAAGAACGGCGTGCCCCGCAGGAACACCGCTTCCACGTAGGGCACGGCCACATCCACCAGGAAGGTGAGGCTGGCCTCGGGCGGCAGCACCCACAGCCGCTCCCGACCGATCGTCACGGCGTAGGTGATCGGATTGGCGGCTGCGGCCACCAGGCCATCCTTGATGAACTCCACCACCGCCGGGATGGAGCGCACACGGCCCTCGCGTTCAGCTTGGGCCAGATCCAGGAACAGGTCGCTCATCACCCGCCAGAACTGCCCCAGGGCATGGGTGGTGGCGGCGCTGCGGATCAGCTCCGTCAGGAAGCCTGGGGCCAGCGGATGCAGCAGCGCCAGCAGGGGGTCGCGGCGGCACTTGCTGGTGATGACCGAGGCGCAGCTGGCGGCGAACGCTTTGGAGTCGAGGTAGGCGTCGAGACCACCGGTGCCATGCCAGAGCATGGTCTTCATGCAGTATTCCGCATACTCGAAGTTGATGCGGTCGTGGTTGAGATAGGCCCAGATCCTTGCCGGACTGATGTGTCCGTTGAAATACTTGAAAATCGGAAAGGGATTGAGGAACTGCTCTTCCGCCTGATAGATGAGGTTGAGGCTGTAGGCATCCAGCACCTCCCCATAGCTCTCCAGCACTCCCACCACCTCCAGCAGGTGATCGGGGCTGTCGGGCAGGAGGGTCTGGCCGCTCAGCAGCCGTTGCACCAGCTCCTCGGCCGGCGGCATGCCGCCTTTGTAGGTGAGCTCAGCAGGAATGACAGGCATCAGCTCAGCGGGTTCTGCATCAGGCTCGCCAGCAGCACCGGCAGCTCCGCCATGGCGGTGCTGGTGGCCGCACTGAGGCGGCCCAGGCTGGCGGGCACAAGCCCCAGGGTCACCACACCCAACGCCAGGGCCATTGCCGGCAGGGTTTCCCGGGGCGCCACCACTGGTAGCTGGATGTCCAGCCTGGCGTGCTGCACCGGATCGTCCACCGGCGTGATCGCCAGCCGGCCGAAGAAGGCGCGGTTCACCAGCAGCAGGAAATACACCGCCGTGAGGCCCGAGCCCACCATGCACAGCAGGGTGGCCATGGGGAAGGCGCTGATGCTGCCGCGGAACACCAGAAATTCGGAGATGAAGCCAGCCATCCCGGGCAGGCCCGCGCTGGCCATCACCGCCAGGATCATCAGGCTGCCGGTGAGCGGCAGGCCCCGCTCCGGATTCAGCAATCCGCGTACCACCTCAAGATCGCGGCTGCCGGTCTTGCGGTACACGATGCCCACCAGCAGGAACAGCAGGGCCGAGATCAGGCCATGGCTCACCATCTGGAACTCAGCCCCGAGCAGCGCCACGGGAGCTGTAGGCCACCATCCGCTTCATGTCGCGCTGGGCGATGGCGGCCAGAGAGCCGAACACCACCGAGGCCGCAGCCCAGAGAGCCAGGCCCGGGGCCAGACGCGACCAGGCCTCCGGGAACAGTCCCAGGCCGAACCGCAGCAGTCCGTAGGTGCCCAGCTTCAGCAGCACACCCGCCAGCAGCACCGACACCGGGGTGGAGGCCTGGGTGTGGGCATCGGGCAGCCAGGTGTGGAACGGCACCAGCGGCATCTTGATGCCGAAGCCCACCAGCAGTGCCGCCAGCAGCACCAGCTGGCTGCCCATCGCCAGCCGCTCGCTGGTCACCGGCGTGAGGCTGAAGTCCACACTGCCGGTGAGGAGGGCCAGCCCCAGGAAGGCGCCCAGGATGAGCATTCCGGAGATGGCCGTGAAGATCAGGAACTTGGTGGCGGCGTAGGCGCGCCCGGCACCACCCCAGATCGAGATCAGCAGCCAGAGAGGAATCAGCTCCAGTTCGTAGAAGAGGAAGAACAGCAGCAGGTTGTCGGCCAGGAAGGCGCCGTTCACCGCACCGCTGATCAGCAGCAGCAGGGCGAAGTAGAGGCGCGGCCGGCGGCTGAATTCGCGGGTGCACACCACCGCCACCAGCGTCAGGGCGCCGTTGATCAGCACCAGCGGCAGTGACAATCCGTCGACGCCGAGGCGGTAGTCGAGGCCGATGCCCGGAATCCAGCTGTGCAGCTCCCGCAGCTGCAGCCCGGGCTCGGCCGGATCGAACGGCACCAGCAGCAGCAGGCTGACCAGGATCTGCACCGCCAGCACGGCGATCGCCACAGCGCGCAAGCGCGCCGGGGCCGCGGTGACGGGCTGGAGCATCAGGCCGAGTGCGCCGGCGAAGGGAATGGCCAGCAGCAGGGAGAGCAGGGGCAGGTCGGCCAGGTTCATGGCAGCACCTCCAGTGCCCCAGTCCACCAGCTGATGCAGGAGAGCAGCACCACGATCGCCAGCACCACGGTGAACACGTACGACTGCAGCTGGCCGCTGACGCTGAGGCGCAGGTTCTCGGCGCTCTGCAGCGAGAGGCGCCCGAGACCGTTCACCAGTCCGTTCACCAGCCGCTGGTCGATCCAGTTGGTGAGACGTGACGCCGCCGCCACCAGCGCCACCACGGTGGCGCGGTAGAGGCGCTCGGTGTAGAAATCGTGGGATAGGAGATCCTGCAGCCCGCGCAGGGGATCGGCTAACGAGCCGGACCGGACCTGATCGAGGCGGTTCAGGCCACCCAGCACCACCCCCGCCAGCCCGCTGGCCGACACGGCCAGCCCCACCGGCAGCGAGAACGCGGCGATGCCCGGCACCGGATCGATGCGCTGCATCAGCAGCGGCGTGAGCAGCACGATCACCGTGAGGCTCACCATCGGCAGGGCCATCAGCCAGTTCACCTCCGGGGTGCGGCGGGTCTTGGCCATGGGCGACCCGAGGAACAGCAGGTTCGTGAGCAGGAACACGGCGGCGAAGGGCAAGGCCGAGTGCCCCAGGGCCTCGACGGCCTGGCCAAAGCACCAGTAGCAGCCCAGGGGCAGCAGGCCTACCAGTCCCGCCGCCGCCACCAGGTAGGCGCTGAGGGTGGCGGGCATGCGACGGCCGATGCCGCCCAGTTCCGTGAGGTCCTGGCAGTTGGTGGTGGCGATCACGGCACCCACGCTCATGAACAGCAGCGCCTTGGCCAGCCCGTGGCAGAGCAGCAGCAGCAGGGCGATGCCGGGCTGCTGCAGGGCGATGGCCACGAACACCAGTCCCAGGTAGGAGGTGGTGGAGTAGGAGAAGGCGCGCTTGAGGTCCACCTGGGCCAGGGCCACCAGGGCCCCGGCCACGGCGCTGATGGTGCCCACCAGCAGCAGCACGTCGGTGGCGATCAGCGACAGTTGCAGCAGGGGCATCAGCTTCATCAGCACCAGGGCTCCGGCCGTCACCACCACCGAGTTGCGCAGGATCGAGGCCGGGTTGGGGCCCTCCATGGCCTCATCCAGCCAGAGGTGCATGGGGAACTGGGCGCACTTGCCCATCGGCCCGGCGATCAGGCCCAGACCCAGCAGGGTTCCGGCCAGGGGGCTGACGCTGCCGCTGAGCTTGGCGTCAGCGGCCCAGCTGTAGAGGTCGGTGAATTCCATCGATCCCGACCAGGCCGCCAGAGCCACCACGCTCATCAGCAGCAGCACGTCACCGACCCGCTTGGTCAGAAAGGCGTCTCGGGCCGCGGTGACCACCAGGGGCTGGGCATACCAGAAGCCCACCAGCAGGTAGGTGGACAGGGTGAGCATCTCCAGCAGGAAGTAGCTCAGAAAGAGGTTGCTGCTCAGCACCACCCCCGACAGCGCTCCTTCGAAGAACCCGATCAGTCCGAAGAAGCGCGCCAGCGACCATTCCTTGTCCAGGTAGCCCAGGGCGAACACCTGCGCCACCAGGCTCATGAAGGTCACCAGGGCCAGGGCCGCCAGTGTGTAGAGCGACAGATCGAGGCCGATGCGCAGGTCGAGATCGGCCACCGCGAACCAGGGCAGGCTGATGTGGTGCGGACCGGTGAGCCACACGTCGCGCAGGGCGAGGCTGCCGTGCAGCACGGCCAGCAGGGTGACGAGGATGTTGATGTAGGCCGCCGGCCGCTGGCCGTTGCGGGGGAAGAGCCCGCCCATCCAGGGCAGGGCCAGGGCCAGGCCGCTGAACCCGTACAGCGGAATCAGCCAGGCCAGCTGCAGCGACAGGGGCAGGGAGGCGGGCAAGGGCAGGGGCAGAACGTGTGCGGAAGGGGGTCCCCCTGGAGCCGGACTCTACGGGGGTTCCCCTGGCCCGGAACCGCTTCAGGGCCCGCCAGCACTAAAACGTTGCCCGCTCCAGGTGGCGCTGCCGGACCGCCCCGAGGCTGCGCAGCCAGGTGCCCAGGTCCTCGGCGTGGTGCTGTTCGTCGCTCCACAGCTGACGGAAGAAGGCTTCGTTCTCCTCGTCGGCCACGAGCAGGCAGAAACGCACGGCTTCGGCGTAGAGGTTCACCAGATCCTCTTCCAGCACCATGTTCTGGCGGAGCAGTCCTTCCAGGTCGCCGGCGTGGCTCACCGGCCGCAGTTGCGACGCTCCCGGCACCGTGCCCAGCGCCAGCATCCGCTGCACGATCGCTTCGGCGTGGCGCATCTCCTCCACCGTTTCCTGGCGGAAACGCTGGGCCGCGTCGGCATCGCCCCAGGTCTCCGTCAGGGAGGCCTGGGTCATGTACTGCTGAACGGCGGTGAGTTCGAGGCTGAGGGCGCGACCGAGATAGCCGAGGACGCGCGGATGCACGGCGTCCATGGCCATCACAGACGACGGGTGGCGCCGGTGCCGCGCAGGGCCGGCTCGACCTCGGTGTGGGGACGGGCGATGATGTGGGCCGCCACGAGTCCGTCACCCACGCGCTCGCAGGCGTCGGCGCCGGCGCGCACGGCGGCGTTCACGGCCCCGGTTTCCCCGCGCACCAGCACGGTCACGTAGCCACCGCCCACGAATTCACGGGCCACCAGGGTGACTTCCGCGGCCTTGGTCATGGCGTCCGCGGCCTCGATCGCCGGCACCAGTCCACGGGTCTCGATCATGCCCAGGGCGATGCCCGGCAGCGCCCTGGGCGCGGCGTCGCGACCCGTCGGGGCCGATCGGCCGGTGCTGCCACCACCGCTGCCACCGCTGCCACGCCGGCCGGTGCCGCTGGTGCTGCGGGCAGCCGTGCTGCGGGCGGTGGAGCTGCGGGTCGTGGTGCTGGTGCTGCGGCCGGCAGCGGTGCGGCCGGCAGCGGCGCTACGGGCCGTGGTGCCGCGGGATGTCTCCGCTCGGGCTGTGCCGGTGCGACCGCTGCTGGCACGGCCGCCGGAGCGGCCCGTGCTGCTGCGGGCACTGGCGGCAGGCAGGGCACGGGCCGCGGAGCGGGAGCCCGCGGCGGTGGCCGGAGCGGTCGTGGAGCTCGGCGCCGGTTCCGGTGCGGACTTTGGCTCCGGAGCTGGCGGCGTCGTGGCCGCCGGGGAGGGAGTGGAACCGGCGGGGGGTGTCGGGGTGGTGGCCATGGTGAGGGGGTGGGGCGTCAGGGAGCTGAGGGAGGGGATGGCGGAGCGCCCTCAGGGCGGCGCAACGGCGGCAGTTGCAGAGGCTTGCTGCATGGGGTGGCCTAGCCGTCGGGTTCCCAGAAATCGATGATTCCGCCGATGGTGAGGTCGGTGAGCACGGCCGGGTCGGGGCAGGCGAAGCGGGCGGCGGACCCGCTGGCGGTGAACACCCAGTTGCCGGGGGAGGCACCAACGGGATCGACGGCCACATTGAACTTGCCCTTGGGGGTGCGCAGAACCCGCAGGTAGCAGTGATCGAGACCACCGACCCGTTGGGTGCACACCAGGGATCCCACCACCTGCATGATTTCCATCAGGACCCCCCTCCGCTGAGCCGGGCGGCTTCCGCCTTGGCCGCCTCGGGATCCCAGTGATCGATGATGCCCACGATCGTCAGATCGCTGGGATACGACTTGCTCCCCGCCGCTTCACGGGCGGCGGAACTGCCCACGCAGATCACCCAGTCGCCGGGGATCGCGCCCACCGCATCCACCGCCACCTTCTGGGTGCTGCCGTCGAGCACCACCTGCAGATGCTTGTGCTCGAAATCGGGAATGCGGTTCGTGGAAACCAGCGGTTTCACCACCTTGCAGATCAGCATCTCAATGGCCTCCTGCGGTCGCGAACGTGATCGTGGAACCGATCGTCTCGGCCGGTGTGTGGCGGTCCTGGTCCCGCACCGTCAGCAGGGCGTGCAGGAGCCCCTGCCGGAAGAGATCGCCGTAGCGCGCTTCGATCGCCGCCTGCACCCTCTGGCAGTGGCGGACGGCCCGCTCCCGCGCCCCGGGCACCTTGCCGTGATAGTCGAAGCGCACCACCACCGGCACCGGCAGGCCTCGCGACACGTTGAGGCCCTTGAAGATCTTCACGCCGACATCCAGGTCGGCAGCTCCTTCTTCCACGGTGTCCATGTAGGCGAAATAGGTGAGGTTGCGCAGATGGATCTCCTTGAAGCCGATGCCCACGCCGATGAACCGCTCGGCATGGCCCTCATCGCTGTAGTGCCCTCCATGGACGTCGCGCACATAGTCGATCTGGGAGAGGTTGTTCTCCAGCAGCCGGCTCACCAGCTTCACCATCCCCGGATCGGGTGACGCCGCGGCGTGGTCGTGCACCAGGGATTCGATGCGCTCCCGTGCGGCAGCGGGGTCGAGTCCGCGGGTGGCGTCGTAGACGTCGCGGGCATCCAGCCAGCGCTCCAGATGGGTGCTGCCATCCATGCCCGGCACATGCACGCGGATGGCATCGGTGTCGGTGTCGATGCCCATCAGCAGCAGGTCCACGGAGGCGCCGCAGCAGAAGCTGTTCTCCACGGCCTGCTGGAAATCGCGCAGGCGAGCCAGACCGCAGGAGGCGGCCAGGTCGTCGTCGCTGCCGTGGGCGGCGCAGCCCTCGTGGGCGGGATCGAGAGAGCTGAAGTGATACAGCACCACCTTCAGGTAGCGGGTGGGCTCGTGGGCGGCGTTGGGCACGCCTTCCCGGTAGCGGCCGTGCTCGGTCTTCACCCAGCGGTTCACCGTGTTCTCCACGTCGAACAGGGCACCGGCGTGGGGACGGCGGCGCACGGAGCTGTAGGGCAGCCGCAGGGCATAGGTGATCGCATGGGCCAGCCGACCGTCGGCGCAGGGAGTGATGTCGAGCAGGTGGAAACCGCAGGACAGCAGAAAGGCGTTGAACTCATCGGCTGCGGCGCTGCCGGGCTGGCCCCCCAGCGGATCCCGCTCGAAGAAGCTCGCGCTGGTGTGCTCATAGGCTTCGAACAGGCACCAGGCGAACAGGGTGCGCATGTCCAGCTGGTTCACCCAGGCCGACTCGAGGATGGGCAGGGGCAGCTCGTGGCCCAGTTCGGCCTGCGCCAGTGCCTGGGCCTGTTCGACGAAGCGGTCGTCGTGCTGCAGAGCGGAGATGCGCTTGAGCGCCGGCACGATGCGATCAAACCGGTGCTTCACCTCCTGGTCGTAGGCCAGCAGGGCGCGGTTGGCCGCCTCGTTGGTGAGGGGGTGAAGCACCTTGGCTGAGGCCGGGGCAGGCCTGATGCTGCCTGCTCTGCCGGAGGACGCGCGCAGTGCATCGCCGACACCCTTGTTGACCGCTCGTGCGCTGACCGCTCGTAACCGGCGCAGGGGTGTGAGGCGTGCCGGGGAGGGGGTGCCCAGCCCCGGGCTGCGGGCCTGCTGATAGGCCGCCCTGGCACGCGTTCCCCGCAGGGGGGCCGGCTCAGGTGCGGCGGCAGCCAGGGGTTCGTCGACGGCGGGTGATCCCGGCCGGCGGCGCGGAGCCGAGGGTGCCAGGGGTGGAGTGGTGGAAGCCGGGCGTCGGGGCATCGGCGGTTCAGCCGCGGGCTCCGCCGGAGACGGTGATCAGCGATCCGGCCATGGTGTTGCCACTCGAGCCGGTCACCCGGCTCACGGGCTCCGGAACGTCCTCGTTGCGCTTGGACTGGAAACCGGGCATGGCGGTCATCGGGCCGGGGCGCGTCGGATTGCGCCGCCGCGCGGAGGGTCCCTCCGTGCCGGTGACCCGCTCGCCCCGATCCCAGTCGTCCCCGGTGATCTTCAGACCGGCGGAGATACCCTCGCCGGTTACCCGGGAGGTGGGACGCGCGTCCTCATCCACGCTCACCGGCGCGGGTGTCTCGATCGGCCCCCTGGAGAGCTGGGCGCCGCGGCGGTCGAAGCGGAACTGCTCGGTGCCCGTCACCTTGCCGCCGGCCAGGTCGAACGGACCGGTGATGCGGTTGCCCTGTTCGTAGCTGGTGCCGGTGACCCCGCCGCCGCGCTCGCGGGAGATCTGGGCGGCGCGGGCCGGCGACTGCACACTGAAGCGCTGCCAGGGCTGACTGCCGTCGAGGGGCTGGGGAAAGTCGGCATTGTCGACGGCGGCTGCGCCGCAGGCGAGCCTCTGCTGGTCGGCCCCCACATAGGGGGTTCCGGTGACGTCCTCGCAGGCCCCGCGCTCGGCGCCGGTCATCACGCCGCCGATGCCGGGTTGGATGCCGCTCATGCGGCTGGCGCCGCGCACCGGGGTGCGGGCGCGGATGGAGCGCACCGCGGGGGTGGGGCAGTAATCGGAGGCCTGCTCCAGGCCGGCGTAGGGGGTGCCGGTGACCGCCTTGCAGGTTCCCGGCTCATCGCCGGTGACCTTGCTGCTGCGGCCCGTGCGGGTGCCGCTCACCACCTGGGCGCGGTTGGTGACGCTGAAACCCACCTTCGGGGCTTCCGGCGCGGGTTTGACGCCGCAGAAGCTCTCGTATTGCTGGGTGCCGATGTACTCGTCGCCGGTGACGATCCGGCAGCTGCCCGGCTCATCACCGGTGACCCGCTCGCTGCGGCCCACGTGGGTGCCGGTGATGCCGGTGCCACGCAGGGTCTGAAGGGTCGACACCTTGGCGGGCGCCCGCCCGGGCGCCTGCGGTTCGGCGCCGAGGTACTGGTCGCCCGTGAGCTGCAGGCCGGAACCGGGCTCGTCACCGGTCACCCGCTCCGAGCGGCCCACCATCACGCCGGACACGGTCTGGCCGCCGAGAGTCTCACCGCGGCCGACCTTGCGGGGGGTGGGGCTGACGCTGCCGCAGTAGGCCGCCGACTGGTTGGCCGAGATGTACTCAGTGCCGGTCACCAGCTTGCAGGTGCCGGGCTCATCGCCGGTGACCTTCTCGGAACGGCCCACCTCGTTGCCGGTGACCCGGTTGCCGTGGCTGGTGGCGGTGACGCGCACCTTGGCCGGCTGCCGGGTGGGGGCGTCGCTCTGGCAGAAGGTCTGGAACACTTCGGCTCCGAGGTATTCCGTGCCGGTGATCGGCCGGCAGGTGGCCGATTCGTTGCCCGTGGTCTTCGGGGAACGGTTGGCCTGGGTGCCGGTGACCACCTGGCCGCCGGTGGTCTCGCTCACGCCCACTTTCCAGTGGGCGTCGGCTGCCGCCGCCTCGCGGGCTCCGTGACGGTTGGGTCCGCAGGGGCGGGTGCCGCCGTTGCGGGAACAGCCGGCGCTGCCCACCTTGCTCTTGAGTTCCCGCAGTTTCTGCGCCAGTTCCCGGGTGCTGAGGTCGGGGTGGCTCTGGCGGGCCACGGAAGCGGCCGTGCCATTGCTCGGCAGGGCGGCCGACTTGCCGCGCTTGGCCAACGCTTCCCGGCGGGCCAGCACCAGGGCTCGGCTGGGATTGTGCTGGGCCGAGGTGCGGCGCTGCTGGCCGCGGCGCTCGAGTGCCCGGGAGGACTCGGCGCTGGTGGCGCTGAGACTCAGGCTGGGCCTGGAGGCGGCGGCGCCGGCCGGGTTGGGCGCGGATGGCGCCGGTGTGGTGGCGGGCACGGGTGGGGTGGTGCTGCGGACCACGTCGGCGCGATTGCGGTCCCGGGACGTGTTGGCCCTCTTGCCGCTGCGGCTGAGGGCTTCGCGGCGGGCCAGCACCAGATCGCGGCTGGGATTGCTGATGCGCTGAACGCCTGCACGGCTCGCGGGTTGGCCGAGGGTCATGGCCGGCTGCGGCGCGGCGGCGGGGCTGGGACGGCGCTCGGGCCGCCGGCTCGTGACGGGTTCCGGCTGGGCAGGAGTCGCCGTGGTGCGGGAGGGACGGGCGTCAGCGGCGCTGCGCACCCTGCCGGGAGCGGACGTGTAGCGGCTGGCCGCCTTCTTTCCGGCTGTGGTGAGGGCCCGGCGGCGCTCGAGTGCTGCTTCACGGCTGGATGTGCTGGCCATCGGCGCCCGTCGAATGGAAATCGTGTGGGAATGGAGGGGTCCCGGAGAGTGCCGGGACCCTTGGCGATCAGTGACTGATCGAGGGGGTGATCCTGAACGTCCTGTTCAGGACTCAGCGGCCTTCGAACACCACGAAGCAGGCACCCTGGCTCTGGGTGTAGGCGTCGTAGCCCACCAGACGCACGTGATGGTCGGGGTAGGCGCGGTGGCAGGACTCGAGCTCGTTGACGATCACGCCCAGATCCTTCTCACCGAAGAACGGCAACTTCCAGAACGACCAGTAGGTC
The DNA here is from genome assembly GCA_025454305.1 of Cyanobium sp. Prado107. GTDB lineage: Bacteria > Cyanobacteriota > Cyanobacteriia > PCC-6307 > Cyanobiaceae > NIES-981. Next base: position 28,362 of record JALOOQ010000021.1, read on the forward strand.
GACATGGAACGGCTGGGGTGGACGTGCTCGATCAGGGGGCTCCAACCCTGGGCGATGATGTAGGCGATCTGGTCATAGATCTCGTCCTGGGTCATCGGCGGGAGGAAGCCGAAGGTCTCCAGGGTGGCGACTGTCTGGTAGTCACCCACGGTGCTCTTGAAGGGCATGGGGATCCTTGGGGGATGGAATGAATGAAGCTGGAATTGTGATGATCACCTCCGATCAGGACGACGGCTGAAGGCCGTCATCCCGTTCGGAGTGGCCGATGATCACTGCACGTCGAGCTTGTCGACGGTGTCGAACTCGAACTTGATCTCCTTCCAGGTTTCGAGGGCGATCGCCAGTTCGGGGCTGTGCTTGGCAGCCTCGGTGAGGATTTCCCGGGATTCCTTCTCGATCTCGCGGCCGGCGTTGCGGGCCTTGACGCAGGCTTCGAGGGCCACGCGGTTGGCGGCGGCGCCGGCGGCCGAACCCCAAGGGTGACCGTGGGTGCCACCACCGAACTGCAGCACGGAGTCGTCGCCGAAGATCGCCACCAGGGCGGGCATGTGCCACACGTGGATGCCGCCGGAGGCGACGGCGAACACGCCGGGCATCGAACCCCAGTCCTGATCGAAGAAGTTGCCGCGGCTGCGATCTTCAGGAATGAAGGATTCGCGCAGCTGATCGATGAAGCCGAGGGTGGTCTGGCGATCGCCCTCGAGCTTGCCCACCACGGTGCCGGTGTGCAGCTGGTCGCCACCGGAGAGGCGCAGGCACTTGGCCAGCACCCGGAAGTGGATGCCGTGCTTGGGATGGCGGTCGATCACCGCGTGCATGGCGCGGTGGATGTGCAGCAGCATGCCGTTCTTGCGGCACCACTTCGCCAGACCGGTGTTGGCCGTGAAGCCTCCGGTGATGTAGTCGTGCATGATGATGGGCTGACCCAGTTCCTTGGCGAACTCGGCCCGCTCATACATCTCCTCGGGAGTGGCGGCGGTGCAGTTGAGGTAGTGCCCCTTCTTCTCGCCGGT
>JALOOQ010000122.1 GCA_025454305.1 Cyanobium sp. Prado107
CAGCAGGTTGGGGCGCACCTCCAGCTCCTCGATGTCGATGTCGGGCTGGTAGAAGCGGTTGAACAGCACCAGGCCGTCGGCGCCGGCCGCCGCCAGCCGCCGGGCCATGGCCCGCAGGTTGGTGAAGAAGGGGCTGAGCTTCACCGCCAGGGGCAGCCGCACCTCGGCGCGCACCTCGCGCACGATCTCCTCCACTTGGTTCTCGATCGCCTCGCTGCTCAGCTCCGGGTCGGTGGGCAGGTCGTAGATGTTCAGCTCCAGGGCGTGGGCACCGGCCGCCTCGATGCGCCGCGCGGTCTCCACCCAGCGGCCGGGATGGGTGCCGTTGAGGCTGGCGATCACCGGCACCTGCACCGCCCGGCGGGCCTGTTCGATCAGGCGCAGGTAGAGCTCCTGGCCCTCGTGCAGCACGGCGGTGTCGGGCAGGTAGCTGAGGGCCTCGCCGTAGCTCTCGGCGCCATGGCTGGCATGCCAGTGCAGATCGAGCTGCTCCTGCTCGATCTGCTCCTCGAACAGCGAGTGCAGCACGATCGCCGCCGCCCCCTGGCGCTCCAGCTCCTGCAGCTGCTCCACGTGCTCGCTCAGGGGCCAGGCGGCGCCCACCACCAGGGGGGTGCGCAGGGGCAGGCCGAGGTAGGTGGTGCTGAGGTCCACGGCGGTGTCCACGCTCATGACGCGCCTCCCGGCTCGGTGCCGCCGCCGGCGCTTTGACCGGCCAGGGCGCGGTAGGCGGCCCAGCGGCGGTCGAGCTCCGCCTGGGCGGCCTGGGCGAGCTCGCGGGCCCGCTCCGGCTGGCTGTAGCGCAGCATGCGGAAGCGGTTCTCCGCCGCCATGCCCTCCTCCAGCTTGCGCCGCGGCGGCGGACTGTCGAGCTGCAGGGGGTTCTCGCCGCGCTCGGCGCGGCGCGGGTCGAAGCGGTAGAGCAGCCAGCGGCCGGTGTCCACCGCCAGCTTCTGGTGGGCCATCCCCTGGGCCATGTCGATGCCATGGGCGATGCAGTGGGAGTAGGCCATGTGCTCGTCGCGGGCTCCCATGGCCACGCTGGCCACGTAGATGTGGCCGTAGGTCATCGCCATCAGGCCCAGGTCCTTCTTGCCGGCGGGCTTGCCGGAGGCGGCGAACTTGGCCACCGCCCCCAGGGGCGTGGCCTTCGAGGCCTGGCCGCCGGTGTTGGAGTACACCTCGGTGTCGAGCACCAGGGCATTGACGTCGCGGCCGGCGGCGAGCACGTGGTCGAGGCCACCGAAGCCGATGTCGTAGGCCCAGCCGTCGCCGCCCACCAGCCACACGCTCTTCTTCACCAGGGCGTCGGCCAGCTCCAACAGCTGGTGGATCTGGGCGCGCACCTGGTCGTCCGCTGCACCACCGGAAGCCACCGGCAGCCCATCGGCCATCTGCAGCACCGCCTCGAGCCGCCGCTTCAGCTCGGCCACCCGCTGGCGCTGCTCGGCGATGCCGGCCTCATCGCCCTGGTCGGCATCGCGCAGCCCGTCCACCAGGGGCGGTGGCAGCTGATCGCCCGCCAGCGAGCCGGCCAGGCGCCCCAGCAGATCGAGCGCCATCTGGCGCTGCTGGTCGAGGGCCACGCGCATGCCGTAGCCGAACTCGGCGTTGTCCTCGAACAGGGAATTGCTCCAGGCCGGCCCCCGCCCCTCGCCGTTGGCGCTCCAGGGGGTGGTGGGCAGGTTGCCGCCGTAGATGGAACTGCAGCCGGTGGCGTTGGCGATCAGCATGCGGTCGCCGAACAGCTGGCTGGCGAGCTTGAGGTAGGGCGTCTCGCCGCAGCCCGCGCAGGCCCCGGAGAACTCGAACAGGGGCTGCTGCAGCTGCTGCTGGCCGATCTTGTGCAGGTTGAGACCGCCGCGCGGCGCCTCGGGGAGCTGCAGGAAGAAGTCCCAGTTGAGAGGCTGCAGCCGGTGCAGTCCTCGGCCGCCACCTGGATCGTGAAGGTCTGGCCGTCGAAGGCGTGATCGCGGGCCGGGGCGGTGCGGAAGCCATCCGGCGCGGCAGCGAAGGCCTGCGGGTCGGCCACCTTGGCGCGGATCACGGCGTGGGGACACACCATCACGCACTTGCCGCACTGCACGCACAGGTCGCTCTCCCACACCGGCACCTCGGCGGCGATGTTGCGCTTCTCCCAGCGCGACGTGCCCACCGGCCAGGTGCCGTCGCAGGGCAGGGCGCTCACCGGCAGCGCGTCGCCGCGGCGCTCCAGCATCGGCGCGATCACCTCGCGCACGAAAGCGGGGGCCTGCTCCAGCCGCTCGACCAGGGACGGCTCGGCGGTGTCTCCGGCAGCGTCGCTGGTGGCGGCCTGGCCCTGCGCCGGGGCGGCGGCATCGAGCTGCTGCCAGTCGAGGGCATGGAGGTGATCGAGGCTGGCATCGAGGGCGGCCAGGTTCATGGCCACCACCGCCTCCCCCTTGCGGCCGTAGGTCTTGCGGATCGAGGCGCGGATGCGTTCGATCGCCTCCTCGCGCGGCAGCACGCCGCTCACCGCGAAGAAGCCCGCCTGCATCACCGTGTTGATGCGCGAGCCCATGCCCGCCTCGCGGGCGACGCGGGAGGCGTCGATCACCCACACCCGCAGGCGCCGCTCGCGGACGCGCTCGCGCAAGCTTTCCGGCAGCCGGCGCCAGCTCTCGGCGGGCTCGTAGGGACTGTTGAGCAGGAACACCCCGCCGGGCTCGATCCCCTCCAGCAGATCGAAGCGGCCCAGGAAGTCCCACTGGTGGCAGGCCACGAAGGTGGGCCGCTGGATCAGGTAGGTGGAGCGGATCGGCCGCGGCCCGAAGCGCAGGTGCGACACCGTCACCGAGCCGGATTTCTTGGAGTCGTAGACGAAGTAGCCCTGGGCGAACAGATCGGTGCTCTCGCCGATGATCTTGATCGCCGCCTTGTTGGCGCCCACGGTGCCGTCGGAGCCGAGGCCGTAGAACACGGCGCGCACCTCACCACCTGCCCCACCCTCACCTGCGCTGCCCGCACCACCGCCCGCCCCGGCCAGGGGCCGTTCGGTGACGAAGTCCTCCTGCAGGGGCAGCGAGAGATGGGTGAGGTCGTCGTCGATGCCCACCGTGAAGTGGTTGAGCACCTCGCCGCCCACCAGCGCGCCCTTGAGGTGATCGAACGTCGCCTTCACCATCGCCGGGGTGAACTCCTTGGAGGAGAGGCCGTAGCGGCCGCCCAGCACCTTCGGCAGCGCCGCCGCGCCGGCGGCTCCGTGCACGGCGCTCCACTGCTCGGCGACGGCGGTGAGCACGTCGAGGTAGAGAGGTTCGCCGCTGGCGCCCGGGTCCTTGCAGCGGTCCAGCACGGCGATCGCGCGGGTGCCAGCCGGCAGGGCCTCCACCAGCAGGCGGGCGGAGAACGGCCGCAGCAGACGCACCTTCAGGAGCCCCACCCGCTCGCCGGCGGCCTGCAGCACCTCCACGGTCTCCTCGGCGGTCTCGCAGCCCGAGCCCATCAGCACCAGCACCCGCTCGGCGTCGGCCGGCCCCACGTAGTCGAAGGGGCGGTAGTGGCGGCCGGTGAGCGCGCCGAAGCGCTCCATCGCCTCCAGCACATGCCCGGGGGCTTCGTCATAGAAGCGGTTCACCGATTCCCGCGCCTGGAAGTACACGTCGGGGTTCTGGGCGGTGCCGCGGATCACCGGATGGTCGGGGCTGAGGGCGCGGGCCCGGTGGGCGCTGATCTCGGCCTCGGGGATCAGCTGCCGCAGCGTGTGATCGGGCAGGGGATGGATCTTCTGGATCTCGTGGGAGGTGCGGAAGCCGTCGAACACATGCAGGAACGGCAGGCGGCTGCGCAGGCTGGCGCGGGTGGCGATGGCGGCACAGTCGCCCGCCTCCTGCACCGAGGCGGAGCAGAGGATGGCGCAGCCCGTGCCGCGGGTGGCCATCACGTCGCTGTGGTCGCCGAAGATCGACAGCCCCTGGGCCGCCAGGGAGCGGGCGGCCACGTGCAGCACCGCCGGTGTGAGCTCCCCCGCCAGCTTGTAGAGGTTGGGGATCATCAGCAGCAGCCCCTGGCTGGCTGTGAAGGTGGTGGTGAGGGCGCCGGCCTGCAGGGCGCCGTGCACGGTGCCGGCGGCGCCGGCCTCGCTCTGCAGCTCCACCACCGACGGCGCCGAACCCCAGAGGTTCGGCCGCCCCTCGGCCGCCCAGGCGTCGGCCCACTCGCCCATCGGCGTGGCGGGGGTGATCGGGTAGAGGGCGATCACCTCGCTGAGGCGGTACGCCACCCGCGCCACGGCCTCGTTGCCGTCCACCGTGATCGTGGCGGCGGTGGCGGTGGCGTCAGCGGCGGGGGTGAACTGGGTGGCCGTCATCGGTCGGGGGGGCTGGGGGATGGCTCGTCGTCGTCGTGCACCAGGCTCAGGGCCACGCCCACATGCACCAGCACCCGATCTCCCACCGCCGCCTCCGGCAGGCAGGCCAGGCTCACCTGCTGACGCACGCCGCCGAAATCCACCTCGGCCGAGCGCCAGAGGGGATCGGCCGCCGCCTCACCGGCCACCGGATGGCCGTCGCTGATCGCCAGGATCACTCCGGGCGTGGCCAGGCACATGGGGCGGACGTGCGGGGTGCGGGGACGCCCGGCGTTCAGGAGGGGGCGCCCGATTTCGTTATAGGCCGGTGCTTCAGGGCTGCCCACAGCTGGCCCAGGGCCAGCCCGCCGTCGTTACACGGCAGTTGCAAAGGCCACCAGGGCTCCAGGCCGGCGGCCCGCAGGCCGTCGATGCAGCCCTGCAGCAGCAGGGCGTTCTGGAAGCAGCCGCCGCTCAGGGCCACGCGCCGGCAGCCCGTGGTCTCGGCTGCCCGCTGCGCCGCCACCACCAGCGACGCCACCAGCGCCCCATGGAAGCCGGCGGCCAGCCGTGCTGCGTCCTCTCCGGCCGCCCGGGCCGCCAGCAGCCGGCGCAGCGGCGGTTCCCAGTCCAGCCAGCCCAGGGGCAGCGCCGGAGCCGCACCCGCCGGTGCGGGCACCAGGGGGGCAGGCACCAGAGGCAGCGTCGTGCCGGCCGGCTCCGCTTTCGCCTCCGGCTCCGGCCCGGCCCACGCCCGCTCGCGCCAGCGGTGCGCCAGCCCCTCCAGCAGCAGCCCGCTCTCCCCCTCGAAGCTCTGCTCCTGCACCACGCCCAGCAGGGAGGCGACGGCGTCGAACAGCCGGCCCAGGGCCGAGGTGAGGGGGGCGTTGCAGCCGCTGGCCACCGCGTCCGCCAGCAACCGCCGCTCCGGCTCGGCGAAGGCGTCCCGGCAGGCGCGGGCGCCGGGGTGATCGAGCAGCGCCGGATCGGCCGCCAGCAGCAGCCCCAGGGCGGCCCGGCGCGACTCGCGCATCGCCCGCTCCCCGCCCGGCAGCGCCCAGGGACGCAGGCAGGCCAGCCGCTCCGCCTCGCCGCCGGCATCGAGCAGCAGCAGTTCCCCGCCCCAGAGCGAGGGCCCGGGGCCGGGGCCGTAGCCCAGCCCGTCGGCAGCCCACACCAGCAGCGGCCCATCGAGGCCGTGCTCGGCCGCCACCGCCAGACCGTGGGCCCGGTGGTGCTGCACCAGCTGCAGGGGCAGGCCCCGGCGCTCCGCCAGGCGCTCCGCTAGGGCCCGGCTCACGTAGCCGGGATGAGCATCCGCCACCAGCTCCGCCGGGGCAGCCGGGAGCTCAGCCCTGCCGAAGGCGCCACCGCTGGAGAGGCCGTCCAGCAGGTCCGCGACGCCCCCCGCCACCACCCGCTGCTGGCGGGCCCCGGCCAGGTCGCCCTGGTAGGGCGTCACCCAGATGCGCCCGCCGCGGGCCAGGGCCGGCGCCGCCTTGAGGTCGCCGCCCAGGGCCAGCACGGTGCGATCGGCGGGCGGTGGCACCGGCAGCTCCAGGGCGGCCGGGGCGTAGCCACGGGCCCGGCGCAGCAGCACCGGCCGGGCGTCGATCAGCTGGGCAACCGAGTCGTCGAGGGGGCGGGCGATGGGGCGGTTGTGCACCAGGAAGGCATCGGCGATGGCCCCCAGCCGCTGCCGCGCCTCCTCCGGATCGATGCAGAGCGGCTCGCCGCTGGGGTTGCCGCTGGTGGCCACCAGCGGGCGGCCCACGGCCGCCACCAGCAGCTGGTGCAGCGGCGAGGCGGGGAGCATCACCCCCAGGGCCGGGCTGCCCGGCGCCACCGCTTCGGCCAGCACCACCGCCGCAGCCGGGTCGTGGCGGCGGCGCAGGAGCACGATCGGCGCTGCCGGCGAGCGCAGCAGGCGCTCCTCCGCCTCCCGGATCCGCACCTCCGCCGCCACCCAGCCCGGCTCGCCCACCAGCAGGGCGAAGGGCCTGGCGGGACGCCGCTTGCGCCGCCGCAGCCGTGCCACGGCCGCCGTGTGGGTGGCATCCACCAGCAGCTGGAAGCCCCCCACCCCCTGCAGCGCCAGGATCCCGCCGGCGTGCAGCAGCGCGGCCGCCACGGCGATCGGATCACCCGGCTGCTCGCGGCCGTCGGCGCCGAGCAGCCGCAGCCGCGGCCCGCAGGCGGGGCAGCCGATGGTCTCGGCGTGGAAGCGGCGGTCGGCGGGATCCTCGAACTCCCGCAGGCAGGCCTCGCACAGCGGGAAGGCGACCAGGGTGGTGTGGGCGCGGGCGAAGGGCTCGGCGGTGGCGATCGAGTAGCGCGGACCGCAGGCACTGCAGCTGATGAAGGGGTAGCGGTGACGGCGGCTGGCGGGGTCGGCCAGCTCGGCGCGGCAGGCCGGACACGGCGCCAGATCGGCCGCCAGGGCCGGGGCGATCAGGCCGGGGCCGAGGGGCCGGGGGGCCGCCGCGGCGATGCGCAGGCCAGAAGGCCGCCGCGGCCGGGGCGGCAGCCAGCGAGGCTGCAGCGGCTCCAGACGCGCCGGCACGGGGAGCTCACTGCTCAGGCGGCCGAGAAAGTGTTCCAGGGCCGGGCGCTCCCCGTGCAGATCCACCCGCACCGATCCGGCCTCGTTCTCCACCTCCCCCGTCAGCCCCAGCTCGCGGGCCAGGCGATGCACGAACGGCCGGAAGCCCACCCCCTGCACGGTGCCGCGGCAGTGCAGCAGCAGCCGGGCAGCTCCCGCTGGGGCCACGGACCGGCTCAGGCGGGGGTCGGCGCAGGAGTGGCCGGCGCAGCCGCCACCAGGTGCTGCTCCCGCCGCCGCGCAGGATCATCCAGTCCGGCCGCGATGGCCTCGCGCAGTGCGGCCATGCCCTCACCCGTGCGGGCCGATACCTCCACGATCCGGGCCGCGGGCGCCACCCGGGCGATGTGGCGGTGGGCGTGCTCGCGGTCGAACTCCACCGCCGCGGCCAGGTCGATCTTGTTGATCACCACCACGTCGGCGCTGTGGAACATGACCGGATACTTGAGGGGCTTGTCCTCCCCCTCGGTGACGGCCAGCAGCACCAGCCGCAGGCTCTCGCCCAGGTCGTAGGCGGCGGGGCATACGAGGTTGCCCACGTTCTCGATCACCAGCAGCTCCAGGGCCTCCAGATCGAAGTGGTCGAGGGCCGGCTCCAGCATCGAGGCCTCCAGGTGGCAGGCCTGGCCGGTGGTGATCTGCACCGCCTCAATGCCGGCGGCGCGCAGGCGGCAGGCGTCGTTGTCGGTGGCCAGATCACCCACGATCGCCCCCAGCCGGCCGGGGCTGTTCCAGTCGCGCCCCAGCCGCTCCAGCAGCGCCGTCTTGCCCGAACCGGGGGAGGAGAGCAGGTTGAGCACCGGCAGGCCGGCCGCCGCGAAGCGCCGGCGCAGGGCGGCGGCGTGGGCGTCGTTGTGGGAGAGCAGGGCCTCACCCAGCTCCAGCCGCCGGGCGCCGGGGCCGGGGGCCGCGATCACCGCCGGCTGCACGGCGGCGGCCGCCACCACCGGCTCGGTCTGACCGCAGTTGCAGGTGGTGCACATGGCGGCGGTCCTCTCGGCGGGGGGTCAGCTGTGCTGCGGATCGGCCAGCTCGAGGGAGGCCAGCTGCAGTTCCCTTCCCCGCAGCAACCGGCGGCTGATGGCGCCGCAGCGGGGACACTCACACACCCCATCCTGGGCAGGAAACGGGGCCTGGCAACCACTGCAGAAACATTCGGCCGCCACCGGCTCGATCACCAGCCGTGCCCCCGCGGCGGCGGTGCCGGCCATCACCAC
>JALOOQ010000123.1 GCA_025454305.1 Cyanobium sp. Prado107
GAGATGCCGATCTTGGAGAGGATCTTGCGCAGACCGTCCTCCAGGGCCCTGCGTACGTTCGCCTGGGCCTGCTGCCCATCGAGGGGCGGCAGCTTGCCGGTTTCGATCAGCTTCTGGATGCGCGGCTGGGCGAGCCAGTGGCGGGTGGTTTCCCAGGTGAGCCAGGGACACACCGCGCTGGCCCCGAAGCCGATCAGACAGGCCAGGTGGTGGGTGCTCCAGCACTGCGCCGTGTCCACCACCAGGGAAGCCCTCAGGCGCAGGCCCAGCCGCAGCAGGTGGTGGTGCACCGCCCCGACGGCGAGCAGCGGCGGCACATAGGTGGTGGTGGCATCGATGCCGCCGGTACGGCCGTCAAGGCCGATGCGATCACTGAGCACCAGGATCTGGTGGCCGTCGCGAACCGCGGCCTCGGCCTCGCTCTGCAGCCGCAGCACGGCCTGCTCCAGCCCGGCCGGCCCGCACGCCACGGGCACCAGGGTGGAGATCCGGGCGCTGGGCAGACCCTGGTCGGCCAGCGCCGCCAGCTCACTGTCGTTGAGCACCGGCGTGTCCAGGTGCAGCACGGCGGCCCCCGAGGGATCGGGGCGCAGGGGGGATCCGCGGCTGCCGAGATGCATCTCCAGGCTCATCACCAGCTTCTCCCGCAGGGGGTCGATCGGCGGGTTGGTGACCTGGGCGAAGCGCTGCTTGAAGTAGTCGTAGAGCAGATGGGGCTTGCTGGAGAGCACGGCCAGGGGGATGTCGTCACCCATGCAGTACGTGGGCTCCTTGCCCGCCCCCGCCATGTCCTCGATCACCAGATCGAGATCCTCGGCCGTGAACCCGTAGGCCGTCTGCTGCTGCAGGAGCTCCAGATCACCCAGCAGGCGCTCCTGCCCCCAGGGCTGGGCAGGCAGGCTGCGGCGCCGTTCGGACAGCCAGGCGGCGTAGGGATGGCGGGCAGCAGCCTCCTCCTTCACGTCCCAGTTGTGCAGCAGGCGGCCCCGCTCGAGGTCCACCGCCAGCATCTGCCCGGGGCCGAGCCGGCCCTTCTCCACGATCCGGGACTCCTCCAGGTCCAGCACCCCGGTCTCCGAGCCCATCACCACGTAGCCGTCGCTGGTGATGCAGTAGCGGGCCGGCCGCAGGCCGTTGCGGTCGAGCGTGGCGCCGACGCTGCGGCCATCGGCGAACACCAGCAGCGCCGGGCCGTCCCAGGGCTCCTGGGTGCAGGCGTTGAATTCGTACATGGCCTGGATGGCCGGGCGGCTCTCCAGGTCGGGCTGGTTGCGGAAGGCCTCCGGCACCAGGGTGAGGAGGCTGTCGGTGATCGGCCGGCCGCTGCGCACCAGCAGCTCCAGGGTGGCGTCGAGATTGGCCGAATCGCTGAAGGCGGGGTTCACCACCGGCTTGAGGTCGGCGGCGGCATCGCCCCACACCGCGTCCAGGTGGGTTTCGGCGGCCCGGGCCCAGTTGATGTTGCCGAGGAGGGTGTTGATCTCCCCGTTGTGCCCCAGCAGGCGCATCGGCTGGGCCAGCGGCCAGCGGGGCAGGGTGTTGGTGCTGAAGCGGCGGTGGTACACCGCGAAGGTGACGGCGAAGCGCTCGTCGCGCAGATCGGCGTAGAAGGCGGCGAGCACCTCCGAACGCACCATGCCCTTGTAGACGACGGTGCGGCCGCTGAGAGAAGCGAAGTAGAGATCGCCGGCGGCGCCCCAGGCCTCCCGGGCGCGGTCACCGCAGCGGCGGCGCAGGCGGAACAGCAGGGCGTCGAGGGCATCCCCCTGGACCTCGGCCCCCAGCAGCCACTGTTCGATGCAGGGGGCGGTGCCGCGGGCCATCGGCCCCAGCACCTCCGGATCCACCGGCACGGGCCGCCAGCCCAGGCTGCGCAGGCCGAAACGCTCGGCCTCCTCGTTGCAGAACCGGCGGGCCTGCTCGCGCCGGGCCGGATCGGTGGGCAGGAAAACCATCCCCAGGCCCCGGGAGGTGCCGGCGCTGCCGGCCGCCTCCGGCCACACGGCCTCCAGGAAGCTCCAGGGGATGCCGCAGAGCACGCCGGCGCCGTCGCCGGAGTCGCCGTCACCGCCGCAGCCGCCGCGATGCTCCATGCAGCCCAGCCCCCGCAGGGACTGCAGCAGCAGCCAGTGGCTGGGTTCACCCCGCAGGGAGGCGACGAAGCCCACGCCGCAGGCGTCCTTCTCCCCGGCCACGGCCGCCGGCGCGGGGCTGTCGCAGTGGGGCCATGCGGGGCGGGGAAGTCGAGGCATAACCCGAAGCGTTCCGGCGGAGAGTCTTGGCAGTGGACAGGGGGCATGTCTGGACCCGGGAGGAATCCCGGGCCGGGGGCCGTGTCGTCCTGGCCGGAGGGCCACGTCGCCTGGCCGGTGAGACCGGTGCTGGGCCGGTGTTGCGTGCGCCCGGAGGAGCATGCGCCTGCAGAACGACAGATCCTAGGGATTAACCGCCCCGAAACCGCCTTAACGTCAGCGGCCGAAGGTGAAGTGAGAGGCGAGAGGCCATGACGAGTGCGAAGGCAACCCTGTCGGCGATCCCTCCGGCTCGGACCGGAGGTGGCAAACGGACGCTGCGTGGTGCTCTCGTCTGCCTGACGGCTTTCAGCCTGGCCGCCATGCTGCTGGACGGTGCGGCGCTGGCCGCTCTCCGGATGCCTCCCCCGGTGCCGCGCGGCGGCACCCGCACCAGGGTGGAGCTGACGCGGGAGGGCGCGACGCTGCTGGTGAACGGACGGCCCCAGCAGGCCCGCTGGCGCTGGATCGGGGCGGAGGCGAACCCCAGCGAGCTGTGGCTCCCCCTGGAGGTGCTGCAGAACCAGCTCGGGGTGAGCAGCCGCAGCCTCAGCGACGGCAGCCTCGATCTGGAATGGTTTGGCCGGCCCCTGAAGGTGCCGGCCGGGGCCCAGCAGGCCCTGGACGATGAGGTGGCGGTCGATGCTCTGCCCCTGCTGCAGGGCGTGGGGGTGCGGATCCAGATGGATCAGGATCGCTTGCGGCTGGATCTGCCGGTGGTCAGCCTGCTGCAGGTGCGCAGTTCGAGCCAGCCCGGCGTGCGCCGGGTGGTGCTTGATCTGGCCGGCCCGGCGCTGGTGGAGACGGCAGCCGGCGGACTGCTGGTGGGCATCAGCGCCGATGCGGCGGGGCAGCAGCAGCTGCAGGCTCTGGGCCTGAGGACGAGGCCCGACAGCCGCGGGCTCGCCCTCAGCAGCCCCGGGACCACCCCGAGCAGGGTGTTCACCCTCGGGGAGCCCCACCGGCTGGTGATCGATCTGCCCGGAGGTGCCGGGCCGGCCGCGCCGTCGGCCCCGGCGCCCATCGATCCTCGCCTGCAGGCGCTGCTGGGCCGCGGCGTGCGCTGGGACCGTCTCGGCCGCGAGGGCATGCGCATCAACGCCGTGCGCCTGGAACCGGCCACCGCCCCCCTGCAGCTGATGCCGCTCGTGCAGCCGGGCGGCATGACCGGTCTGGGCCCCCTCACCCAGCTGGCCCAGCAGAACCAGGCGCTGGTGGCCATCAACGGCGGGTTTTTCAACCGGGTGCGGCGGCTGCCGCTGGGGGCCCTGAAACGCGACGGGCGCTGGCTGTCAGGACCGATTCTCCACCGCGGCGTGGCGGCCTGGAACGGCCGCGAGCTGCCTCGCTTCGGACGGCTCAGCCTGGAGGAGTGGGTGGTGGGGGCCGACGGCAGGCGGCTGCCGGTGGTGGTGGTGAACAGCGGCTTCGTGCAGCGGGGGATCAGCCGCTACACGGCGGACTGGGGACACGCCTACCAGGCCCTCAGCGGCGGCGAAACGGCCGTGCTCGTGCGCGGCGACACCGTGCTGCAGAGCTTCGACAGCCTCTCCCTGGAGAGGGGCGTTCCGCTGCGGGCCGGGGACACGCTGTTCGTGGCGAGGGGAGGGGCGATCCTGCCCTGGGGGGAGGGTGAGCGGGTGAGCCTGAGCAGCCGCTCCAGCAGCCCTCTGGGCGATGCCCAGCAGGTGATCGGAGGGGGACCGCTGCTGCTTCAGGACGGACGCAACGTGCTCAATGGCAGCGCCGAGGGTTTCGCCGCCACATTCATGAGCCAGGGAGCTCCCCGCACCGTGCTGGCCAGCGACGGCCGCGAGGTGTGGCTGATCACCCTGGAGGGTGAGGGCAACCCCGGGCCCAGCCTGGCCCGCACGGCCCAGGTGCTGCAGCAGATGGGGCTGCGGGACGCCCTCAACCTCGATGGCGGCAGCTCCACGGGGCTGGTGATGGGGGGCAGCCTGCAGGTGAAGGGCCGGGGCGTGGTCGGCAGCGTGCACAACGGTGTGGGCCTGGTGCCATGAAACCGGCGCAGGCTGCGACAGTGGATGTCGGCATTCAGGGAAAGGATCGACAGCTCCGCCATGCCCAAGGGTCACAGCCTGCGCCTCACCGCCGCCGCCGCCGCCGAGCTGGGACGCCAGGCGGCGGTGGCCGGAACCCCTGGCCTGATGCACCTGGATCTGGTGGAGGGGGGCTGCGAGCAGTGGACGATCCGCCTGCGGCCTGGCCACCTGGCGGGAGTGCCGATCGCCCGGGCCGATGGGGTGACCCTGCATGCGCCCCACGACCAGGCCCCACTGCTCACGGGCCTGAGCCTCGACTACCGCGGTGACCTCAGCGGTGGGGGGTTTCTGGTGCGCAGCCGCGAAGGCGTGAGAACCTGCGCCTGCGGGGCTGCCTTCAGCCCAGTGGCCGGGAGGGGGCGGGCGACCCGGTAAGGTGGCGGATTGTCGATTGAGGTCGGAACGTCCGACCAGTCGTTTCGCAACCCGTTTCCTCACCGGCCCCAGTATTTCCGGCCCTCGATGCCCACCATTCAGCAGCTCATCCGTACCGAGCGTCAGCGACTCACGCGCAAGACCAAGTCGCCTGCCCTGCGCGCCTGCCCGGAGCGGCGTGGTGTGTGCACCCGCGTGTACACCTCCACCCCCAAGAAGCCCAATTCGGCCCTGCGCAAGGTGGCCCGTGTACGGCTGACCTCGGGGTTTGAAGTCACGGCCTACATCCCGGGCATCGGCCACAACCTGCAGGAGCACTCGGTCGTTCTCATCCGCGGCGGCCGGGTCAAGGACCTGCCCGGTGTCCGCTACCACATCATCCGCGGCACCCTGGACACAGCCGGGGTGAAGGATCGTCGCCAGGCCCGCTCCAAATACGGCGCCAAGACTCCCAAGGAGTGAATGACGGGCCGCCGGACCCGCCTATCTGATCCGAACAGTCAGACCTCCGGCTTCCTCCCCTTACGCCCTTTCACCGTTCCTCCATGTCTCGCCGCAACGCAGCTGAGAAGCGTCCGGTTCTGCCCGATCCCCAGTTCAACAGCCGTCTGGCCTCGATGATGGTGGCCAGGCTGATGAAGCACGGCAAGAAATCCACCGCGCAGCGCATCCTCTCGGATGCCTTCACCCTGATCAACGAACGTACCGGCAGCGACGCCCTGGAGCTGTTCGAGACCGCCGTGCGCAACGCCACCCCCCTGGTGGAGGTGCGTGCCCGCCGGGTCGGCGGTGCCACCTACCAGGTGCCGATGGAAGTGCGTCAGGAACGGGGCACAGCCATGGCCCTGCGCTGGCTGGTGAATTTCTCGCGGGCACGCAACGGGCGCAGCATGGCCCAGAAGCTCGCCGGTGAGCTGATGGACGCCGCCAACGAAGCCGGCAGTGCCGTTCGCAAGCGCGAGGAAACCCACAAGATGGCCGAGGCCAACAAGGCCTTCGCCCACTACCGCTACTGAGCCGAGGCTCAGTCCCCCCGGGGCGCCTGATCACTAGAGTGGGCCCCGCTTTTGTAGACCCTTCGGAGATCACACCCGTGGCCCGCGCCTTTCCACTGGAACGCGTCAGAAATATCGGCATCGCCGCTCACATCGACGCGGGCAAGACCACCACGACCGAACGCATCCTGTTCTATTCGGGCGTCGTCCACAAGATGGGCGAAGTGCATGACGGAGCTGCCGTCACCGACTGGATGGCCCAGGAGCGTGAGCGTGGCATCACCATCACCGCCGCGGCCATCTCCACCAGCTGGAAGGACCACCGCATCAACATCATCGACACCCCTGGGCACGTCGACTTCACCATTGAGGTGGAGCGCTCCATGCGGGTGCTGGACGGTGTGATCGCCGTGTTCTGCGCCGTGGGCGGCGTGCAGCCCCAGTCGGAAACCGTCTGGCGGCAGGCAGACCGCTACAAGGTGCCGCGCATGGTGTTCGTCAACAAGATGGACCGCACCGGCGCCGACTTTCTCAAGGTGCACGGGCAGATCAAGGACCGTCTCAAGGCCAAGGCTGTGCCGATCCAGCTGCCCATCGGCGCTGAGGGTGAGCTCAGCGGCATCGTCGATCTGGTGAAGAACCGCGCCTTCATCTACAAGGACGACCTCGGC
>JALOOQ010000124.1 GCA_025454305.1 Cyanobium sp. Prado107
TTTAAACATGCCGGAAGCCAGCAGAGTCCTGGGAGGCTGCTGAAATAGCGGTCCATCCGAGTCTTCCTGCACCGGATTCAGATTCCAGAGTCCCGGACACCTCCATTCGGAAGGCGGTCTTGGCGTACTGGGCAGTGATCCCCGACGTCAGCGGCGAGGTCCAGCCGGACGATCGCCGCTGATCTCCTCGCACCTGCCCTTTCATGCCAGCGCCTGACGCGGGCTGAGCAGGTTGGCCAGGCGGATCAGGTTGTAGGCCACCACATGCAGCCGGAACACCGCTCCCACCCGCGATCGACCTCGGGCCTTGAGCTGCCGCAGTCCAGCGGCCTGTTTGATCCAGCCAAATACCTGCTCGATCCGTCTCCTGGCATGGATCGAGCGGGCATAGCCCGGATGGCGAACGGTGCGGCCGTCGATGGCGGAGCGGCGGCGTGGCTGGATGTTCTGGGCGACATGCGGCGTGACCCCGGCAAAGCGCAGATCAGCCACGAAATCCCTGGTGTCGTAGCCCTTGTCAGCCCCGAGCGTTTTCTGGTGAGCACCGCGGAGAGCGCATGCCATCCGCAGCGCGGCAGCACGCTCCCCGTAGCCGTCTGCCGGAGTCACCTCACTGGCCACCACCAGGCCGTGCCGGTTCTCCATGAGGCAGTGCCCCAGATAACTGAGGAATGCTCCGGTGCCTCCGGACTTGCGGAACAGCCGCGCCTCCCCGTCGCTGCTGGAGCGATGCGTCTGGTTGGAGAGCAGCAGGCCGCGGAAGTCGCCCCTGGCGCGCTTCTTCTGCTTGCCAGGAGCTGATCCAAACCCGTTCCCGCCACTGGACGGTGGTGGATCGTCGTCGATCCCCTCGATCCGCTCCAGGGAGCCATGAGAGGCCCAGGCCCGCAGCAGGGTGCCATCGACCGAGAAGTGCTCCGAACTCAGCAGCGGCTTGACCTCCGGTGCGGCCAGCAGCAGCTCGAGGAACCTGGCCATGAGCTCCTCGTTGAGCAGCCGGTCGCGGTTCTTGGTGAATGTGGTCGGATGCCAGACGGGATCGTCCGGGTTGAGGCCGACAAACCAGCGGAACAGCAGGTTGTAGTCCAGCTGCTCAATCAGCATCCGCTCGGACCTGCCGCAGTGGATGGCTGGACGGAATCCGGTCTTCTGTAGAGATGTAGGAGAACAGGGGGCCGGTGCGATCCTGCTGGCCGCGCATCCGCTCAGTGCCGTTGGGCCATTCTCCCGCGGCTCGACTGGTTTTTCAGCAGCCTCCTAGGGCCTTTTGATGCCCTGGGAACCTGCGCGTCAGGCGCTGGCGTGGTGCTGCTGCTCCACATCGAGCGAGGCCAGCGCCTGCTGAAGCAAAGCCTGTACAGCGGCGCTGCGGGTGGCGCTGTGGCTGGCCGCAAGCGCGTCAATGCGCGCTGCCTGCTTGGCACTCACGCGGATGCGGAGGTCAACGGCGGGGCTCCCGCTGATCAGGGTCTGGAGTGTGGGCGACATCGGCACGTCCGTGGACGACACCCAGAGTCTGCCGCGATCTCGCGGCGGCTCAAAGCTGAACATCCAGCTCCAAGCTGAGCTTGTTCTGTGTGAGTTGCACTGACAGCGAGCAGCTGGTGTGCTGGCAGACCAGCGTGGCCACCCCCAGATCCAGCCCGCTGGCAGCGATCTCCCGGTTCAGGGCGGCGGTGAGGTCGGTGAAGCCCTCGGCAGAGGTGGTGACCTCGAGCAGGCGCAGGTTCTGGCACAGCATCGCGACAACTCGGGCAGCCCCCATGGTGAAGCTCCCTACCATCACCGCAGCGTGTCGTCTGGCCCATGAACCCCATCGCCAACACCGCCACCCTCGGCCTCGTCGCCGCCGCTCTGGCCCTGACCGCCACCCCGGCCCTGGCCCAGCGGGAGGTGCCCAAGCTCGGCATCATCTGCCCCCTGGGCTACGTGGATCTGCTCAACGGCACGTGCAGCACCCTGGGGCTGATGAACTACACCGTGCGGCCCACCTATGGCCAGCCCTGTCCGGAGGGCTGGATGAACGTGGGCGGCCGGTACTGCCGCAAGAAGTGGTGATCCCCTCTCCCCCGATCCGGCCATGACGCCCCTGTCCGCGGCCAGCGGCGAGCCGAAGGCCGCCACACGCGCCCCCCAGGAGGCGGGCCCGGCTCCTGGCGAGCTGCGCATCCTCTACGACGGGGCCTGCCCCCTCTGCCTGCGGGAGGTTCGTTTTCTGCGCCAGCGCGACCGGCGGCTCCACCCCGACGCCCCCCGGCTGGCGTTCGTGGACATCAACAATCCCGGCTACGACCCCTCGGCCCACGCCGGCGTCGACTACCGCGCCGCCATGGGCCGGATCCACGCCATCACCGCCGACGGTGAGGTGCTGCGGGATGTGGCCGTGTTCCGCCGCGCCTACGCCCTGATCGGCCTGGGCTGGCTCTATGCCCCCAGCGCCTGGCCCGGCCTGCGTCAGCTCGCCGATGCCGGCTACGGCCTGTGGGCGCGCTGGCGCCTGCGGCTCACCGGGCGGCCGAGCCTGGAGAAGCTCTGCAGCGACCGCTGCCACAGGGCCCCATGACCCCCACGCCGTCCCACGGCGGCTCGGATCCGGATCTGGTGGTGGTGGGCAGCGGCCTGGGGGGCCTCTGCGCCGCCGCCCTGGCCGCCCGCCACGGCCTGGAGGTGCTGGTGCTGGAAGCCCACGACCAGCCCGGCGGGGCCGCCCACGGCTTCCAGCGGCGGGGCTTTCACTTCGAATCGGGCCCGTCGCTGTGGTCGGGGCTGGGACGCTGGCCGAGCAGCAACCCCATGGCCCAGGTGCTGCGGGCCGTGGGCGAGAACGTGCCGGTGGCCACCTATCAGCACTGGGGCCTGCTGCTGCCCGAGGGACAGCTCACGGTGGGCGTGGGTCTGGAGCCGTTCCTGGCGGTGGTGCGGGAGCTGCGCGGCGGCGCCGCCGCCGAGGAATGGACGGCGTTCATGGCCTGGCTGCAGCCCTACTGCGAGGCCGCCCGCGCCCTGCCGCTGCTGGCCCTGCGCCCGGGGCTGGGCCTGGCCGCCACCCTCGGACGCCAGGGGCTGGGGCTGCTGGGCCAGGCCGGGCGGCTGGCGTCCCTGGGTGGAGGCTTTGGGCCGATGGCGCGGCGGCACCTGCGCGATCCCTTCCTGCTGCACTGGGTGGATCTGCTCTGCTTCCTGATCTCCGGGCTGCCGATGGATCAGACCAGCGCAGCCGCCATGGCCACGCTGTTCGGGGAGTGGTTCGAGCCCGGCGCCTGCCTCGACTACCCGATCGGCGGCAGCCCCGCGGTGGTGGCCGCCCTGGTGCGGGCCCTGGAGCGCCAGGGCGGTGCCCTGCGCACCGGCAGCCCGGTGGCGGAGGTGCTGGTGGAGCGCAACCGGGCCATCGGCGTGCGACTTGCCGATGGCCAACGCATCGGCGCCCGCCGCGGCGTGATCGCCAACGTGAGCCCCTGGAGCCTGCCGGAGCTGCTCCCGGAGAGCGCCACCCCGGCCCGCTGGCGGCGCCGCCAGGCGGACACCCCGGCCTGCCGCAGCTTCCTGCACTGGCACCTGGCCCTGCGCGGCGACGACCTGGCTCACCTGCCCATCCACCACGTGTGGGTGGGCGACTGGCGGCGCGGCATCGACGCCGAGCGCAACATGGCCGTGCTGTCGATGCCGTCGCTGCTCGATCCCTCCCTGGCACCGACCGGCCACCAGGTGCTGCACGGCTATACCCCGGCCAACGAACCCTGGGAGCTGTGGAAGGATCTGGAGCGCGGCAGCCCGGCCTACGCGGCCCTCAAGGCCGAGCGCTGCAGCCTGTTTCACCGGGTGCTCGCCCCCCTCATCCCCGACTGGCGCGAGCGCGTGGTGCTGGAGCTGCAGGGCACTCCCCTCACCCACCGGCACTACCTGCGCATGCCCCAGGGCAGCTACGGGCCGGCCTGGCCCGCCGATCAGGGACCGTTTCCGGGGGGCGGCACGCCGGTGGACGGGCTGGTGCTCTGCGGCGCCGGCACCTTTCCCGGGATCGGCGTGCCGCCGGTGGCGGTGAGCGGCGCCATGGCCGCCCATCGTTTCGTGTCGGCCCGCCAGCAGCGCCAGCTGCTGGCGGAGATCGGTCTGGCGGGGCCATGACCGGCGTTCGGAAGCGCTCCGTGCGGCCCGCGGTGCCGCCAGGCGATCAGAGTGGAAAGCCATGGCGTCACCCAGGACGGCGATGACCACCATTTCCTGCCGCTACGACGGCGGCCTGCGCTGCGCCGCCGAACACGGCCCTTCCGGCAGCGTCATCGACACCGACGCACCTCCCGACAACGCCGGCAAGGGCGAATGCTTCTCCCCCACCGACCTGGTGGCCACGTCCCTGGCCACCTGCCTGCTCACGGTGATGGGCATCGTGGCCGAACGCCACGGCTGGCCCCTCCAGGGAGCCGCCGCGCGGGTGGAGAAGACGATGAGCAGCGAGGCGCCGCGCCGCATCGCGGGGCTTGAGGTGTGGGTGAGCCTGCCCGCGGCCCTCGATGAGCGCCAGCGCCGGGTCCTGCAGCGGGCGGCCGAGGGCTGTCCCGTGAAGGCAAGCCTCGAGGGGGCCATCCCCATGACCCTCCACTGGGAGGTGGTCTGAGGCGGCCGGCCATGCGGCAGCGGCTCACGCTGGTGATCGCCCTGGCGGTGGCGGTGGGTGCCGGCGGCGCCCTGTGGCTGCGCCAGCGGTCTCGCGAGCGGCCGCCGGCGTTCGCCAGCGGCAACGGCCGCCTGGAGGCCGTTGCCGTGGATGTGGCCACGCGCAGCGCCGGCCGGCTGCTGCGCGTGGAGGTGCAGGAGGGGGATGCGGTGCAGGCCGGCCAGGTGGTGGCCCGCATGGACACGGCCAGCCTTCAGGCCCAGCTGCTGGAGGCCCGGGCCGAGCTGGAGCGGGCCCGCACCCAGGTGGCCACGGGCCGCAGTCTGGTGGAGCAGCGCCGGGCTCAGCAGCGCGCGGCGGAGCAGGTGATCGAACAACGCCAGGCGGAGCGCGACCTGGCCGCGCTGCGCTTTCAGCGCGCCAGCCAGCTGATGCGGGAGGGCGCCCTGGCCCGCGAGGTGTTCGACACCGACCGCTCCCGCCTCGCCGCCGCCGAGGCGGCCCTCAGCCAGGCCCGGGCCGATGCGGCCGCCGGCAGCGCCGCAGTGCAGGCGGCGGCGGGGGAGGTGCGGGCCGCCCAGGCAGCCGTGGAGGCCGCCCAGGCACGGATCCAGCGGTTGCAGAGCGACATCGACGAAACGGTTCTCACTGCTCCGGTGAGCGGGCGGGTGCAGATCCGCATCGCTGAACCCGGCGAGGTGCTCGCCGCCGGCGGGCGGGTGCTGAACCTGCTCGATCTCAGCGATCTGCACATGACCTTCTTTCTGCCCACGCGGGAGGCAGGGCGGCTGCGGCTGGGCTCCGAGGCGCGCCTGATCCTCGATGCCGCGCCCGATCTGGTGATCCCCGCCCGCATCACCTACGTGGCCAGCGGTTCCCAGTTCACGCCGCGCACGGTGGAAACGCGCAGCGAGCGGGAGAAGCTGATGTTCCGTGTGAAAGCACAGGTGGATCCCCAGCTGGTGCGGCGCTACGCCAGCGCCGCCAAGAGCGGCCTGCCGGGCGTGGCCTGGGTACGGCTGGATCCGGCCGTGCCCTGGCCCCGGCAGCTGCAGGTGCGCCTGCCGCCGGCGCCATGACCCCGGCGGTGCGCTGCCGCGATCTCAGGCTGCGCTACGGCGAGCGGCAGGCTCTGGCGGGGGTGAGCTTCGAGCTGGCGACAGGAGAGCTGCTGGGCCTGATCGGCCCCGACGGGGTGGGCAAGTCCTCCCTGCTCGCCCTGGTCGCCGGTGCCCGGCGGCTGCAGCAGGGGGAGCTCAGGGTGTTCGGCCGCGACATGGCGCGGGTCCGGGAGCGGCGGGCGCTGTGCCAGCGCATCGCCTACCTGCCTCAGGGCCTCGGCCGCCACCTGCACGCCAGCCTCACGGTGGCGGAGAACCTGCACAGCTTCGCGGCGCTGTTCGATCTGCCGGCACGGGAGCGCCAGCGCCGGGGCGCCGCCCTGCTGGCCAGCACCGGGCTGGCTCCGTTCCGCCACCGCCGCGCCGGCCAGCTCTCGGGAGGCATGAAGCAGAAGCTGGGCCTCTGCTGCGCCCTGGTGCACGACCCCGATCTGCTCATCCTCGATGAGCCCACCACCGGCCTGGACCCGCTGTCCAGGCGGCAGTTCTGGCAGCTGATCGCGGCTGTGCGCGGCAGCCGGCCGGCCATGGCCGTGCTGGTGGCCACGGCCACCATGGAGGAGGCGGCCCGCTTCGACCGGCTGCTGGCCCTCGATGACGGCCGGGTGCTGGCCGGTGGCAGCCCTGCCGAGCTGCTGGAGCGCACCGGCAGCGCCAGCCTGGAGGAGGCCTTCATCGCCCTGCTGCCTGCGCAGCGGCGGCGGCGACACCGCCCCCTGGGCAGCTGGCCGCCGCGGCGACAGGACACCGAGGTGGTGATCGAGGCGCGCGGCCTGCACCGCCGCTTCGGCGAGTTCACGGCGGTGGACGGGGTGGACCTGGCCATTCAGCGCGGTGAGATCTTCGGCTTCGTGGGCTCCAACGGCTGCGGCAAGACCACCACCATGAAGATGCTCACGGGCCTGCTGCCGGCATCCGGGGGGGAGGCCCGGCTGCTGGGCCGCCCTGTCCGGGCCGAGGATCTGGGCATCCGGCGCCGGGTGGGCTACGTGTCGCAGGCGTTCTCGCTCTACGGCGAGCTGAGCGTGCGCCGCAACCTCACGCTCCATGCCCGCCTGTTCGGACTGCCGGCAGCCGAGCAGGCGGAGCGGGTGCGGGATCTGCTGCACCGTTTCGAGCTGGACCCCATCGCCGAATGCCTGGCGGCCTCCCTGCCCGTGGGCCAGCGGCAACGGCTCTCGCTGGCGGTGGCCCTGATCCACCGGCCCGAGGTGCTGATCCTCGATGAACCCACCTCAGGCGTGGATCCGGTGGCCCGCGACGCCTTCTGGCAGGCCCTGCTGCAGCTGTCGCGCAGCGAGGGCGTGACGATCGTGATCTCCACCCACTTCATCAACGAGGCGGCCCGCTGCGACCGGCTGTCGCTGATGCACGCCGGCCGCGTTCTGGAGAGCGCCAGCCCGGCGGAGCTGGCCCGAGGCTGCGGCGGTTCCTTGGAGGAGGCCTTTCTGCAGCGGCTGCAGCAGGCCAGCGGCGGGCCCGCCGAGCCC
>JALOOQ010000022.1 GCA_025454305.1 Cyanobium sp. Prado107
CTGCGGGTGAGCGGCGAAATCACGATCAGCAACCCCCACCGGCGGATGGAGGTTTTCGTGCCGGAGCTGGAGCTGCGTCCCACCCTGCTGGGTCGCGGCGATCTGGCCGGCGTCAGCCTGCGCACCCACGTCACGGCCCTGCACCCCGACGAAGAGGAACGGCCCGACGGCTACTGGGCCGCCTACATCGTCAAGGGCCGCAAGGCCACCCGCGCCCGGCTCACGGTGGAGATCCGCGGCGAGGCCGGCGTGGATCTGCAGGCCCTGCTCGACACCCTCTGGCTGGAGGTGCTGTGGGTGAACTACGGGCCCTTCGGCCGGCTCCGGCGCCGCGACGGCATCCTCATCCCCCTGCGCCGGCCCGAACCCCAGCAGGCGGCCACCGCCCGCTGCCGGTGCGCACCCACCTGCTCGGCACCCTCGACGACCCCGAACAGGTGCTGCGCCACTACGCCGGCCCCGTGCTGCAGAGCGGCGACGTGCTCACCATCGGCGAGACGCCGCTGGCGGTGATGCAGGGCCGCTACCACCACCCCGAAACCGTCCGGCCCTCGGCCCTGGCGCGGCTGCTCTGCCGCGTGTTCCACCCCACCAGCTCCCTGGCCACCGCCTGCGGCATGCAGACCTTGATCGACCTGGTGGGTCCGGCCCGGGTGCTCTGCGCCTGGCTGGCGGGCACCGCCCTGAAGCTGGTGGGCTCCAAGGGCTGGTTCTACCGGCTGGCCGGCGAGCAGGCCCGCCTGATCGACGACGTGACCGGCACCACCCCGCCCTACGACCAGACGATCGTGCTCGGGCCCGACCACCCCGACGCCTTCTGTGAGCAGATGGCCAGGGCCCTCGGGGTTGGGGTGGCCGTGGTCGACGTCAACGACCTGGGCCGGGTGAAGGTGCTGGCGGCCAGCCGTGGCTGCGACGAGGAGCTGCTGCAGCGGGCCCTGCGCCCCAACCCGGCGGGCAACGCCAACGAGCGCACGCCCCTGGTGCTGGTGCGGCCCGCCTGAGCGGCAGCGGCGTCCGGGCAGCGTCGGTACAGTTGATGTGGCCCCTGCGGACTGCCCTGGGATGACAGCGCAATCCCCACCGGCGCAATCCATCGCTGTGCGGGCCCCCCTGCATGCGGGCGAGCCCCCTGAGCGCGAACCCCCCGAGCACGAGGCCGCCGACGGTGGCCTGCAGATCGAACCGCTGGCCGGCTGGCACCTGCCGCTCCTCACCGATCCGGCTTTCGTGCCCCTGCAGCCGCTGCTGCAGCGCACCACCCTTCTGCGCCTGCCGGGCCAGTTGCTGCAGTGGCTGCCCATCCCCACCCCCAGCAGCTTCAGCTGCCAGGTGCTGGTCGCACGCCGGGGCGCCACCCCCCTGGGCCTGATCGTCACCCGCCCCGAGAACCGCAGGTGCAGTTGCTGGCGGGTGCAGCACCTGCGCCTGGCGCTGGAGAGCGGCAGGCGGGAGCTGGCCGGAGTGCTGCTGCGCGAGGCGATCCTGCGGGCCCATGGCGCCGGCAGCTGGATCGCCACCGCCTCCACCCTCGACTGCGACCGACTCGCCGCCCTGCGCGAGCAGGGCTTCCAGCCCCTGCGCACCGAGCGGCTGTGGCGCTGGTCCGGCCAGCTGCCGGAAGCGGCCGGCGGGGGCGACGCAACCGCGGCCGCCGCCGGCGACTGGACGCTGCGCCCGCTCAACAGGCGCACGGCCCGCAGCCTCTGGCAGCTGGAGCAGGCGGCCTGCCCGGGGCTGTTGCGTCAGCTGCTCGACCGCCACGTGGAAGACCTGCTGGAGCGCAGCGGCGGCCGGGGCTGGATGCTGATGGATCCCTGCCGCGACCAGGCCGTGGCGGCGGTGCGCTGGCTGGGCGAGCACGCCGGCGGCGGCCACGACCTCGAGCTCACGGTGCATCCCGGCTGGAGGCACCTGATCGGCAGTCCCCTGGCCGCCCTGCTCAGCCAGGCCGCCAGAGCACTCGGCACCCGCGGCTGCCTGTGGCTGCGCAGCGACGTGAGCGATCAGGCGCTCGAACGCTGGCTGCGCCAGCTCGAAGCCGAACCCCGCGGCGATCAGGTGCTGATGGCCCGCAGCGTCTGGCGGCGGCAGGAGCTGCAGGTGCCCGCCCAGGCGGCCGCCCGCCGTCTGCAGGAGGTGCTGGAGCAGCTGCAGCCCCGCCGCCGGCCGCTGCCCACCCCGGTGGTGCCCCGCTGACGGCAGCCCCCCGGCCACGCTCGGCCCTGGCCCTCGACGTGGGGCGGCGGCGCATCGGCCTGGCCGGCTGCGACCCCCTGGGCCTCACGGTCACGCCCCTGCCGGCGCTGGCCCGTTCCCGCTTCCCGGCCGACCTGGAGCGACTGCAGGCCCTGATCCGCCAGCGGCGGGTGCAGGCGCTGGTGGTGGGACTGCCCCTCGACAGCGCCGGCAAGCCAGGCGACCAGAGCCGCCACTGCCGCCGCTACGGCGAGCGCCTGGCGCAGGCCACCGGCCTCGCCCTGGCCTGGGTGAACGAGCACGCCAGCAGCTGGGCCGCCGCCGAGCTCCACGGCCTGCAGGGCGATCGCAGCGGCAGGCTGGACAGCGCCGCGGCCGCCCTGCTCCTGGAGCAGTGGCTGCGCGAGGGTCCCGAGCCGCTGCCGGTGCCGCCGGCGACAGCCGATCCAGGCACGCCGACCGGCGTTGATCCATCCTGAGGGCACAGCTCCACCTCCTGTGAGCGCCGCGGAATCCTTCATGACTGGCTCGGGCGAACTCCCCACCGACGTGCCGACCGTTCTGGTGAGCGACCAGAGGGGGCGCCAGCTGCTCTGCTTCCTGGAACAGCTCATCCCGCTCGACGGGCACGACTACGTGCTGCTCACCCCGGTGGACACGCCGGTGTGCCTGTTCCGCCTGCGCGAGGGGGAGGAGCCGGAGCCGATCGACACGATCGAGGCCAGTGAGCCGATCCTCTCGGTGGCGGACGTGGTGCTGCAGGAACACGACCTCACCCTGGTGCGCTCCGCGGTGACCCTCACCGTGAGCGGGGAGCTCGACGAGCCGGAGCCCGACGAACTCGATGACGAGGAGGATGACGAGGAGGATGACGAGATCGAGACCTACGAGCTCCTGGTGAGCTTCCTGGTGGACGACCAGGAATACGGCCTCTACATCCCCCTTGATCCCTATTTCGTGGTGGCCCGCATGGACGGCTCCGAGGCCGTGCTGGTGGAGGGCGAGGAGTTCGACCGCGTCCAGCCCCGCATCGAAGCGGAGCTGGGGGAGCGGGAGGGCATGCAGTGAGCCTGCGTCAGCTGCTGCGTCCCGACTGGCTGCTGGAGCGCACGCTGGCGGAGGTGCCGCTCCAGCAGCTGCTCGAGCGCGGCATCGCCGCCCTGGTGCTGGACGTGGACCGCACGCTGCTGCCCCGCCGCCAGGCCACCCTGCCGGCGAACTGCCGGCGCTGGCTCGAGGAGGCGCGGCGGCAGCTGCCCATTCACCTGCTCAGCAACAACCCCTCCCGCCAGCGCATCAGCGCCGTGGCGGCGGAGATCGGCGTGCCCTTCACCACCTCCGCCGGCAAGCCCCGCCGTGCCGCCCTGCGCCGGGTGCTGCAGCAGTTCCAGCTTCCCCACCACCAGGTGGCCCTGATCGGCGACCGCCTGTTCACCGATGTGATCGCCGGCAACCGTCTGGGGCTCTACACCGTGCTGGTGAAGCCGATCGATCCCCTCGGCCAGCCCTGCCAGCGCGACCGGCTGCAGCGGCTGGAGCTGCACCTGGCGAAATGGCTGGGCACCAGTCTGGGATGAGGGAGGAGTTGAGGATGCGCCGGGTGGTGAAGGTGGGCACCAGCCTGCTGCGCGGCTCCAGCGATCGGCCCACCGCCGCCGTGATCGCCGATCTGGCCGCCAGCCTCAACCGCGCCCGGCGTCGCGGTGATGGCATCGCCCTGGTCACCAGCGGCGCGGTGGGGCTGGGCTGCGCCGTGCTGGCGATGGCCCGGCGTCCCGGCGAGGTGGCCGCGCTGCAGGCCGCCGCCGCCGTGGGCCAGGGCCACCTGATGGCGCTGTACCAGGACGCCTTCGCGGTGCGCGGGCTGACGGCGGCCCAGGTGCTGCTCACCCGCGGCGACCTGGCCTCCCGGCGCCGTTACCAGAACGCCTGCCGCACCCTCGAACAGCTCCTGGCCTGGGGCGTGGTGCCGGTGGTGAACGAGAACGACACCCTGGCCACCGATGAGCTGCGCTTCGGTGACAACGACACCCTCTCGGCCCTGGTGGCGGTGGCGGTGCAGGCCGACGAACTGATCCTGCTCACGGATGTGGACCGCCTCTACTCGGGCGATCCCCGCAGCGACGCCAGCGCCGAACCGATCGAGGAGGTGCGCGATCTGGCCGAACTGGAGCGGCTGGCCCACGTGGCCGGCGGCGGCGGCCGATGGGGCACCGGCGGCATGACCACCAAACTGGCGGCGGCGCGCATCGCCACCTCCAGCGGCATCCGGGTGCACCTGGCCGACGGCCGCGATCCGGCGGTGCTCGACGCCCTGCTCGCCGGACAGCGGGTGGGCACGGTGTTCCAGCCCTCCGCCGAGCCCCTGCCCGACCGCAAGCGCTGGCTGGCCCACGCCCTGGTGCCCAAGGGAGCGCTGCGGCTGGACGCCGGCGCCGAGCGGGCGCTGCTGGCCCGGGGCGCCTCGCTCCTGGCCGTGGGCGTGACGGCGGTGGAGGGCGACTTCAGCGCCCGCGAGCCGGTGCGCCTGCTGGCCCCGGACGGCCGGGAACTGGGCCGCGGCCTGGCCAGCCTGGACAGCGCCGAACTCCGGCGGCTGATGGGCAGGGCCGGTGTGGAGGTGGTGCACCGCGACCGTCTCGCCCTGCTCTAGGGCCCTGCCTACGATCCGCCCAGCCGAAAGCCCGCGGGGATGCGCTTCAGCCAACTGCTCGGCCATCTCAGCGAGCTCCGCTCCGCTGCCGAAGTCAGCTCCGGAGCCACTCCCGCAGCCGCACCTGCCCGGGAACTGGCCGGCGATCCGGAGCTGGGTGGCTGCGGCGCCCTCACCGAGGCCCAGGCCGGCCAGCTCAGCTTCCTCGAGGCCGGCAGCACCCTGGCCTCGGCCCTGGCCACCACCGGCGCCAGCGCCGTGCTGCTGCCCGCCGCCGACGCCGAGGATCTAGGCCGGCAGCTCAGCGAGCGGGGCATCGCCTGGGTGGCCCTGGCCGATCCGCGCCTCGGCTTCGCCGATGCCCTCGAGGCGCTGCACCCCCGGATCCTGCCGCCGCCCGGCATCCACCCCAGCGCCGTGGTGGATCCTTCGGCCGTGGTGGGCGTGGGCAGCCACGTGGGGCCTCAGGTGTGCATCGGCGGGCGGGTGCGGATCGGCACCGGCTGCGTCCTTCACCCCCACGTGGTGCTCTACGCCGACGTGGAGCTGGGTGACGGCTGCGAACTGCACGCCGGTGCCGTGGTTCACCCCGGCAGCCGCCTGGGACGGGGCTGCGTGATCCAGGCCAACGCCGTGATCGGCGGCGAGGGCTTCGGCTTCGTGCCCACCGCGGCCGGCTGGCGCAAGATGCCCCAGACCGGCCACGTGGTGCTCGAGGACGACGTGGAGGTGGGCTCCGGCAGCACCATCGACCGGCCGGCGGTGGGTGAGACGCGCATCGGTGCCGGCACCAAGATCGACAACCTTGTGCACATCGGCCATGGCGTGATCACCGGCCGGGGCTGCGCCCTGGCCGCCCAGGTGGGCATCGCCGGCGGCGCCCGCCTCGGCAACGGCGTGATCCTCGCCGGCCAGGTGGGCCTGGCCAACCGGGCGGTGATGGGCGATGGGGCCATCGCCAGCTCCAAATCAGGCGTGCACGGCGAGGTGGCCGCCGGCGAGGTGGTGAGCGGCTACCCGGCCATCCCGAACCGCCTCTGGCTGCGCTGCTCGGCAGCCTTCAACAGGCTGCCCGAGCTCGCACGGGCCATCCGCCAGCTCGAGAAGGGCGGCGGCCAGGGGAGCAGCCACTCCGGGCCCTAGCCTCCGCGGCTGCCCCAGCCGTCCCCGTCGACGCCGCCATGACGACAACCCACCGGATCACCCTGCTCGCCGGAGACGGCATCGGCCCGGAGATCACGGCGGTGGCCCGTCTGCTGCTGGAAGCGGTGGGCCGGCGCCATGGCTTCGGCCTCAGCTTCAACGAGCAGCCGATCGGCGGGGCCGCCATCGACGCCACCGGCGAACCGCTACCGGCCAGCACCCTGGCCGCCTGCAGAGAGGCGGATGCGGTGCTGATGGGGGCGATCGGGTCGCCCCAGTACGACACACTGCCCCGCGACAAGCGGCCGGAGACCGGCCTGCTGGGTCTGCGGCGGGGGATGGAGCTGTTCGCCAACCTGCGGCCGGTGGCGATCAGCCCCTCCCTGATCGACGCCTCCACCCTCAAGCGGGAGGTGATCGAGGGGGTGGACCTGATGGTGGTGCGCGAACTCACCGGTGGCATCTACTTCGGCACCCCCAAGGGGCGGGTGGAGGCCGAGAGCGGGGTCCGGGCCTTCAACACCATGGCCTACAGCGATCACGAGATCGACCGCATCGCCCGCGTGGCCTTCGAGCTGGCCCGCCAGCGCCGGGGGCGGCTCTGCAGCGTGGACAAGGCCAACGTGCTCGACGTCAGCCAGCTCTGGCGGGAGCGCGTCGAGGCGATCCACCTCACCTCCTTCAGCGAGGTGTCCCTGAGCCACATGTACGTCGACAACGCCGCCATGCAGCTGGTGCGTGATCCGCGTCAGTTCGACGTGCTGCTCACCGGCAACCTCTTCGGCGACATCCTCAGCGACGAAGCGGCCATGCTCAGCGGCTCGATCGGCATGCTGCCGTCGGCCTCCCTCGGCGAGAGCGGTCCGGGCCTGTTCGAACCGATCCACGGCTCCGCCCCCGACATCGCCGGGCAGGACAAGGCCAACCCCCTGGCGACGGTGCTCAGCGCCGCCATGCTGCTGCGCATCGGCCTGAAGGAGGAGGCGGCGGCGGCCGATCTGGAGCAGGCCGTGGAGCAGGTGCTGGCGGCGGGCTACCGCACCGCCGACCTGATGGCCCCGGGCTGCAGGGCGGTGGGGTGCATGGCGATGGGCGATCAGCTGCTGGCAGCCGTGGAGAACAGCCCGCTGGCAGGGTGACGCTTCGGGCCCGCCGAGGTGGGCCGGGCCGGCGACCTGCCAAACTCGCCCACGTCTCCGTTCTCCTGCGCCATGTCGAAGCGTCACCCGGTTGTGGCTGTCACCGGTTCGTCCGGCGCGGGCACCACCACCGTGAAGCGGGCCTTCGAATACATCTTCAGCCGCGAGGGCATCACCCCTGCGGTGGTGGAGGGCGACAGCTACCACCGCTACGAGCGCGGCCCGATGAAGGAGGCCATGGCAGCGGCCATCGCCCGGGGCGAGAACTTCTCCCACTTCGGCCCGGAGGCCAACCTGTTCGAGAAGCTCGAGGAGCTGTTCCGCACCTACGGCGAGACCGGCGGCGGCGAGAAGCGCTACTACCTGCACTCGCCGGAGGAGGCGGCCGAGCACAACGACCGCCTGGGCACCAGCCTCGCGCCCGGTCAGTTCACCCCCTGGGAGCCGATTCCAACCGGCACCGACCTGCTCTTCTACGAAGGCCTCCACGGCGGCGTGGTCGGTGACGGCTACGACGTGGCATCCCTGGTGGATCTGCTGGTGGGCGTGGTGCCGATCACCAACCTGGAATGGATCCAGAAGATCGCCCGCGACAACGCCGAGCGGGGCTACTCGGCCGAGGCAACCGTGGACACGATCCTGCGCCGCATGCCGGACTACATCAACCACATCTGCCCCCAGTTCAGCCGCACCGACATCAACTTCCAGCGGGTGCCCACGGTGGACACCTCCAATCCCTTCAAGATCCGCAGCATCCCCACGGCCGACGAGTCGTTCGTGATCATCCACTTCCGCAAGGGAGCCCGTGAGAAGTGGGGGATCGACTTCCCCTACCTGCTCGACATGATTCACGACTCCTTCATGTCCAGCCCCACCTCCATCGTGGTGAACGGCGGCAAGATGAGCTTCGCCATGGAGCTGATCCTCACCCCGGTCATTCATCGCCTGATCGAGGAGAAGAAGAAGCTGGCCTGAGAAACCCCAGCACCGGCGGTCACAGGCCCCTTGCGGCCCCTAATCTGGGCTACGAACCGGAGTCGGTGAGCCATCACCAACGTCCCTTCCCAGCGCCCGCCAGCTCCATCGATGCCGTCGTTTCCGATCACGGGAGCGACAACTTCGGCCGCCCCCGTCCTGCGTCTGGATCGCATCAACAGCCAGCAGGTGTTTCAGCAGGCCAGGCTGGTGATGTACCGCTATCAGGAAGGCTGTCCCTCCGGTCCCGAACCCTGCGGGGTGGTGCTGCAGGGGGCGCGCGGCAGGGTGGTGTTCGACCAGCCGGTGCTGCTGCCCGACGAACAGTTCGTCCCGGCGGACCTGCTGCAGGGCAGGCCCGCCGCCCGCGCCGGCGTGCGCATCCGCATGCCACGCAGCCGCTGAGCACCGCCCCGTGACCGCCTTCCTCACCACTCCCGCGCTGCCGGTGCTGGCGGCCCTGCTGGGGGCCTGCGTGGGCAGTTTCCTCAACGTCGTGGCCTGGCGGCTGCCCCGCGAGGAGTCGCTGGTGCGGCCCGGCAGCCACTGCCCCCGCTGCGGCACCCCCCTGGCCTGGTTCGAGAACGTGCCGGTGCTGGGCTGGCTGGGACTGCGTGGCCGCTGCCGCCACTGCGGGGCCGGCATCGCCCTGCGCTACCCCCTGGTGGAACTGCTCACGGCGGGACTGTGGGTGGCGGCGGTGGGCGCGCAACCCGGGAGCATGGGCCCGCTGCCGCCGCCGCTGCCGCTGCTGCTGGCCGGCTGGCTGCTGCTGAGCTGGCTGATTCCGCTCACCCTCATCGACCTCGACCGTCTCTGGCTGCCGGAGCCCCTCTGCCGCAGCGGCCTGGTGCTGGGGCTGGCCTGCACGGCGCTGCTGGGCTGGAGCCAGAGCGCCGAGCTGGGCCGGCAGCTGCTCTTCCACCACCTGGTGGCGGCTGGGGTGGGCCTGCTCGGCTTCGAGCTGGTGAGTGCTCTGGGAGAACGGCTTCTGGGCAAGCCCGCCCTGGGGCTGGGCGACGGCAAGCTGGCCGCCATGCTGGGGGCCTGGCTGGGGCTCACGGGCCTGGGGCTCACCGTGGTCCTGGCCGTGTTCAGCGGCGCGCTGGTGGGTGTGCTGGGCCGCCTCAGCGGTCGGCTGGGACGGCAGCAGCCCTTCCCCTTCGGCCCCTTCCTGGCCGCCGCCGGCGCCGCCGTGTGGCTGCTCGGTCGGGACGTCTGGCTCGAACTCCTGGGACTGCTGGTCTGAGGCCCGCCCCAGGCCGGGCGCCCAAGGGGGCGGCGCTTTTAATGGAGCGATCCCGTGCCGGCGCCTCCAGGGGTGCCCTCCGCATGTCGCTGTTCGACTGGTTCGCCGACCGCCGCAAGAACGCTCCCGCGGTGCGCAACCCGCAGGAGCCGGAGGAGGGTGGCGGTCTGTGGAGCAAGTGTCCCGACTGCGGCCTGGTGGTGTATCGCAAGGACCTGGTGGCCAATGCCAGCGTCTGCAAGGGCTGCGGCTACCACCACCGCATCCACAGCGAGGAGCGCATCCGCCTGATCGCCGATCCCGGCAGCTTCGAGCCCCTCGACGCCGACCTGGCCCCCACCGATCCCCTGGCGTTCAAGGACCGGCGCAGCTACGCCGACCGCCTGCGCGACAGTCAGAGCAGCACCGGCCTGCGCGACGCGGTGGTGACCGGACTGTGCCGCTGCAGTGGAGTGCCCCTGGCCCTGGGGGTGATGGATTTCCGCTTCATGGGCGGCTCGATGGGGTCGGTGGTGGGTGAGAAGCTCACCCGCCTGATCGAGGAGGCCACCGCCCGGCGCATGCCCGTGGTGATCGTCTGCGCCTCCGGCGGTGCGCGCATGCAGGAAGGCATGCTCAGCCTGATGCAGATGGCCAAGATCTCCGGGGCGCTGCAGCGGCACCGGGAGGCTGAGCTGCTCTACATCCCCCTGCTCACCCACCCCACCACCGGAGGGGTGACCGCCAGCTTCGCCATGCTGGGCGATCTCATCCTGGCCGAACCGAAGGCCCTGATCGGCTTCGCCGGCCGCCGCGTGATCGAGCAGACCCTGCGCGAGAAGCTGCCCGATGGCTTCCAGACCGCCGAGTATCTGCGGGACCACGGCTTCGTGGATGTGATCGTGGACCGCACCCGGCTGGGCCCGACCCTGGCCAGCCTGCTGCGCATCCACAGCTGCCGTGAGCGCGTCCCGGCCTGAGATGGCGTCACCCTCGGACCAGCCGCGGCCCAGCCGAGCCACGCCCGCCGGCCGCGCCGTCAGCCTCACCGCCTCCG
The DNA here is from genome assembly GCA_025454305.1 of Cyanobium sp. Prado107. Taxonomy (GTDB): domain Bacteria; phylum Cyanobacteriota; class Cyanobacteriia; order PCC-6307; family Cyanobiaceae; genus NIES-981. The sequence goes on from JALOOQ010000022.1 coordinate 10,395, forward strand.
CCTGGCTGAGCAGGCGGATCCGTTCCGCCGCCCTGCTCCTCTCGCTGCTCCTCTTCCTGCTGGCCGGCGTCCCTGCGGGGCCGGTTCCAGCGCTGGCGGCCAGGGTGGAGTGGCGGGAAGTGCCTGCCAGCGAAGCCGGACGGCAATGGTGGGACGCCGGCAGCCTGCGCCGCACCCCAGGCGGCAACCTCAGCGTTCTCAGCCGCTTCCAGCCCGCCCCCGCTGACGACGAGGGGCGTCCCCGCCTGCCGGACCTCTACGTGATGGAGATCGACTGCGGCCAGACCCTCTACCGCGACACCTCGGTGAACGGGGTGCCGCGCTTCCGGGCCGAATGGCAGCCCGCCGATGGCGACCCGCTGCTGATGGCGGTGATCGAAGCGAGCTGCGATGCCGGGGCACCGCTGCTGCAGGCTGGCTGAACCCCGCCCAGCGTCCATGTCCAGCACGCCAGCCGCAGCCTCCGCCCGGCCCCTGGGTGTGGCGATCGCCGGCCTCGGCTTCGGCGAGAAGGTGCACCTGCCGGCCCTGCGTGCCTGCCCCACCGCCGAACCAGTGGCGCTCTGGCATCCGCGCGCCGAGCGCCTGGAGGCCGCCTGCCGCCAGGCGGAGCTGCCCGGCCACAGCGATTTCGAGGCGCTGCTGGCCGATCCGGCCGTGGAGGCGCTGGTGATCGCCACACCGCCTGAACCCCGCTTCGAGCTGGCCTTGCACGCCCTGGAGGCAGGAAAGCACCTGATGCTGGAGAAGCCCGTGGCGCTCACCGCCCGGCAGGCCGAGGAGCTGCAGCGGCTGGCCATGGCCCGGGGCCTCAGCGTGGCGGTGGATTTCGAATACCGGGCGGTGCCCCTGTTCCGGCAGCTTCACGCGCTGCTGAGCTCGGGTCTGCTGGGGGAACTGGTGCTGGTGAAGCTCGACTGGCTGATGGGCAGCCGCGCCGATGCCTCCCGCCCCTGGTCCTGGTATTCCCAGGCCGCGGCCGGCGGCGGCGTGCTCGGCGCCCTGGGCACCCATGCCTTCGACCTGCTGCACTGGCTGGTGGGGCCCACCCGCAGGCTGCAGGCCCAGCTGAGCACCAGCATCGACGAGCGGCCTCTGGCCGATGGCAGCGGCCGTACGGGGATGGTGGACGCGGAGGACATCGCCCTGGTGCAGCTGCAGCTGGACGGACCGACGGGGCGGACGGTGTCGGCCCAGGTGAACCTGGCCTCGGTGACGCGGCGCGGGCGGGGCTGCTGGCTGGAGCTCTACGGCCGCGAGGGCACCGCCGTTCTGGGCTCCGACAACCAGGCCGACTACGTGCACGGCTTCAATCTCTGGCTGGCCCGGGGCAACGAACCGCTGCGCAGACTCGAACCCGACTCGCGCTTCGCCTTCCCGCGCACCTGGGAGGACGGCCGCATCGCGCCGGTGGAGCGCCTGCACGGCTGGTGGAGCGAGGCGGTGCGGCAAGGGCGGCCGATGGTGCCGGGACTCACGGAAGGGGTGGCCAGCCAGCGCTGCTGCGACTGGGCCAGGGAGTGAGGGGCCCGAAACCGCTCAACCCCAAACCGCTCGACCTGCAAGCGCTCAACCTGAAAGCGCTCGGCCTGATGCCGGAACAGCCCGCCGGGCGCCCGTGGTACGGCAAACCGGTATCAGAGCGAACAATCAATATCAGTAGCAACCGCTACTCTTTTCTGACGTTGACCATGGGGTTCAGGCCCCAGCGGCGGAAGTAGGGGCAGTCCAGGGAGTCATCCGCAGGCCACCCCCGAAGCAACGCGCCATCCACACCCGGGCCCAAGGGCCGGTATTCCTCGGAGGCACGTCCATGTCCATCACCACTGCCAGACAGCTGGCGCGTCAGGCCGAAGAGGCCCGCCGTGCCGCCAAACAGAACGGCTTCACCGTTCAGTCGCTGCGCCGACAGCAGCTGATCGACTGATCAGGCGACAGCGTCCTGCGCTCAGCGTTGCTTCCGCCCCGTCCGGCTCTGCCGGATGGGGCTTTTTCCTGCGCCGGTTCCTGGCCTGGTTCCTGCCCTGGGCGGTGCCGCGTCCTGCCCCTGGGGCCTGTGGCGGACAGATCGTTGCGATTGGCATCACCTAGAGTCCCCCCCAGTCCAACCCCAGACCAGAGGTTTCCCATGGCGCTCGTTCCGCTTCGGCTGCTGCTGGATCATGCCGCCGAAAACGGCTACGGCATCCCGGCGTTCAACGTGAACAATCTGGAGCAGGTGCAGTCGATCATGGAGGCGGCCGACGAGACCGACTCCCCCGTGATCCTGCAGGCCTCCCGCGGCGCGCGCAGCTACGCCGGGGAGATCTTCCTCCGTCACCTGATCATCGCCGCCACCGAGACCTATCCCCACATCCCGGTGGTGATGCACCAGGACCACGGCAACAGCCCGGCCACCTGCTATTCGGCCATCACCAACGGGTTCACCTCCGTGATGATGGACGGCTCCCTCGAGGCCGACGCCAAGACGCCTGCCAGCTACGACTACAACGTGGCCGTCACCAAGGAAGTGGTGGACGTGGCCCACAGCGTGGGTGTGAGCGTGGAGGGCGAGCTGGGCTGCCTGGGCTCCCTGGAAACCGGCAAGGGTGATGCCGAGGACGGCCACGGCTTCGAGGGCGAGCTCTCCCGCGACATGCTGCTCACCGATCCCGCCGAAGCCGCCGACTTCGTGGCCAAGACGAAGGTGGATGCCCTGGCCATCGCCATCGGCACCAGCCACGGCGCCTACAAGTTCACCCGCAAGCCCACCGGCGAAGTGCTGGCCATCAGCCGCATCGCCGAGATCCACAAGGCCCTGCCCAACACCCACCTGGTGATGCACGGCTCCTCCTCGGTTCCCCAGGAGTGGCTGGACATGATCAACCAGTACGGCGGCCAGATCCCCGAGACCTACGGCGTCCCCGTGGAGGAGATCCAGGAGGGCATCCGCAACGGCGTGCGCAAGGTGAACATCGACACCGACAACCGCCTGGCCTTCACCGCCGCCGTGCGTGAAGCCGCCGCCAAGGATCCTGCCAACTTCGATCCCCGGCACTTCAACAAGCCCGCCCGTGAGTACATGAAGCGGGTGTGCCTGGACCGTTACCAGCAGTTCTGGTGCGCCGGCAACGCCAGCAAGATCAAGCAGCAGACCATCAACCACTACGCCGGTCTCTACGCCAAGGGTGCCCTCGATCCCAAGACCGCCGTGGCCGCCTGATCCGGCTTCGTCGCCGCTGCCCGATCACCACGACCGTTTCCTTCCGGGGGGCAACCGCCCCCCCTTTTTGTTGGCCGGCTGGGCTTGTTGGCTGGCCGGCTGGTGTGGGTTGATTCCGCCGCCGTGGCTTCGGTGCCCTCAGGGCGTCTCCACCGGAGCCAGGGGCACGTCGCTGGCCGGGGTCAGCGGCGCGTCGCTGGCCAGGATCGATCGGCCTGGATCCAGCAGCGCCTCGATCCCCTGCGCCAGGGTGGGTTCCATGGCGATGCGGGTGCCATCGCTCACCACCACCCGCGTCAGGGTCGGCAGGCCGCCGCTGCGGGCCCGGAGATACACCGGCTCCACGTAGAGCAGGGCCTCGCCCACCGGCAGCACCAGCAGGTTGCCCTGCACCACCTCGGCGCCGGAGCGGTTCCAGAGACCGAACTGCTGGCTGATCGTCGGGTTCTGGTTGATCAGGGCGGTGATCTGCTCGGGCCCCAGGATCGGCGTCTGGCTGGGGAAGCGCAGCACCTCGAGCTGACCGTAGTTGGCGCCATCGCTGCGGGCCGCCAGCCAGGCCACCAGATTCGGCCGCGCCAGGGGGGTGAGCGGCTGCAGCAGCAGGAACTCCGGCGGCAGCTCGGGCGCCAGCTGGCCGCTGATGTGATAGGGCACCATCGGCACCAGCTCGGACCCGTAGATCTCCTTGGGGATCTGCCACACGTCGTCACCGCTGTAGAAGACGACCGGATCGGTCACGTGGTAGCGGAGCAGCTGGCTGGTCTGCAGCTCGAACTGGGGGATGGGATAGCGGATGTGGGCCCGAAGCGCCGCCGGCATCTCCCACAGCGGCTGAAACAGCTCCGGGAAAAGACGACGCCAGCCGTCGATCAGCGGGTCATCGGGTTCGGCCACGTAGAGGGCCACGCCACCTCCATAGGCATCCACCACGGCCTTCACCGAATTGCGCAGGTAGCGCACGTCCGGGCGTCCGGGCACCGGGGCGCTGTAGGGATAGGTGCGGCTGATGGTGAAGCCGTCCACGATCCAGAACTGGTGCTGCCCTGGTGGGAAGGGTCCGGGGTCGGCACCGAGGTTCACCGTCGCCAGATAGGGCTCGGCCTCGAAGGCCACGAAGGGCACCAGCCGGCGCACCCGTTCCCGCACCTCCCGGCGCAGCAGCAGCCGGGTGTCGGGGGTGAGCGCACCACTCACCAGCAGCCGCGGCTCGCGCAGATAGAGGGCCGCAGCCAGCCGCGCCGCCGTGCTGCGCAGCGGCACCCCAGCCTGGCCGGTGTAGTGGGTGTAGAAGTTCGCATCACCCTCGGGAAAGTTGAATTCCCGCACCTGGGTCGGCGCCAGGGCGTAGGGACCTGGAAGCGTGCCGAAATACAGACTGGGCCTTCCCACCGGAATCGCCGCCTTCACCTGCTCACGGCTGATGTTCAGCTCGGGGCTGCCCGAGATGCGGATGCTGGCACCCAGATCGCTGATGAAGAACTCCGGCAGGCCATCCGGGGTGCTGGTGTTCACCGGAGTGACGGTGAAGCCCTGGCCATGGGTGAACACCAGATGACGGTTCAGCCAGGTGCGCGCCGCCCGCTGCAGGCCGGAGATGTCCACCTCCCGGGCGGTGATGATCACCTGCTGCTGCTGGGGAGGACCGTCGCCGGCGGCGATCGCGTAGCGGTCGACCGTGGGCTCTGAGAAGCGGTAGAACACGCGCAGCTGCTGCAGCTGACGGTTGGTCTCCAGAAGGGGCCTGCTGTCCCAGAGACGGATGTTGCGGATCGTGGCCTGGCTCAGCTCCAGGTCCTCGCGGGTAAGGCGTGCGCTGGGGTTGACGCTGCGCACGTTGATCCGGTCCAGCTCGAAGGCGGCCCGGGTGGCCTCGATGGAACGGGCCAGGTAGGGCGTTTCCCGCTCCAGCTCGCGCGGGTTCACCACCAGCAGCTGCAACACCGGCAGCAGGAGGCCCTCCAGCAGCAGTACCAGCACCAGCAGCACGCCGCTGAGCAGGAAGGTGCGGCCGCGCCAGCCGCGACGCGGCAGGGGGAGCACCAGCAGCACCCCGGTGACCAGCGCCAGCACACCGGCGAGACTGCGCAGCGGCAGCGACACGTGCACGTCCACCCAACCTGCCCCCGGCACCGTGCCCTGGGTGCTGAGCAGCAGCTGATGGCGGCTCAGCCAGAAGCCAGCGGCCACGGCCAGGGCGAAGACGCCGAAGGGCAGGCGCAGGGCCCGCAGCTGGGCGGCGGAGAAGCCATCGAAGCGTCCGTCGCTGAGCTGCGGGGGACGGGCCATCAGGCTCCACAGGGCAGCGGCCACATGGGCGGTGCCCAGGGCGATCGCCAGGGTGAGGCCGAAGGCCAGGGCCGGGAACCGGGCCAGGGCGAAGCTCACGTCGGCGCCGAGGATGGGGTCGCGCAGTCCGCTGTCGGGAACCAGCAGGGCCAGGCTCCACACCCCCCACCCCCGGGCCAGGGCCAGGGCGGCGGCGGCGCTGGCCAGGAAGGCCAGCACCCGCGGCGTGCGCAGCGGTGAACGCACCAGTGCCAGCAGCAGGGGGATGGCCAGGAGGGCCACCGGCACCCAGGGCAGGCCCTCCAGGGCCACCAGGCCATGCAGCCGGCGCGGGTCGAAAGAATCGCGCAGCAGCCGCTCGGCCAGCCGCAGCAGCAGCAGCAGCGGCAGCAGCTGGGCGCCCGCCAGCACGATCAATGTGAGCAGATAGGGAAAGGGGGCCAGTGCGAAGCGGGTGGGCTCGCCCGCCAGCGCCGCGGGCCGGCGCCACAACCAGCCCATCCAGCCCTGCAACCCCACGCCCAGCGCCAGTCCCAGAACCAGACCCAGTGCCTGCAGCAACCAGCGGCGCACCAGCACCGGACCCCAGCCGAACTGCTCGAACCACTGCCACTCGACCCAGGTGCGGGCGGCGGCGAGGAGCAGCACGGCCAGCAGGATCACCGCTGTGGTCAGCAGCAACGGCCAGGGAAGGCGCCGCAGGTGCCGCCGCATCGATGCAGACCACTCCGGCCGACCATAGGCAGGGCCACCGTGCCGGGCGACCCCGCCAGGCCGTCGCTTATATCCGATGTCCTGAGTCGGCTTTTCAGGGCACTGCTCTGCAGCGCTGTTAGCCTCCCGTTTTCCCCCTGGGATCACCGTGACGGCCACCCTCTCCCGGTCCGCCCTCTCCGGACCCACCTTCACCGGCCTGCGCTGCAAGGAGTGCGGCGAGCCCTACGCCCCCGGTGCCCGCCACGTCTGCGAGGACGTGTGCTTCGGGCCGCTCGAGGTGGTCTACGACTACGAGGCGATCAGGAGCCGGGTGAGCCGCGCCACGATCGAGGCCGGCCCAGCCTCCATCTGGCGCTACCGCGACTTCCTGCCGATCGAGGGTGACCCCATCGACGTGGGCACCGGCTTCACGCCGCTGCTCAAGGCCAACAACCTGGCCCGGCGTCTGGGCCTGAAGAGCCTCTACATCAAGAACGACGGCGTCAACATGCCGACGCTCTCCTTCAAGGACCGGGTGGTGAGTGTGGCCCTCACCCGCGCCCGCGAGCTGGGCTTCACCACGGTGAGCTGCGCCTCCACCGGCAACCTGGCCAACTCCACCGCCGCCATCGCCGCCCACGCCGGCCTCGACTGCTGCGTGTTCATCCCCAGCGACCTGGAGCTGGGCAAGGTGCTGGGCACCCTGATCTACAACCCCACCCTGATGGCGGTGAAGGGCAACTACGACCAGGTGAACCGCCTCTGCTCGGAGGTGGCCAACACCTACGGCTGGGGCTTCGTGAACATCAACCTGCGGCCCTACTACTCCGAAGGTTCCAAGACCCTCGGCTACGAGGTGATCGAGCAGCTGGGCTGGGAACTCCCCGACCACATCGTGGCGCCCCTGGCCTCCGGCTCCCTGTTCACCAAGATCCGCAAGGGGTTCGACGAGTTCATCAAGTGCGGGCTGGTGGAGGAGAAGGCGGTGCGCTTCAGCGGCGCCCAGGCCGAGGGCTGCAGCCCGATCGCCCAGGCCTTCGCCGAGGGCCGTGACTTCATCACCCCGGTGAAGCCGCACACCATCGCCAAGTCGATCGCCATCGGCAACCCGGCCGACGGCCCCTACGCGATCGACATCGCCAACGCCACCAACGGCACGATCGCGGCGGTGAGCGACGCGGAGATCATCGACGGCATCAAGCTGCTGGCCGAAACCGAGGGCGTCTTCACCGAAACGGCCGGCGGCACCACCATCGCCGTGCTGAAGAAGCTTGTGGAGCAGGGGCGGATCAATCCCGAGGAGCGCACGGTGGCCTACATCACCGGCAACGGCCTCAAGACCACCGAAGCGGTCGCCAACTCCATCGGCGAGCCCTACCTCATCGAAGCCCAGCTCGACAGTTTCCGCCAGGCCTGGGAGCAGGCCCAGGCCGAGCACGGCGGCACGGGCACCCGGGCCTGAGGGGCCGCCGGTCACCGCCCAACCCCCTCCGCCCAACCCCCACCGCCCAGTCAGCTCCTCCCAGTCAGCTCCGCACACCCCAGCTCACCGGGGCGCCTCCCCACCCATCCCAGCCCGAGCTGCCGTGTCCATCTCCCCCACCTCCGACACCAGCCCAACCCCATGGCCGTTCAGGTTCTGATCCCCACCCCCCTGCAGAAGTTCACCGACAACGAAGCCAGCGTGGAGCTGGAGGCGGCCAGCGTGGCTGCCCTGGTGGAGGCGCTCGAGCAGCGCTTCCCCGGTATCCGCGCTCGCCTCTGCGACGACGGCGGCAAGCTGCGCCGCTTCCTGAACATCTACGTGAACAGCGAGGACATCCGCTTCCTCGACAACGAGAGCACGGCCCTCAGCGACGGCGACGAGGTGTCGATCGTGCCGGCCGTGGCCGGAGGCTGACCGGTTTCCGTAGCGACGGCGGCAACGCCCCAGAACCTCCTGGCGCTCAATAGCGTTACGTCCTCGCGAGCCGGTGCGTTTCCCCACCGGCCGGTCCATCACCGTCGCCAGCCGGCGCCCACCTCCATGACCCAGGTTCCCTTCCATCCCCTTGGCACCGCGGCGGCTCAGGCGGGCGAATCCGGCGCATCCGCCGGCTGGCAGGCCAAGGCCCAGATCTTCGACTATCGCCAGGCCGCCAATCCGGTGCGCCGCGGCCTCACCGAACCGATCTCCGAACGCCACTGGAGTGCCGAGGTTCACCAGAGCGGACCCACCGGGGTGATCCCCCTCGATCTCAGCGCCGAGCTGGGCTGCAGCGGGCCGGCCACCAGCCCCGCCCTGTCCGCCAACTTCCTGCGCATCCTGGCGGGCGAGGGGCTCAAGGCCGCCGCCGCCGCCACCAGCTCGCTCTTCTA
>JALOOQ010000125.1 GCA_025454305.1 Cyanobium sp. Prado107
CCTGCAGCACCAGCCCGCCCTGGTGATGGCCGCCGTGGGGCTGACGGTGACCACCCTGGCCGGCAGTGCCCTGATCGGCCTCAGCCTCTGGAGCCAGGGTCAGCAGGCGCTGCGGCAGGAGCGCAACATGCTGCTGGTGGAGCGGCTGCGCGCCATGGGTCCGGCCACCCTGCCCGCCTCTGTGGGCACCCCGGCGGAACCCGCCCTTGAGCCTGTGGACGCCGCCCTGGCCGAAGCGGGCGATGAACTGCCGCCGCCACCGGTGGAGCCCTGGATGGAGGAGCTGGCCACCCTGCCCTCCAGCAGCGCGCCCCGGGCCGATGTGCTCAAGGTGCCCATGAGCTCCCGGGTCACCAGGCCGGCCCCGGCGGCCGCCACCGGTGCCGGTCCCAGCCAGCCCCGCCCCGCGCCTCAGGCCGACGACCCTTCGCTGCCCCAGCTGGTGGGGGTGGTGCAGGTGCCCGGGCAGAGCGGCTCAGCGATCTTCCAGGTGGGGGGAAGCTCCACCAGCGCCGCGATCGGTGATTCCATCGGCAGCAGCGGCTGGCGCCTGCAGTCAGCCAGTGGCGACGCAGCCGTGATCGAGCGCAACGGCCAGCAGCGGCGCATCAGCATCAGCAGCGGCTCCTGACGACCCTCGGCGTTTCTAGGCTGCCGCCTGACGAACAGGAGACAGCCATGATGGCCACGGGTCTGAGTGTGTCGCCCAGCCCGGCCAGCCCCTTGTCCAGTCCGTCACCCGCCGCACTGTGGGAACGGAGCCTGGCAGACGAGTCCCTGCACACCCTGGCCGAAGCCCTGAGCGGCCCCTGGCGCCTGCTGCTCCTCGGCGACGGCAGCCCCACCCGCCACCTGGAATCGCTCACCGGTCTGCCGGTGCGGATCGAGCTGATCTCCATGGCGCCCCAGGTCCGGCCCGATCAGGATGGCGCCCGTCCGCCCCAGGAGGTGGCGGAACTGGCGCTGCCGCTGCTGCGCCGCCAGGTGTGGCTGCGCTGCGGGGATCACACCCTGGCCTGGGCCGAGAGCTGGTGGAACCAGCGCCAGGCCGACGCGCACCTGCGCCAGCGGGAGCAGCCCATCTGGCGAAGCCTCACCTGCAACCGGGCCGAACTCTTCCGGGAAGTGGACGGCCTGGCGCTGGTGCAGGCCCCGTGGCTGGTGAGCCGCTTCGGTCACGGCGGACCCTTCTGGAGCCGCCACTACCGCTTCTTCCGCGGCGGTGAACCCCTCACGGTGATCCGGGAGGTGTTCTCGCCGGAACTGGAACGCTGGCTGGGACCCGCCGCCGGCAGCAGCGCAGACGCCTGTCTGGATTCATGAGCCAGGAGGGGTTGACGGATTGACAGGTCCCATGGCAGGCGCTGCATTGGGTGCCGAACGGCGCATGACCGACCATGACCGCCTCAATCCCCTCCCCCCAGTCCGAGTGGCTCAGCCTGACCGATCTGGGCCGGCTCCACGGCATCTCCGCGGTGCACTGCGGCCGGATCCTCTGCGAGGCCGGCCTGCGGCTGGCCAGTGGTGCCCCGAGCCATGACGCCCTGCACCGGGGGCTGGCCCTGCAGCCCCTGCCGCGCCGCCACAACCGCAGCGCCCTCTGGCATCGCCACAGCTGTGGGGCACTGCTGGAGCGGCAGGGGCTGCGGCCGCTGGCCCAGCAGCGCCTGATCCGCCAGTGGGCCGACCTGCTGGAAGCGCTGCTGATGGGGGCGAACGCCGTGAGCGTGTCGGTGGAGGAGATGGCGGGGGAGATGCCGCCCCAGCTGCGCCGTCCGGTGAACCAGGAACTGCGCCAGCGCGGCAGCAGCCTGCGGCTGACTCAGCCGAGCCGCAGGGCCTCCGCCTGCCGGGCCGCGTTGTCGAGCAGCTGGCGCAGCTGATCCTCGTCGGTGTGGCTGAGGTTGGTGCGCAGCAGCTTGGCGTGCGGCGCATGGGCTCTCAGGCGCTCGATCACCCGGTCAGCGGTGGCCTCCCGGATCAGCAGACAGAGCGCGGCGGTGCCCCGGGGCAGGGTCTCGCCCAGCTCGCGCATGAAGGTGTCGTTGATGCCGATGTCGGAGAGGGAACCGGAGGCGGCGCCGACGCCGGCGCCGACGGCGGCACCGAGCAGCGGGTTGAGGAACAGCAGGCCCACGAGGGTGCCCCAGAAGCCGCCCCCCAGAGCACCGGCGGTGGTGAGGTTGACCGCCTGGCGCAGGTGCACCTGACCGTCCCCATCGTGCTCCACCACCACGGCGTCCTCCAGGGCGATCAGCCGCTCCTTCTGGATGTCCACCAGTTCGCGGCGCACCTCCTCGGCCTCCGCTGCCTTGGGAAAACCAACCACCACCAGGCTGCTCATGGACCCTGTGCAGATCTCTCCAGCGTAGTCAGCCGGGCCGGCGGCGACTGGAACGGGGCAGCGGGCGGGCAGCCTCCCGTGCGCGGGCGGCAGCGGCGGCGTCCCGGGCCGCCTCACCGCTGAGGTCGGGGGCACGGCTGGGATCGATCAACGGCCGCTGCCAGCGAGTCCGGGAGAAGCTGCTGTCATCAGGCCAGCCGTCGGCGCCGGGGGCTGGGGAAGGGGCCTCGGGAGTGCCCGGCGGCACGACCGGCGGTTCAGTGGCACGGTCGGTGGCGGGACGCGGCCGGCGATCGCCGCGCCGGGAGATGGCCTCCAGGGGCCGCCTCCTCCCCGCAGCGGCCGGAGGCGGCGGCTCATCAGGCCGGCCGGCCCGTTCAGAGCGCTGGGGGCGGGGTTCCTGCCAGGGCTCGCGCCAGTCATCCTCGTCCTCCAGGATCCAGTCCAGCCTGTCCTCCACCCAGCGGCCCAGCTCCCCCAGGCGGGAGCGGCCGGGGCCGGAACCCGGGCGACCGGTGGGGCGCTGGCCGGAGCGGGACCCGGGGCGGGCGCCGGAGACCCCATCCACCAGCTGACGGCCGGCGTTCACCAGCCGGTCGAGGCCCTGCTCGAGCGGATCGCCCCCCCGCCGCAGATCGGCGGATGGGCGCTGAAGATCAGACCGGCGGTCAGGCATGGGCCAACGCTACCGGCGTCGCAGGGCCAGCCGGCGCTCGCGCAGCAGACCCACCACGGCGATGGCCAGGCCGGCCCACTGCAGGGTCCAGAGAAAGACGCTCACAGGCAGGTCCGGCTGGGGCGAACCTAGGCCGCCGCCTCCACGAACTCCAGCAGGCAGCTGGCATCCCAGAGGCCGTCGTGGTGACGCTCGCAGCAGGCCCGGCAGGCCAGACCCCGGACGCGGCGCCGGTAGGGCGCAGTGATCCCGCAGCGCGGACAGCGGGCGATCCAGCGGTGGCGGCTCGCATCGCCGCCGGGCAGGGGGTAGCGGTGACGCACGCTCACCACGAACTCGCTCTGGCTGGCGTTGATCGCCGCCATCCGGCCGCGGAAGCGGGGCCCGTGCACCTCCCGCTCCCGGAGCACCCGGTCCACCCAGGCGTGGATCATCTCGTGGCAGAGGGTGGAGAGCAGCGCCTCGCGGGGCAGGGGCTCCAGCAGAGGTCGCGAGAGCACGATCTCGCAGAAGGGCAGGCCGGCGGCGTCGCGGCCGCGCCGGTAGAGCCCGGCCGTGCGGCGCAGGCGCCCGTCGCTCCAGCGCACAGCAACCACCGGCCGACCGGCGGGAGCGAGGCAACCGTCGAAGTGCTCACGGTCGAGCCGGTGGAAGAGGGGCAGCAGAGGTTCGAGCGGCACGCCGGGCGCTGCGCGGAGGGCTGGTCAGTCAGACTCTGGGGCCATTCAACACAGATTCGGCGGCCCATGGACTGGCAACTGGTGCAAGGCATCGGCACCAAGGCCCTGCTGGCCGGCGCCGGGGCCCTGCTCCTCTACTGGACGATCACGGCGGTGAAGCTGGTGCTCAGCGCCCGGGGCATCAACCCGCTGCTCAAGCAGTTCTTCACCCAGATCGCCAACGGCCAGGTGGATGGCGCCTATCTGCTCACTACCAGGAATTACCGCACTCACGTCAACCGCAAGCAGTTCATTCAGTTCCTGGCCGGCCTCAAGCTCAACAAGTACCGCAACCTCAAGAGCGGCCGCCCCAGGCTCAACGACGGTCAGCTCACGCTCACCGTGAAGCTGCTCACCGAGGCGAAGGAGGAACTGCCGCTCGACTTCACCTTCGTGAAGCTCGACGAGCAGTGGCGCATCGACCGCATCCGCCGCCAGACCGCCTGAGCGGGCCCGCCAGCTGACTCCTCTGCTCTGACGGCCTTGGCCTCCCCGTCCGCCGCTCCCACACCGGCCTCAGCGGCACAGGCGGCCCGGGCAGCCGAGCTGCGCCGGCTGCTCAACCACGCCGCCCACGCCTACTACGTGCTGGACGCGCCGGTGATGGAGGACCCGGTCTACGACCGGCTCTACCGGGAGCTGGAGCATCTGGAGGCCGCCCATCCGGACCTGCTCAGTCCCGACAGCCCCACCCGGCGGGTGGGTGGCGCCCCGGCGGAGGGCTTCAGCAGCGTTGAGCACCGCATCCCCCTGTTCAGCCTCGACAACGCCTTCTCCCTCGAGGAGCTGGAGGCCTGGTACGCCCGCCTGCTGAAGGTGCTCGACCGCACCCCCGAGCCCGGCGCGCCCCTGCCCCGGCTGGCGATGGTGGGGGAGCTGAAGATCGACGGCAATGCCCTGGCCCTGAGCTACGAGCAGGGCGTGCTGGTGCGGGCCGCCACCCGCGGCGACGGCGAGCGGGGCGAGGAGATCACCGCCAACGTGCGCACGATCCAGAGCGTGCCCCTGCGGCTGCAGCTGGAGCACCCGCCCGCCTGGGTGGAGGTGCGCGGCGAGGCCCTGATTCCCGATGCCACCTTCGCGGCCATCAACGCCGAGCGCGAGGCCCGCGGCGAGGCCCTGTTCGCCAACCCCCGCAACGCCTGCGCCGGCACCCTGCGCCAGCTCGATCCGAAGGTGGTGGCCGCCCGGCGGCTGGACTTCTTCGCCTACACCCTGCACCTGCCCGACGACTGGCAGGCGGAAGCGGGCGCCGCGGCCGGCAGCGCGGACAGGAGCGATCCGCCGCGGCCCACCAGCCAGTGGGAATCCCTGCAGTGGCTGCAGGCCGCCGGCTTCCGGGTGAACCCCAACGCCGAGGTGCTGCCCTCCCTGGCGGCGGTGGAGGCCTTCTTCGCCCGCTGGGAGGACGAGCGCAAAACGCTGGATTACGCCACCGACGGCGTGGTGGTGAAGCTCGACGATCTGCGCCTGCAGGCCGACGCCGGCTTCACCCAGAAGGCACCGCGCTGGGCGATCGCCCTCAAGTACGCCGCCGAGGAGGCCCCCAGCAAACTGTTGCGGCTGGCCTGCCAGGTGGGCCGCACTGGCGTGGTCACGCCCGTGGCCGAGTTCGAGCCGGTACCCCTGGCCGGCACCACGGTGAGCCGCGCCACCCTGCACAACGCCGACCGGCTTGCGGAGCTGGATCTGCACGCCGGTGACACGATCGTGGTGCGCAAGGCCGGCGAGATCATCCCCGAGGTGGTGCGGGTGCTGCCGGAGCTGCGCCCCGCCGGAGCCCAGCCTCTGCAATTGCCGCATGTGTGCCCGGAGTGCGGCTCGGAGCTGGTGCGCGAGGAGGGCGAGGCGGCCACCCGCTGCGTGAACAGCAGCTGTCCGGCGATCCTGCGGGGCTCGCTGCGCCACTGGGTGAGCAAGGGGGCCCTGGATGTGGACGGCCTGGGCGGCAAGCTGATCGAGCAGTTGGTGGAGAAGGGCCTGGTGGCCTCGATCGCCGACCTCTACCGGCTCGACGCAGTGCTGCTGGCCAGCCTGGAGCGGATGGGCGAGAAATCCGCCGCCAACCTGGTGGCTGCCCTCGAGGCCTCCAGGCAGCAGCCCTGGCACCGTCAGCTCTATGGCCTGGGCATCCACCACGTGGGGGAGGTGAACGCCAAGGCCCTGGCCCGGGCCTTCCCCTCGGCCGCGGAGCTGGCAGCCGCCGCCACCGGTGCTGACTCCGACGCGCCGGAGGCGATCACGGCGGTGTTCGGCATCGGCGAGCAGATCGCCCAGAGCCTGCAGCAGTGGTTCGCCACGCCGGCCAACCAGGTGCTG
>JALOOQ010000126.1 GCA_025454305.1 Cyanobium sp. Prado107
TGAGCCTCGGTGAAACCGGACAGGGACGGGGCAAGGCCGGCCGCAAGCTCAGTTACGTCACCAAGGTGCAGTTCAACGGCAACCTGCTGGTGGGCAAGGCCTACACCGCCCAGCTGGGGCTCGAGCCCGGCGATGAGTTCGAGATCAAGCTCGGCCGCAAGCAGATCAAGCTGATCCCCATCGGCGCTTCCGACGAGGAGGAGTGATCCTGGCGGTGCAGGTCTACAGCCCGGCTACCGGCCTGAAGGCGCCCTGACGGGGCGCCTTCTTCATGGTTCCTGGATGACTCTGTCATGAGCCGATGGAGAGCCAGAGCCTGGACAGAGCAAAGCCCGAGGCGCAGGCCCCGGGCTTTGCTTCGCTCAACAGGTCATCAGCGGGGTCGGCCCCTGGGATGGCTGCCTTTGCGATCGGTGGGATCGTCAGATCTTGATGGCCAGATCTGCGGGTTCTTCAGTTGTGGGCGGAGCTGCCTGGCGATGGCCCTGGGGCCATGGCTCTAGCGGGGCTTCCCGTTCGGTCCGGGGCACCTTGGACGTGGCCGGGAACGGCGGAATGGGCGGTGCAGTGGACGGCGACTGAATGACACGCCGGGGAAACCAGTGATCCTTTGAGATTGTTGGAGCAGGGTCCGAACGTCAGTTCGCTCCTGAGGCCTGCTGGGGTGGGCTGTCGTCCATCAACTGGAGCCTCCGAAATCCCGATGAACACACCATCCACCCGCCCGGATCGAAGCGCAATCGGTGTTTATGCCTGCTTCCGGCCTTCTGTTCAGCACCGCCTGAGCGGAACCGCTGCCAGCGGCCATGTCGGTGGCTATCGATGGGGGGACGTGGGGTCAGGCCAATCCGGATGCCGTCCCACCGACACGCCATGAGCGAGGGTGTCCCCACCGATCGCGTGCCGCTGATCGTCACGCCGAAGGCCCCTGTCCTCTCCGGCCCGGCGACACCCCTCCGGCATGACAACAGTCTGCGACGCTGGTTCGCACGCAACCTGGGGCTCTGGCGTTCACGCAGGCTCTACTTCTTCGCCGACGAGGAGGTGCTGCGGGTGGACATGATGCTGCGGGTGGAGAGCTTCGAGGAACCAGCCCAGGGTGAGTCGGCGTATCGGTTCAGCTGGTGGCCCGAGGAGGAGCATGGATTCTTCGAACGGAGGCCGCGCTACATCCCTGAAGGCACCATGGAGGCCTATCTGTTCGGACACCAGTTGCGACGGAGCCGCGGCTACCTGTGCGGTTCGCCGACGCGCAGCCACATCCGCCAGGTGGACGAACACGAGCTGGGATTCACATCCCACTACCAGGAATGGGACATCCTCGAACACATCAGGCTGGTTGATCAGGACCGCTACCGGGCGCGCTCCATCCACTCCTGGCGCAATGGGGTGCTCGAACTGGCCGAAACCCACCATGAGATCCGGGTGGAGGGTCCTGGCGGCGAGGCGGCTGCTCCGGTGTGACCGGGCAGGTGATGTGACGGGGCATGGATCACAGCTAGAACAGAAGCAGAGGGACGGAACAGGCCCGTGCTCACACTGCTGAAGTTCAGCACGCCGGAGTGCCCGATCTGCCAGACGATGGCCACCTTCGACGCCAAGGTTGCCGAAGAGCTGGGTCTGGCCTATGTGGCGGTCGACCTCAGATCGCCCGACATCTACCGGCGCTATCGCAACGTCCTGCTCAAGCAGTACCCGTTGAAGCGCGAACTGCAGCTGCCCACCTACATCCTGGTGGATGACCCGGAGGGTGAGTTCAAGATCCATGGGGACATCTCTGGAGGCCTGCCGGAGAGCATGTTCCGCTCTCGCCTGCAGGAGCTCATGTCCAGTGCATCCACGGGCCACTGATTGAGCCGGCGATGCGGCTAAGGCTGTTCAATCAGAATGATGTGACTGAGGAGAGTGGTGACGAAGGCGAACAGGAGGAAGGGCAGAGACAGCACAAAGATCAGCACGATCACGCCAATGCCACCGACGGGGTGGGAAGCCGCCAGCAGCGCCAGACCTGCGGCAAGACTGAGGAAGACGCCAAGCAGCCAGATGAGAATCTGTCCATAGATATCTCCATAGCTCAAGGTGCAGCGAACCAGATAACCTTTTTCGGAGCTCATGATTGACCGTTTCGACAGGACTATCAGTAGGTGGCCAGGGGCAAGCCAAATAACGCATCCCAGCCTGTCCGAGGGGCGATCCAATCACCTCAGGGCAATTTCAATTCTTGCCAGGGGCGCCGTTCTTGCGCAGGCTGGTTGACAAGACGTAGTAGCCGGATATCCGCTCTTTTCGCTTTGAAGCCTTCCTCCTAGGCTTAGCTCTACCCAGGGTTTGTGCGAACTTGAACCACAACACCCAAGCGACCGACTGGTCAGGCCCCAACCACACGCCCCTGCGTCTGGAGCAAATGATCGACAGGATCTGAAGCCGGCAGAGAAACCGGCTGCGACAACGTCGTTGAAAGCAGCTCTGCCCACTGTTCTGAGAGCAGCAACTATGAAGAATCTGCGCTGGCACTCCTATCCGTGCCCTGCGGTTGCAGGATGAAACGATCTGGATTGGAGAAGGGCGCTGTGGCTTTGCGCGATGAAACCTGCATCCCCTGCCGTGACGGCGGACCCACGCTTGACGCCGATGAGCTGACGGAGCTGAGAGGCGAACTGCCGGGATGGCAGGTGATTGACGGCCATCACCTGCACAAGCGCCTGGAGTTTGCCGATTTCGACACGGCCCTGGCCTGGCTCAACCGTGCTGGCGCCATCTGCGAGGAGCAGGGCCACCACGCCGACTTCCGGGTGGGGTGGGGATATGTGGACGTCGATGTGTTCACCCACAAGGCGAACGGGCTGACGCGGGCTGATGCGGTGCTGGCCGCAAAGTTCGATGCCATCGAGTCGTGACCCCAGGGCCACCGCCCTCTGGGCTGATCAGGGAGGCAGGCGCTACGGGTTCTGCAGCGAAGGCTGCCGCCGGAGCTTCCTCGATCCCGAGCGGGAACTGCACCAGATGCGCCGGCGGATGGGCATCGCCATCAGCGGGGTGCAGCTCGCCCCCCTGCCCTGGATGACCTGGGGGGTGTGGCTGTTCGTGCTCACCACGCCGGTGCAGTTCATCGGCGGCTGGGGCTTCTACCGCGGCGCCTGGGCGGCACTGCGGAGCCGCAGCCTCAACATGGATGTGCTGATCGCCCTGGGCACGTCGGTCGCCTACGGGTACAGCGTTCTGGTGGTGTTCGCGCCCCAGTGGCTGCCGGTGGCGGTGGACCAGCGCGACGTCCACTTCGAGGTGGCGGCGGTGGTGCTGGTGGCGCTGCTCACGCTGCTGCTCTGGAGCCTGGCCGGACAGTTCAGCCGTGGCCTGCTGGCCTTCATCGCCGTGCTGGTGATCTCCTGCCCCTGCGCCCTGGGCATCGCCACCCCGGCGGAGCTGATGGTGGGGGTGGGCAAGGGGGCCGAGCTGGGCATCCTGATCCGCAGCGGCGAGGTGCTGGGCATGATGGGCAACCTGCAGATCGACGCCTGACCGGCCAGCCGCCATGCCGCCTGCCCGCCCCTATCAGCCATCCCTGCTGCGGCTGCTGCACGTGCCGCTGGCCTGGCTGAGCGGCCTGATCGTGTATTCCAACCATGACGGCCGCTGGGGGCGCCTGGGCCTGCAGGTTCCCGGCGCCTGGATCGACATCCACGGCAGCCTGGGCGTGCTGCTCTGGCCCCTGGCCCTGCTGTTCGGTCTCTATGCCCTCAGCCTGGGCCGCTTCCGCCTCCACCAGGGGGCCCATGCCACCGCGCTGCTGGCCCTGGCGCTGGCGGTGGGCAGCGGCAAGCTGATGAACGAGGACTGGTTGCGCACCGGTCAGCTCGATCACGTCGTCTACGGCCTGCACCTGCTGGCCTGGCTGCTGATCGCCGCGGCGGTGCTCTGGCACGTGGCCGCGGTGCTGAACCGCGGCGGCATGGCCCTGGCCGGCTCGATGTTCCAGCTCCACGTGCGCGGCGGCGACGGGCCGCGCCACTGGCCGTCCCAGGTGCGGCGCTGGTTCCAGCGCCCGGCCTGAGCATGGAGCTCCATGCCGACCTCACCCGGCCGCGAGGTGGCCCGGGCCACATCGATCGTGCGTTACGCCCCCGGCAGCCGCTTCGAGCGGCATGTGCATGGCGGCGGCGGGGAGGAGATCCTGGTGCTGGAGGGGGTGTTCCAGGACGAGCGGGGCAGTTACCCGGCCGGCAGCTGGCTGCGCCATCCACCCGGCAGCATGCACCGGCCCTGGAGCGAGGCCGGATGCACGATCTGGGTGAAGACCGGCCACCTGCCGGCCACCCTCAGCCCGGATGGATCGGAGACCGCATCAGCGCTGGGGTGAACTCGTCTCAGCGGGTGGGCTGGGATCGCCGCACCGGTCCTGCCAGCTGCCGGATCATTCCACCGGCACCTGCACCGCCGTCGCACTGGGGGCGCTGACCTGCTTGGGGATGGTCACGGTGAGCTGGCCGTCCCTGGCGGACGCCTTGAGCCCTGAGGCGTCGGCATCCTGCGGCAGGTTGAAGCTGCGCGTGAAGCTGCCGTAGAAGCGCTCGACGCGGTGCAGGCGCTTGGTGTTCTCTTCTTTCTCCTGCCTGCGCTCACCCTGGAGGGTGACCACGCCGTTGTCCACGGTCACCTTGAGATCGTCCTTGGCGACGCCGGGGATGTCGGCCTGGATCTCGTAGTGGTCGTCCGCTTCGCTGATGTCAACGCGGGGGTTCCAGTCGCTCACGCTCAGGAGCGAGGACCCGCGGCCAGCGGGCCAGGGCCAGGAGCGGCCCATCAGATCCTCGATTTCCCGCAGAGGTTCCCATTTGCTGAGGAGGGACATGATGCTGAATGAACGCAATCTGCAAGGCCCGAGGCTCGCGCCATGGCCTCCACTCCGTACCTAGCCCGGAACACCGGAGCGTGCAACAGCCATGGCTGGAGAGTCCGTCCTCCTGTCATCTCGGCACAATGTCGGCAACGTTCGTTCACACTGCAACCAGAGACCGATCACCAAAAATCACCTGAAGAGCAGGAGGCTCCGGAGCGTTGTCGATACTCATTCTCACTGTCATCTTCTCGCTGTCTTCACAGCGAAACCCCGGAACACCGCAGGCAGGAGTTTCGGCTGCCTCCGGCGGCTGGGCATGGAGCCTGCAGGCGCTGGCCGCCTGAGTCCAGGCTCATGCCGACCAGTCAGGATGTTGGGACTGGAGTGTTCAGGCCGACGGTGTAGCCGTCATCCTCCGTGCGGCAGACACGGTCCCAGAAGGTGAAATAGAGGCCGAAGTGCACCGCCGGCCGGCGGTGGTGCAGGGAGTGGTGCGCCGGTCCGATCACCCAGCGGCCCAGCAGGTGATGGGGAAAGCGGCGAGGCAGGCAAGCGAGGTCGAGGTGGTTCACGATCGCCCACACGGTCATGGTGCTGAGCACGGCCAGGAGTGTGACCAGATGCAGCGGAATCAGCATCACCACGGCCACCAGAAAGACCGCCTGCACAGCGGCCTCAGGAGGATCGAAGGCGAAGGACGTCCAGGGCGTGGGCTGGCGGGAGCGGTGGTGGCCGCTGTGGAACCAGGCGTAAAGGGCCGGGTGATGAAACAGGCGGTGGGTGGCGTAGAACACCGCGTCCTGCAGGATCAGCACCATCAGATAACTCACCCCCAGATACCACCAGCCATGGCTGTCGGCCCTGGCATAGAGCCTCGTCATGCCGTGGGCCTGCAGCCACAGCCCGGCCGCAGCGGCGAGGGCGAACACCGCAGCGGAGAGCACCGACAGGCGGATGTCATGGCGGATCCCTTCCCGCATCCGCCGGCGTTGCGGTTCCGAGGGTGCGGTCCAGGCCCGTGGTCGGCACAACCGCAGAAGCCACCAGCACCCTCCCGCCACCAGGAAATACCGGGCCAGGATGATCAGGAACAGAACAAGGCTGTCGGCACCGAAGGAGTGCTCTGCCCACAATCTCCCGATCCCCTCGATGTCAGGTGGGGACTGAAGCGGGGGCTGGATGAAACCGATGCCGATGGTTCTGTCCGCCCGCCTGACGATTCAGGCTAAAGGGCAGCAACCTCGACAGTCGTCGCGGCGATGCAGCGATGGCCACGGACGCAGGTTCTGGAGGGCGGGCTGGAGACTGCGTTGCACCCACTGCGTGGCAGGGACCGCCGCATGGGCCACCATGCTGGTGGTGAGGCAGGAGGCCAGGGCGTGGAGCAGGTGCTCCACCGGGTTGGCGCCCTCGTCGTTGCCGGCCAGGATCGCCCCATGACGTCTGCCGCTCCTCTCCCCGCACCCCGCTTGATCGACGGCCCCGATGGCGCCCCGGCGACCGTGCTGCTGGCCCATGGGGCTGGAGCACCGATGGACAGCCCGTTCATGGCAGCGATCGCTGCCGGCCTGGCGGAGCGGGGATGGCGGGTGGTGCGCTTCGAGTTTCCCTACATGGCCCGCGCGCGCGGCAGCGGCCGGCGCCATGGTCCCGATCGGCTGCCCGTGCTGCAGGAGGCGTTCCGCGGGCAGGTGCGCCTGGAAACCACAGACCACCCGCGGAGGGCGCTGATCCTCGCCGGCAAATCCATGGGCGGCCGCGTGGCCAGCCTGCTGGCCGATGAGCTGGCGGAGGGCAGCCCGGTGCGCGGCTGCCTCTGTCTGGGCTACCCCTTCCACCCGCCCGGAAAGCCGCTGCAGCTGCGCACCGAGCACCTGGCGACCCTGCAGACGCCAACCCTGATCCTGCAGGGCGAGCGGGACAGCTTCGGCCGCCGTGCCGAGGTGGAGACCTACGGCCTCTCGCCGCAGGTGCAGCTGGGCTGGATCCCCAGCGGCGACCACAGCTTCAAGCCCACCCGCAGCTCCGGCCGCAGCGAGCAGGAGAACTGGGCCACGGCGGTGGCATGCGGCGATGCGTTCCTGCGGCAGCTTCTTGACGGCTGAGCCTTGGCGCACGCCGACTGGGGGAAGACGTCGGCCGGTGCTGACCGATCGGACCGGCACCGTGTCCGGCTCGGCCACCCAGCCTGCAGTCGGCCTGAACCAGATCCTTCCGCTCCTGGGGGCCCGCCGAAGTGAGGGCCGACACCAGGGCCGGCTGAACCGAAGTCAGCCTTGTCCGGCCACAGCGACGGCAGAGGGTCGTTGCCGCGCCGCTTCTGCACCGTGTCCACCAGGAGCAGCGCCAGGGGACCCAGGGCCATCGGCGGCACCAGCCAGGCGGGGAACGGCGCCAGCGAGAACACCGCGGCCAGAGCGGGCACCAGCACCAGGACGGCCGCCACCAGGGGCTGGCTCAGCCAGCCAGCCAGAGCAGCAGCGCCATGAACTGGAGCATCTAATCGAGCAGACGCAGCCCGAGCGGCCGCCGGCGCAAGGCCGGCAACCGGTTGGCGCCGTAGCGCTCGAGACGGCGGCGCGCTTCCTCCTCCTCCAGCCCCAGGGCCGTGGTGCGCAGGGCTGGCGGCACCTGGTCCTGCGGCAGACACCAGATCGGCCGGTCGGCGGCGAGCAGCATCAGGGGGATCAGCGGATCGGGATTCGCGGCCAGCGGCCTCGCTCATCTGGCGGCATGGATCGCTCCCCGCAGTGCAGGTCAGATCGGTCGGCCCATCATCGCCCTGGCAGCACACATCGGGCCGGCAGCACACCCATCCAGCCAAGGGAGTGCAGCGCCTTCGCCATCATCAGGTGGCGCCAGCATCGGTTCGGCCAGTCGACCGTTCAGCACCGAGATCCTTGTCATCAGGGATCATCTTGATGATGGATATTCATGACGGATGCTCGTGATGGTTACCAGAAGAGAGCACGCTCTCAAGCCATCGCCTGATCATCACTTGCATGATCACCAGCGTTTTGGTGGGCTGCCAAGAACGCCCAGATGGTGCTGGTCGCATTCAGGTCTCGCGTTGGCACATCTGCCAGCCTCGAACCCTGCGCCCCAGCGAGCCAGGCTTGGCAAACGTTCTTCACTCCCTAGAGCTCAACACCGAGACCGTTCGGACAGCCGAAGCGCACGTGAACGATCGCCTCATTTTCGGTACTGCCTGGATCGGCGCAGCCCTTGGCCTGGGCCCAGAACCGGGCCTGGGATCCCGCAGGCTTCACGGGCGTGCCAGCCCAGGCATGGGCGAAACGTCCCCTCGGAGCCCCATCCCCACAGGGCACCAAGCGATCGAACATGCCGGTGACGAAGATTCGAACCGGGTCGATCGGGGGGCGCCGGGATAACGTGCCGATGAGAAGACGCAGGCGACCGCGGGCGGAACCCTCCGGGTACACCACGATGAAGCCTTCCGAACGCGCCAGCGTCGTGAATCCGGTCATGCGCTCCGCGATCAGGGCATTGCCGCCGACACCGTGCAGCGCCAGCACCAGAGGCAGCGGAGCTGACCTGGCATCCGAGGGCGGCACCCTCAGCAGACAGGTTCTCGTCCGACCGTCGTGTCGAGCGTCAACAGCTCTCCGGTTGCCTCGGGCAGTGGAGCACTGATGCTCGTGCAGTCACTGAGGAGGCAGACAATCAAGGCGCGGAGCGCTGGCTTCATCACTGAAATGGGCGGGGCTTTCAGCCACCGTGCAGGAGAGTGGGCCGACGATCCACGGCTGTCAGGCTCAGGACCAGAATCAAACCACCGGCCGGCTCGGATCTGTCCGCGAAGAGCTCGTTCGTGTATCCGAAGCGCCACTTCAGGCCTGGGGTCCAGCCCGCCGCCGCATTCCAGTCGATGGCGACGTCCACTTCGTCTCGCGTCATCATCCTGATCGCTTCATCATCCTGATCGCGTCGACCCTCTTCTGCATGCTTGTCGTCGAATCTGTGGGCCAGGCTCACACCATCAAGCAGCGCTGATCCCGTCGTCCTTGCCTCTTCTGCTCCGTTGGCACCAGCGCAGTAGTGTTCCGGGTCTCCAGCCGACCCCGGCCGCCGCCGATGCCATTTCTCACCCCTCTGCTCATGGCCGCCACCCTCGGGCTCACGGCCGGTGCCGGGGCGGCCCAGGCCAGCTGCACGTTTCTGCTGCCCGTCGGCGGCGGCGGCCAGCCCGTGGTGGAGAAGCGCATCAGCCCCCCTGGCGGCCTGTTCACCCGCAGCAACTGGAACACCGACTTCGCGGTGAACCGCTCCTTCGCCAGCTACCGCATTCATCTCCAGTCGGCTTCGAGCAACCAGGGCGTGTTTCCGGTGACGGCGTTTCTGCGCTTCACCGACAACACCGAGTTCCGATTGCTGAGCGAAAACGTCACCCTTCAGCCGGAGGAGCGCCGCACGTTCGGCCCCTTCCCGGCCGTGCCCGGCCGGCGCACCAACCTGGTGAACGTGCGTGTGGGAGCCACCACCATGCCCGGCTCCATCGGATTCAGCTATCGCGTGTCGGTGGAGGGCTGCGACTGAACCGTCCGCCGACCTAGGTTCCGGCTCACCGCCTCCGGCCAAACCATGACCAGCCGTCGCCCCCTCGCGCCCAGCCGGCGGCTCGTCCTGACCCTGGCCTGCAGCCTCTCGCTGGCGAGCGCCGGCGCCGCCCGGGCCGAAACCTGCACCTTCCTGCGGCCGATCGGCGGGGACAGCCAGAACCCCGTGGTGACCAAACGGGTGGAACGTCCCCGCGTCGCCCCCTTGGGCATGCTGCTGGGACGGACCAACTGGAACACCGATTTCGCGGTTGAGCGCGATTTCACCAGTTACCGCATCAACTTCCAGTCGGCCTCCACAGAGCGCGGCGTGTTTCCGGTGGCGGCGTTCCTGCGCTTCACCGACAACACCAACATCCGGCTGGTGGACGAAAACGTCACCCTGCAGCCGGAGGAGAGCCGCAGCTTCGGTCCCTTCCCGGCCGTGCCCGGCCGGCGCACCAATCAGGTGAACGTGCGCGTGGGCTCCACCACCATGCCCGGCTCGATCGGCTTCAGCTATCGCGTGTCGGTGGAGGGCTGCACCTGAGCCAGCTGCCGC
>JALOOQ010000127.1 GCA_025454305.1 Cyanobium sp. Prado107
TCCTGGAGCGCTGGCTGGAGACCGATCCCCGCTTTCACCGCTGACGTTCCGCTCGGGCACCGTGGCGCTGAACCGCTGGTGAGTTGCCGGTCGTGAAGGGCATCTGGGTGCTGGGCGACCAGCTGTCGGCGGCCCAGGCCGCCCTGGCGGCGGCGGACCCTGGCTCCGTGCCGGTTCTGCTCCTGGAGAGTGAAACGGCGGCGCGGCAGCGCCGCTGCCACCGTCAGAAGCTGGTGCTTGTGTGGAGCGCCATGCGCCACTTCGCTGCCGAGCTGGAGAAGACCGGCTGGACGGTTGATCACCGGGAGGTCGAGAGCTTCAGCTCCGGACTGGCGGCCTGGATCGCTGAACGCGGAATCACGGAACTGCACCTGATGGAGCCGGCTGAGCGGCCCTTCCGCAGCGCGATCGTGCGGGCCGTGGCGGCGCTGGGCCCCGGAGCGCCCCAACTGGTGTGGCATCCCTCCAACGCGTTTCTGTGGAGCCGGGAGGCGTTCGCCACCTGGGCGCGCCCCTACCGGCAGCTGCGCATGGAGCTCTTCTACCGCGAGGGCCGGCGGCGGTTCGGGGTGCTGATGGACTGCGAGGGCCAGCCCCTGGGGGGGCAGTGGAACTTCGACCAGGCCAACCGCAAGCCCCCGGTAAAGGGCCTGAAGGGGCCGGAGCCGCTCTGGTTCGCGCCGGACACGGTGACCCGGGCGGTGATCGAGAAGGTGGAGCGGGTGTCGGCGGAGCTGGAGGCTTCAGGCGGGCAACCACTGCCGGGGGATGCCGAGGGGTTCCGCTGGGGTGTGACCCGCGCGCAGGCCCTGGCGGCCCTGGAGCACTTCATCACAACCCGTCTGGATGGCTTCGGGCCGTATCAGGACGCGATGGTGGGCGGCGAGCCCACCCTCTGGCATGCGCTGCTGTCGCCCTACCTCAACCTCGGACTGCTGCAGCCCCTGGAGGTGATCCGGCGGCTGGAGGAGGCGGGCCGGGAGCGGTGCAGCCCGCTGGCGGGGCTGGAGGGGGTGATCCGCCAGATCCTGGGCTGGCGGGAGTACACCCACGGGCTGTACTGGTGGTTCGGGGACGATTACACGGCCAGCAACCACTTCGGAGCCGACCGGCCGCTGCCGCCATGGCTGGAGCGGCTGGGCGGCAGCGGCATGGCCTGCATGGACACCGTCCTTGGCGAGCTGGAGAGCAGCGGCTATGCCCACCACATCCAGCGGCTGATGGTGCTGGCGAATTACGGCCTGATCGCGGGCCTCGATCCGCAGGCGTTCACGGCCTGGTTCGCGCGGATGTTCATCGACGGCTACGACTGGGTGATGCAGACCAACGTGCTGGGCATGGGCCTGTTCGCCGACGGCGGCCGCCTGGCCAGCAAGCCCTACGCCGCCAGCGGCAGCTACATCAACCGCATGAGCACCTACTGCAAGGGCTGCCGGTATGACGTGAAGCAGCGCAGCGGACCGGACGCCTGCCCCTTCAACGCCCTCTACTGGGACTTCCTGGCGCGCCACGCCACCGAGCTGCGCCGCAACCCGCGCATGGCACTGGTGATGAAGCAGCTGGAGAAGGTGCCGGCAGAGGATCTGGTGGAGATGAGGTCTGCTGCCGCAACACTGCGGGGAATGTAAGGAGCACAGCAAGTTTTGGCAAACCGCTGAACCAGCCCTGCCTGGGAGCTCATCAACGCCTGTGGATCAGACTCAACAGGTGTGATCGGAACCGTGAACCAAGGCTACGTTGACTGGGCTTTGGGTAGCATGCTCTGCGCCACAGCGGGTTTGGGAGACTGGGGCGAAGAGCTGGGGTGGGGTTCACGGAATGCTGCTCCGGGCTGGCGTGGTTCACGGAAAGCAGCAACTACACACGAGGCGTCGCAGGGCAGCCCTCCTCCATCGCCCCTGACATGAACAGCCAAGACATCGCCATCCCGCAGTTACCAAGCCGGTCTATCGAGAAGACCCTTGCCTTCTATGCGCGGCTCGGCTTCAAGGGCGAGGCCTTCCCAGGCTACGACTATGCGATCGTGGAACTTGGGGCGCTGGAGATTCACTTCTTCTTGCACGAATCGCTGCGACCGGAGGAGTCGGCTTTCAGTTGCTATCTGCGCGTGCAGGACGTACAGGCCATGTACGACGCCCTCTCCGTCGCCAACCTGCCGCGCAATGGCATCCCGCGGATCGAAGTGCTTGAGAACAAGCCCTGGGGCATGAAGGAGTTCGCTGTCATCGACGAAGACGGCACGCTCATCCGTGTCGGCCAAAAGCGATGAGCGCTGTGGCGAACTTTCCGGTCAGGAAGCCGGCGGTGCGTAACCATCTGCTCAAGCTGATCCGCAACGGCTTTCAACACCGGGCGCCAAGGAAGGCTTTCGCCCCCCTATTGCCAGCCGTCGCCGGCGGCTTACGGCGATGTTGACACCGCCACTGTCCGTCCCCCTTCAAGGTGTCCGTCCCCTTCATGAGGCAGCCTCTGTGAGCAGCTCGACTCGCTTCAGTCGCGGGTATCTGAAACCGAACTGAACCCCTGGAAGAACATCGCGGCAAGCTTCTTCATGCCAATCACACGTCCAATCTCATAGAAGGCGAAAAAGGGCAAGAACGCAATGATGAGCATCAGAACCCGAGCCGACAGCTCATCGAATCCCAGGGAGGCCAGATCGCGCAGACCGCTCAAGCCGCTGTGGCTGCGGAGCATCCCCTCGATGACGTGTTCGAGGATGCCGAACAGCATCACCAGCACGCCGAAGAGGATCGACTTGTAGACCACCGGCACGATCAGCGGCTGCTGTTCGAAACGCCGGCTGAAGCCGAACATCCTGCCCACGAGGATCACCTTGGCAACCACCAGCGCCTCGATCAGCGCGATCCCGTAGTGCAGATAGGTCACACCAGTCTCAGCGAGAACCAGGCGGCGGTAGATGGTGAACGAGCCCAGGAAGATCCAGAGATACAGTGCCGTGAGCCAGAACACTCTGAGCTCCTCGACAACCCGCTGCCTGAGTGTGGAGGTTCTGGTCGAGCTCAAGGACGTCCTCGCAGACATGGCGCACGGGTGACGGCACGGATCCGTCGGTGTCGGTGCGGATCGCCGGACCGATTCCGAGGCCAGGCTACGCAGGCGGCCCTCAGCCAGATGAAGAAGCCAGGGCGAGTCCCTCCCTGCCCAGGCGTTCCACCAGTCTTCCGAGCAGCGCCCGCTTGGCGGCCCCGTGGCGGCCGGCCACCGTGGTGAGCAGCACGCTCAGCCACACCCCATCCACCGTCACCTCGCTCACGCCGCGCACCTGCGGCTGCTGGAGCAGCAGGGGCTCCCAGGCGGGATCGGCGGCGAAGGCCGCCACTTCCTGGCGAACCACCGCCAGGGCGCGAGGCAGATCGAGGCCGGCGGGAGCGAGCGGCAGCATCAGTTCAGCTCCGCTGCACAGCTTGGTGTGGTTCACCACGGGCTCACAGCGACTGTTGGGCACGGTCACGACCCGCTGGTCGGATGCCCGCAGCTCCGTGCTGAGCACGCCGAGATCGACCACCTCTCCGGAGAAGCCGCCCAGATCCACGTTGTCGCCGATGGCGTAGCGGTCGTCGACGAGCACCACCAGCCCGGCGACGAAGTCGCGCAACAGGCCCTGGAACACGATCGCCAGGGCGCCGAGCAGGGCGCCGCTGGCCAGCACCGCGCTGGCCGAGAGCGCCCGCACACCCGGAATGTCGGCCAGGACCCAGAACACCAGCACGGCGAAGGCGGCCAGATGGATCAGCCTCCGGTTCATCAGCTGCAGGCTCTGGCGGCGTTGATCCCGCCGGGCCTGGTGCTCCTCGGTGTGGTCGGTGCCTGCTGCCCACTGGCTGAGCAGCACACGGCCGAGCCCCCGCAGCAGGGCCACCACCAGGGCCACCACCGTGAGCTTCAGCAGCACACTCACCGGCAGCAGCAGCAGATCAAGGGCCAGCGGCACCTGCCCGGGCACGGCGAAGGCCGCCACGCCCGCCATCGACACCAGCACAGCCAGCGCTGCGGCGATCAGCAGCCGGCTGGGCGCACTGGCCAGCGCCCGTTGCAGGTCACCGCGGATCCCGGGACGGGTCGGCGGCCCGGCCTTCGGGCGCGCCAGGAGGCGTCGGGAGCGGCGCCAGAGGGCCAGCACACCCACCAGCAGAGCGGCCAGCAGCAGTTGAATCAGGGCAACCCGGCGCCATCGCCCCCAGATCTCGGCCGGGGTGAGGATCCGGCGCGCGAACCGCAGCTGACGCTGCAGCAGGGAAGCCCACTGCCGCGCCAGCTGCTCGGGGGTGGTGCCGTTGAGCCGGGCATCCTCCGCGGTGACGGTGAGCAGGGGAAAGTTGCGATCCCTGCCCGGCAGCCGGGCCTGGAGGAGCACCTCGCCATCGGGCTGGGGCAGGGCCTCGATCCAGAGAGCGTCGGGCCTGCCGCCCAGGCCGAGACTGGCATCGCTGCAGGCGTCCTGCAGATCGTGAAGGAAGAATCCCCGCAGGAACGTCACCGCCAGCCACTCACCGGGGCTGCAGAGGCGGCGGGGCCGGTAGAGGAGGCTGAGGTTGCCCTCGATCACCCGGGCCCGCGCCACCGCATCGGTGCTACTCCGGGCACCGCTGCCCGGCGAGGGCGAGGCCACGCTGAACATGGGGATGCCGAGGATCCGCACCGGAGCGATGAGAAAACTGCCCGCCTCGATGGGAGCTTCGGTGGAACCCGCCTGAGGGGTGCCGGCCGTGGGTGAGGAGGAGCCACCGGCCGCTCGCAGCGGACCGGCAATCCCCAGCATCAGGGACAACATCAGCGACAGCGCCAGGACCAGCCCCAGGGCTCCCTGCCGTCCCAGGCCCCTGCGGCGGCCAGGAAGAAGAGAGGGAAGGATCCGGTGCACAGGCGGTGCCTGGGGCTGCCACCAGCCTGACCGATGGCAGGGAGTGCGGCTCAGCCAGCTCCAACCTCGGTTGGCGCCTCCATTGATGCTTCCGCAGACGTTCCCGTTGACGGTTCCGTCCGCGCTGGTTTCCACGGCGCCCGGTAGAGGCCCACGTCCACGCCGAGGTGCTGGTCGGGCCGGCCGGTGATCAGCAGGGCGGTGCGCTGGCGGGTGGCGATCTGCCACATCCACTTGCTGAACAGGGCGATGCGGTTCTCGGTGTCGGGAATGAAGGCCAGATGCGCCAGGGCCCAGAGGATCCAGCCCGGCAGGCCGGTCACGTGCCAGCCGCGCAGGTCGGCCACGGCATACCAGGGGCCGATCACCGCCATGCTGCCCAGGTCGACCCAGCGGAACGGCGCCATCGTCCGCCCTTGCAGGCCGGCCAGCACGTCGCGCGCCACCCAGCCGCCCATCTGCACCGCCGGACCGGCCATGCCCGGCAGCGGCCGCCCATCGGCGGTATGGCCGTAGGCGCAGAGATCCCCCACGGCCCGGATCTCCGGGTGGCCCGGGATCGAGAAATCCGGCTCCACCACCAGCCGGCCACCGCGGTCCACCGGGCAGCCGGTGCGCTCCGCCAGCAGCCGGCCCAGGCGTGAGGCCCGCACTCCCGCGGTCCAGCAGATCGTGGCGGCCTCCAGTTCCTGTTCGCCGGGCTCGGTCGCCAGCCGCACCCTGCCAGGGGCGATCGCCTCGACCTTCGCCCCCAGGCGCAGTTCCACCCCGGCGGCCTGCAGGTAGCGGGCAGCGGCGGCCCCCAGCGGTTCGGCCATGGTGGGCAGCACCCGCTCCACCACGTCCACCAGGATCACCGAGCAGTCGTCCTGTCGCAGCTGCTTGAACTCGCGCCGCACGGCCCGGTGCATCAGTTCGATCAGCGACCCCGCCAGCTCACACCCGGCCGGCCCGGCGCCCACCACCACCACCGTCTGCAGGAAGCGGCGGCGCTGCGGGTCGGGCGTCTGCTCCGCCTCCTCCAGGGCCATCAGCAGCCGCCGGCGGATCTCGTCGGCGTGCTCGAGGATCTTCATCGGCGGCGCCAGCGGCCGCCACTCCTCCCGGCCGAAGTAGGTGCTGCCCGA
>JALOOQ010000128.1 GCA_025454305.1 Cyanobium sp. Prado107
AGGTTGATCGCCGTGGGCCGGGTGGCGTTGAGCTGCTCGAAGGCCTCCGCCAGGGCGGCGTCGCCGGGATCGGCCTGCAGGGCCAGCATCAGCCCGTAGGCCCCGGTGACGCCGATCAGCGGCGCCCCCCGCACCACCATCGTGGCGATCGCCTCGGCCGCCTCGCCTGAGCTGCGCAGCGTCCGTGTCGTGAACCGGTGCGGCAGCTGCGTCTGGTCGATCACGCCGATCGCATCGAGGCCCGAGTCCCCATCCGGCTCCAGCCAGATCGTGCGCCAGGACTTGCCGTCGATGTTCATGGCTGCGCGGTGGGCGGCGGGGACGCCCTGATCATCTCCGCCCGCCCCGCAGGTGCTGATGTCCCCTGCATGCGCCCTCAGATCGGCCGGTAGCCGAACCAGTCCGGCACCTGGCTCTGGCTCAGACCCTCAGGGTGGGGCTCCAGCTGCACATGCCAGCGCTCGCCGCCCAGCAGGTCCAGCTGCTCGATCGCCAGGCAGTCGTCCACGGCGCGGAGATCGTCCTTGTGCTGCTGCAGGGCGCCGCGCAACCACTTGCGCTTGGCCGCCGCCTTGGCCGCCTGGGGCGAGCGGGCCACCACCAGGCCGAAGTGGTGCAGCTCCGCCAGGGAGTCGGGGCGGTAGGCGCCCAGGTTCATGAACCACAGCCGCTCGCGCCTGGGCGCGCCTGGCTCGCGCCGCAGGGTGACGGCCCAGCCATCCACCGCCCGCACCGCCATGGATGCATCCAGGTGCAGACCCTCACGCCGTCCGAACCACTGCCTCCGCAGCTCCGGGATCGCCGCCTCGATCGTGGCGCCCGCCACGAAGCGCACATCGTGCAGTTCGATGTGGCAGCCGGGCGCGCGGCCGCCCAGCACCACCAGCCACAGCAGCGGCGATGGTGGGTTCGGAGAGTCCATCCGACGCGCGAGCCGCACCCCAGCAAACCAGAACCAGGCCGCTCCCTGGGCCGATGGGCACCAGGCTGGAGCTGCCGCCCGCCACCTCCAGCCGATGACCCCCGCCTTTACCGTGCCGCCCGCCCTCGGACTGGGCACCTGGAAAGCCGCCCCCGGCGAGGTGGGCGCGGCGGTGCGCTCGGCGCTGCGGCTCGGCTACCGCCACATCGACTGCGCCGCCATCTACGGCAACGAGGCCGAAATCGGCGCCGCCCTGCGGAGCGCTCTGGGGCAGAGGGATCTGCAGCGCGAGCAGCTCTGGATCACCTCCAAGCTCTGGAACGATCGCCACGCCCCCGACCAGGTGCGCCCCGCCCTGGAGCGCACCCTGGCCGATCTCCAGCTCGACCATCTCGACCTCTTCCTGATCCACTGGCCGGTGGTGCACCGCCAGGGAGTGTTGATGCCCAGCGTCGCCGCCGACCAGATCCCCCTGGAGCAGCTGCCCCTTCACGTCACCTGGGCGGCGATGGAGGATCTGGTGGATGCGGGTCTGGTGAGGCGGATCGGCGTGTCCAACTGCAGCGCGGCCAAACTCGCCGCCCTGCTGCCGCACTGCCGCCACCGGCCGGCGGTGAACCAGGTGGAACGCCACCCCTGGCTGCAGCAGCCCGAACTGCTGGCCTTCTGCCGCAGCGAGGGCATTGCCGTCACCGCCTACGCCCCGCTGGGATCGCCGGCCAGCGGCGGACCCGCTCCCCTGCTCAGCGATCCGGTGATCAACGCCATCGCCGCGGCCCATGGCGCCGGTGCGGCCCAGGTTCTGATCGCCTGGGGGGTCGCCTGCGGCACCAGTGTGATTCCCAAATCCGTGCGGCCCGAGCGGCTGGCGACCAATCTCCAGGCCGCCAGCGGGCTGCAGCTCAGCCCCGCCGAGATGGAGGAGATCGCCGGCCTCGACCGGCACCATCGCTTCGTGGACGGCAGCTTCTGGGAGCTGCCCGGCGGGCCCTACAGCCGCGCCAGCCTCTGGGATGAACCCGCCACCACCCCGTGAGCCCCGTCAGGGCACGATGCGCACAAGCGTGCCCACACGGGTGCGCTCGAACAGCCAGCGGGCGGTGGCCCGGCTGAGGCGGATGCAGCCCCGGCTGCGGGGCACCCCGAAGCATCGTCCGGCATCCTCCTGCCAGGGCGCCGGATGCAGGCAGTAACTGTCGGCCGCCAGACCAGCTCCCCCCAGACACATCACGTCCGCCACGGGTGGGGTGCGGTAGTCACTGCCGATCAGCGGCGTGCTGGTGTACTTCGTGGCGATGTGGAATTCCCCGGTCGGCGTGGGCGACGCGGCCACGCCGGTGGACACCGGCGCGCTGTAGATCGGCCGGGAGCCGCCCGCATAGGCGTGGAGACGCTGCTCGGAGAGATCGATCAGCAGCAGCGTGATCAGCTCGAGCACGGCAGGCAGCTGGACTGCAGATCCAACCTGGCGGACCGCTCAGCTGTGCTCGCGCAGGAAGCCGATCGTGCCCACCAGTTCCTCGGCGAAGCGGTCGACCTCTTCGGGCGTGGTGGTGAAGCTGAGGCTGGCCCGGGCCGAGCCGGGAATCCCGTAGAGGCGATGCAGGGGCTGGGTGCAGTGGTGACCGCTGCGGATGCAGATGCCGGCCGAATCGAGCAGGGCGGCGATGTCGTTGGCGTGCAGCCCATCCACGGTGAAGGCGGCCAGGGCGCCGCGGTGGGGCTGCTGATCGGGGGTGGGGCCGAGCACCCTCACGCCGTCGATGGCCTGCAGGCGATCGAACAGCCGGCGGGTGAGCTGCTGCTCCCAGGCGTGGATCCGGTCCAGGCCGATCGCCTCGAGATAGTCGAGCGCAGCGCCCATGCCGATCGCCTCGCCGATGGCGGGGGTGCCGGCCTCGAACTTGTGGGGCAGCTCGGCCCAGCTGCTGTGGTCCAGAAACACGTCCTGGATCATCTCGCCGCCCCCCAGAAACGGCGGCATCGCCTCCAGCAGCGCTTCCCGCGCCCAGAGAAAGCCCGTGCCGGTGGGGCCGCAGAGCTTGTGGGAGCTGCCCACCAGGAAATCGCAGCCCAGCTCGCCCACCTTCACCGGCATGTGCGGCAGGCTCTGGCAGGCGTCCACCAGCACCAGGGCGCCGGCCGCGTGGGCCAGGGCTGCGATCTCGGCGATCGGATTGAGGCAGCCGAGGGTGTTGCTCACCTGCACCACACTCACGAGTCTGGTGCGCTCGTTCAGCTGGGCCTTGAGGTCATCGAGATCCACTTCGCCGCTGGGGGTGAGGCCCACGTGGCGCAGCACGCAGCCGGTGCGGGCCGCCAGCAGCTGCCAGGGCACCAGGTTGCTGTGGTGCTCCATCACCGTGAGCAGCACCTCGTCGCCCTCACGCAGATTGGCCTCGCCCCAGGTGCGGGCCACCAGGTTGATGGCCTCGCTGGCGTTGCGGGTGAAGACGATCTCGCGGCTGCTGGCGGCCCCCACGAAGCGTGCCACCTTCTCCCGCGCCCCCTCGAACGCCTCCGTCGCCCGGGCGCTGAGCTGGTGGGCACCGCGGTGCACGTTGGCGTTGTCGTGGCCGTAGTAGCGCTGCAGGGCCTCCAGCACCTGCACGGGCTTCTGGCTGGTGGCTGCGTGATCCAGGTAGATCAGCGGCTGACCCAGACAGGCAGTCTGGGCCAGCAGCGGGAAGTCGGGGCGGGTGAGCTCCGCCAGGTTCTCGGCTGGGGGAAAGGCCTGGGCTCCCCCGATGGCACCTGAATCAGGGATCGGACCGGGCGCGGACGGGCTGGAGCCGGTCGAATCGGAGGTGGCCGGATCGGAAGTAGACAGTGAGCGCAGGGTGGGGGAGGCGGTCATGGTTGATCAGACGTCCCCCAGCAGGGCAGTGATGGGATCGTGGCGGCGGGCGGTGGACGGCAGCTCCCGCAGCACCTCCTCGCAGAAGGCACGCTGCAGCAGACGGGCGGCTGTGCCGGCGTCGATGCCGCGGCTCCGAAGGTAGAAGAGTTCCTCCCTCTGCAGCTGGCTCACGGTGGCTCCGTGGGCGCACTTCACGTCGTCGGCGACGATCTCCAGCTCGGGTTTCGTATCGATCCGGGCGCGGTCGGAGAGCAGCAGATTGCGGCTCATCTGGGCCGCATTGGTGCGCTGGGCGGCACGGGGCACCTGCACCGCACCGTTGAACACACTGCGTCCGGCGCCGCCGGCCACGGCCTTGTGCAGCTGATCGAGCTCACCCTCCGGGCCTTCGAAGCGCACGCAGCTGTGGGTGTCGGCCAGCTGACGGCCCTCCACCCGCTGCAGGCCCCGCAGCCGGGTGCGCGCCGCGCCCTGCTCCTGAAGGACGCGGGGCTCGTGACGGGCCAGCGACCAGCCGGTGGACACCGTGGTGGCCAGGAGTTCGCTTCCCGGGGCCTGACGCACCGCCAGGTGGTTGAGCAGGCAGCAGTCGTCGCGGCCGAGGGCGAGGCAGCCGAGGTTCAGGCGGGCATCCTCCGCCAGCACCACCTCGGTCACGAGGCTGAGCAGCTGACGGTGGCCAGGTGCCGCGTGCGGCACCTGCAGGAGCTCCAGCCTGGCGCCGGGCTCGAGCAGCAGCAGCAGGCGCCAGGCGACCAGGCCATCGCCCTCGGGAGCAGCCAGGGGCAGCTCGAGACTGCCGCCGTCACCGTCGACACGCAGCACCAGCGTGGCGGGAGCGGCGCCGGCATT
Source organism: Cyanobium sp. Prado107 (assembly GCA_025454305.1). Classification (GTDB taxonomy): domain Bacteria; phylum Cyanobacteriota; class Cyanobacteriia; order PCC-6307; family Cyanobiaceae; genus NIES-981. The sequence goes on from JALOOQ010000128.1 coordinate 4,635, forward strand.
GAGACGCACCGGCCAGTGATCAGCGGCAGCGCAGGCGGTGAGAGAGGTGCCAAGGGCGCGCTCGGCCTGCTGGGCGTCCAGCCGCTCCACCCCGGCGGGCAGGCTGAGGGCGCGCCAGGGATCGGCCGGCAAACCGCCGGAGGGGGCGGCGATGCCAGTGGGAATCGCCAGCAGCGGCGAGAGATCGGTGAAGCGCCAGTCCTCCTGGCGACGGCTCGGCAGCGGTGCGCCGGCCAGATCGGCCAGCCAGGCGGCAGCTGCGGCGCCGGCCGTGCTGCCGGCGGGAACCGAGGTGAGGGGAGCGGCCACCATCAGGCCACCTCCACCGGCTGGCGCTCGGGCTCGCCACCCAGGCGGGCCAGCTCCTGATCCACCCAGTCGTAACCGCTGCGCTCAAGCTCCAGGGCCAGCTCCTTGCCGCCGCTGCGCAGGATCCGGCCGGCCGCCATCACGTGCACGTGGTCGGGGGTGATCAGATCGAGCAGGCGCTGGTAGTGGGTGATCAGCAGGGTGGCGTTGTCGGGCCCGGCGAGCTGGTTCACACCGCCGGCCACGATCCGCAGGGCGTCGATGTCCAGGCCGGAATCGGTTTCGTCAAGGATGGCCACCACCGGCTCCAGCAGTGCCATCTGCAGGATCTCGTTGCGCTTCTTCTCGCCGCCGCTGAAGCCCTCGTTCACCGAGCGCTCCAGAAAGGCGGGATCCATCTGCACCACCGCCAGCCGCTCGCGCACCAGATCCTCGAAGGCGAAGGTGTCGAGTTCCTCCTCACCCCGCTCGGCGCGGCGGGCATTGGTGGCCACCCGCAGGAACTCCAGGTTGCTCACCCCGGGGATCTCCACCGGATACTGAAAACCGAGAAACAGGCCGATGCGCGCCCGCTGCTCGGGATCGAGCTCAAGCAGGTTCTCACCGCGATACAGCACACTCCCGCCGGTCACGGTGTAGGCGGGGTGGCCAGCCAGCACCTTGGAGAGGGTGCTCTTGCCGCTGCCGTTGCGGCCCATCACCGCATGGATCTCGCCCGCGCGGATCGTCAGGCTCACGCCCTTGAGGATGGGCTGATCCTCCACCGATGCCCGGAGGTCGCGGATCTCAAGCAGGGTTGGGGCGTCGGGACGGATCACGGCAGGGTCGGGGCTGGGTACGGGGCGCAGGGAACAGCGCAGGGGAGGAGCGCAGAGAGGAAGAAAGGAGAGACGGCAGTGGCCAACCGGCAACGGCTGGGAAACGGCGCTGCCGTCAGCCCACCGAGCCCTCGAGCTTGAGGGCGAGCAGCTTGTCGGCCTCGGCGGCGAACTCCATCGGCAGCTGGTTGAACACGTCGCGGCAGAAGCCGCTCACCATCATCGACACCGCCTCCTCGAAGCCG
>JALOOQ010000129.1 GCA_025454305.1 Cyanobium sp. Prado107
TGGAGGATGCGGATCTGCAGGCCGTGAATTTCGCGCGGGTGTCCCGGAACCTGTGCGGCATCGACCTCTCCAAGACCAACCTCACGGGCGCGATCTTCGATCGGGTCGATCTGCAGAACGCCCGGTTCGCCAACACCCTGGCCAATGGTGCCCGGTTCGAGGAGGCCCGGTTGGTGGGAACCGACCTGCGCGGCGCCTATCTGATCCACGCCAGCTTCCGCGGGGCCTTCCTGAGCGGCGTGATTGTGGAGGGGGCGCAGCTGTGCGGGGCCGATTTCCGCCAGGCCGCCGGCGACGACTTCAGCGCCACCGCCGGCGCCCCCGGGCTGCAGGCGCTCTTCTCCAGCGCCTACTACCGGGGAGCGCGCTTCGATTCGGATCTGCTCGACGCCTTCGCCGGCCCCCACCGCCGCCGCCACTCGGAGGGCTGCACCTGAGCTGCCGCGCCCCCCGGCGGGCGCGTTCCGGCACGGCGTTGCGCAACGTTGCGGGTGCGCCACCCCGCGTGGCAACGCTCAGCGGGTCGTTGCCGAGGTGTGTGGATGCCTGGCTCTGTGTTGTTGCGGCGGGCACGCGCGGCCCGCCGTCTGCCCCCGCCGCGGCAGGCGGGATTGCTGTTGCCGCTGGCGATGACCGTGGCGCTGCTGCTGATGCTGAGCAGCCTGCTGCTGCTCACCCTGGCCCTGCAGAGCCGGCTGCAGGCCGCCGTGCAGCGCCAGCGGCGCCAGGCGGAAGACCAGCTGATGAACGCCGCCCAGCGGTGGGCCGGCCACCTGCAGCGCCAGTGCCCCGAGGCGCTGGCGGGCGGGCCGCCCTGCGCTGAGGTCGGCGAGGGCTACCGGCTGGTGAGCTACGCGCCGGGCCCTGTGGTTGCAGAGGCCGGCAGCCCCGACCAGGGCAGCGGCGATCTGGTGCTGGAGCTCACCGGCAGCGGCAGCACGACCGAAAGCGCGCCACGCGCCGCCTATGCGCTGCACTGGCGGCGGGAGGTGGCCGGTGAGAACGAGCCCGCCGGGCCCCCGCAGTTGGTGGGCATCGAGGAACGGGGCCTGCGGGCCTCGGCCGCCGAGGCGGGCGAGGAGGTGACGCCATGAACCTGGTGGAAGTGCTGGTGGCCGGCAGCCTGGTGCTGGGCTCGGCCACCGCATCCCTGGGGATCTGGGCGCGCACCGCCCATTCCAGCCACGACGCCGATCAGCTGCTCCAGGAGCAGCGGGCCGCGGACGCCGCTCTGCTGGCGGTGCAGGCGCGGCTGCAGGCCCTGTCGGCCGAGCAACGTGCCGCCGGCGCACCTGCGCCGGCCACCTGCCCGGAGCTCTCCACGCTGCAGACACCTGAGGATGCCGCCAGCGCAGGGGGCGATTCCGGGCTCACGCTCGCGGTCGATGGCTCCGGCCGGATCGTCACGGCCACGGCGCAGGCCGGGGAGGAGCACACGCGCACACGCAGCTTCGATCTGGCGGTGTACGGGCTCTGTGATGCGGCAGGAGGGACGTCATGAAGCGGGCCATGGTTCGCCGCCGCGCCGCTGAGGGGCTCGCCCTGCCGGAACTGCTGGTGGCAGTGCTGGTGCTGGGCCTGCTGCTGGCGATCGGCGGTTTCACGGGCCAGGGCTTTCTGGCCCGTCAGCGGGTGGAGGTGGCGGCGCGGGAGCTGGCGATGGCGATCGAGCGCGAGCGCGATCTGGCCCTGCGCCAGGGGCGTCCCCGCAGCCTGTCGGTGGACGGACCGGGCGGACTGCTGGATGCGGCCCGGGTGGCGGGCGGCCGGGTGGAGCTGAGCCACAACCTGCCGCTTCAGCTGCGCTTCAGCGCCAACGGGCTGCTGCTCGACGGCGGCACGGTGGTGGTGGCCACGGCCGGCACGGATCTGCGCCGCTGTCTGGTGATGGGGCTGCCGGTGGGGGTGCTGCGCCTGGGCCGCGACGAGGCCGGGGCCGGCGGCGGCGTCAGCGCCGCCAGCTGCGTGCGCGATGAGGAGGCGTGATGACGCACACTCTCGGGACTGCTGGCCGCGATCGCCGCCACCGCCTTGGCGGTTTCACCCTGGTGGAGCTGCTGGTGACCCTGCTGCTCTCGGGCCTGGTGAGCGCCGCGGTGCTGCAGCTGCTGGTGGGCGATCTGCGCCAGGTGGGCCGGCTGGGCCGCTGGCTGCGGGAGCGGCAGGCGGGCGAGCGGACCCTGGAGCTGGTGCGCGGCGAGCTGCAGCGCGCCGAGGCGGTGACGCTCCAGGCCGGCGAGGCCCCCTTGCCAGCCGGCTGCAGCCTGGCGGGGCGCGCCTTCGTGCTGCAGCTCCAGGGCCGCAACCGCGGCGGCCAGAGCGTTGCCGTGCTCTACAGCCGCGGCGCGGCGCCCTCCTCGATCTGGCGGGGGGACGTGCTGATGCGCTGCGGTCCGGCCTACGGGCTCGACGGCGAATGGAGCGACGGCACGGCCGTGTCGCGGGTGCTGATCGATGCCCTGCCGCCGCGCGATGGCTTCCGCATCGGCGCCACGGCGCCCGGAGTGCTCAGCCTGGAGTTGACGCGCCAGCTGGCCGATGGCCAGACGATCCGCCAGGAGCAGGTGGCGCCGGGTGGCTGACGCTGGCGCGGCTGGCCTTCGGCCCTACAGGAGATCGAAATCGCCCAAATCAAGCCTGCTATCGCGATATCACGACCTCATCGGCGCCGTTCAGGACAACAGGCGAATGCTGCAAGGGCTGCGCCAGAGGGGAGGTGCCGCCCAGTGGGGGTAGTGGAGCAACAGATCGGCCACCACGTTGGTGTCGACCACGACAGCCGTCAGGCCGTGCGCAATCAGGTAAGGCAATCCGCCTGACACTGCAGCCATGACCACCGTGACCCGCACCTCCAAAGGACAGCTGACGATCCCTCGGCAGCTGCGCGACGCCCTGGCCCTGGTCCCTGGGGCCAAGTTGCAGGCCTCGATCGACCGGCATGGCCGCCTGGTGCTCGTGCCCTCGAAGTACGAACCCGAGGATCTCATCCGCCACCGGCCCCAGGTCAAGCGGGTGATGAGCGTTGAGGACATGGATCGAGCGATCGCCGCTGCCACCGGCCGTGCTGACGCTTGACACCAACGTGGTGGTACGGCTGCTGATCGGCGACGATCCGCAGCAGACGCCGGTCGCCGAGCGGGCCTTCCTCGATGCCATCGCGGCTGGTGGCGTCCATCTCCCCGATGTGGTGCTCGCCGAGGTGGCCTGGGTGCTGCGGGGCTATGAGCTTGATCGCTCAATCCGCCATGGGCTGCTGGAGCGCCTGGTGCGCACCCGTGGTGTGGTGGTGGATGACATCGACGCGGTGATCAATGCCCTGGAGCGCTTCCGGCAGGGCGGCGACCTGGCCGACCAGCTGATCCTGGCTCGCGCCACAAGCGCCGGTGCGCTGCCGGTGCTGAGCTTCGACCGGCGGTTCTCAGCGCCCGAGGGGGTTGAGCTCCTGCAGCCAGGCTGAAGGACCACAGGGCGACAGCCCCAGGCAGCTGCAGGCGATCAAGGCCGGCCCTCGCGCTTGAAGGTGAGGGGTTTTCCATAGCAGGCAGTGCTCCAGCGGACATGCAACCGGCATGAATTGATTCTGGTTGCCCCTGCTGCCTCGGCTCGCTGCCCGCCGCCCGCCGCCGGCAGCCGGAAAGCCACCCGCCACTACCTCCGCCAGGACATGCCATGACGATCCACAACGACCTTGCACGAAGAAGCGATCCCCTCGAACCCGAGGAGCGTGAGCTCCTTGATGCCATGGAATCGGGCGAGCTGCGTTCGGTGGCAACGCCTGAGCTGGCATCCCTGCGCGTCAGGGCGTTACGCCTGCTGCGAGCTCAAGGATGAGCAGCTGGCCTGAGGCTGCTGGTCTTTGGCGACGGGCTGCAGCTGTTCGACCGCTCCACGGGCGCCCGCCCTCCTCAGGCGTCGAAATCGCGGCACAGGAAGGAGCCGTCGGGGCGGCGAACCAGGTTGCCTTGGGACGCGCCGGTGCGGGCGATGCGGTCCCAATAGTCCATCTTGTCGGTGCCGAAGGTGAAGGAGAGCAGAACCACCGGCGGATCGCAGGTTCCGGGTTCAGTGGAGTGCACGAACTGGTCGCCGAAGATCACCCCCTTGCCGATCCGGTACGAATAGCGCCCCTCGCTGCCATCGGCCTTTTTGTAGAGCAGGCCGGCGGACGGATCGCCCAGCTGCACCGGCGTGATCAGCGTGAATGCCTGCTGGAGCGTGTCGATCCAGTCCTCATGAAAGCTGGGGGCTGAACAGTGGCTGCGGCGCACCAGAAAACCGGAGTAGAGCCTCGGGGCGATCTGAAGATCCAGCAGTGGTCGCACTGCCTGGGCCACCCGCAGGTCGTCGAACACCTGCCGGTAGAACCGGAACATCGCCAGCGTGTTGGGCGAGATCCAGGCGATATCGCTGTGCCACGGGGGATGCGCAACATGGAACTCCGCTGAATTCCGGCACTGCTCCAGATGCGGCTTCACGCGATTGACGACCTCGGGATCCAGGTCGACTTCGAGAACGTTGATGGCATCCAGCTCGGGGTTGTGGAAGGGGATCATCGGCCTTGCCTGCGGCTCAGGAGGGGAAGACGCCCAGGGTCTGCAGGGCCGGCCAGCGCTCGGCGCGGAAGCGTTCAATCTCCTGCAAGAGGATGTCCCCCTGCTGCTCGGGTTCCAGGGCGTGGAGACCTGCCTGCACGCAGCCGGCGAGCAGGTCGCCGCTGAGACCCTGGCTGAGGCCACTGGCCATCAGCTGTTCCTTCAGAGGCACGGCGATCGCCTGGCCGACGCGAGGGGCGGCGAGCGATCCGAAGCCGGCGCCCTCGCTGGCGAGCCGAGCGACCGTCCGGTTCACGCTCTGACAGGTGTCGAGCGCGGCCTCGCCGGCCTGGCCGCGGTCGAGCCCCAGCCGGCCGGCGGCCAACAGCAGGGCGACCTGGACCACGAGGTCTTCCGGGCTCTGGGTCCACACACCCAGCAGGGCAGGCAGGGGTTGGGGGCCGTTGGCCAGAGCCGCTTCCAGGGCTCGGTAGGCCTCCGGCTCTCCGCTGACATCGCCGTAGCTCGTGGAGAACGCGTAGCGCTCCAGATCCGGGGCCTCCTGCAACCGAACCTGCAGCGCGGCCAGCCACTCCTCCCGCGCAGCGGCAGTGAGCCGACACTCCCCCAGCGCGAAGAGATCGCGGCGGAAGCATTTGTTGGTGGCCAGGTCCACCAGCAGCTCCCGCACAGCGGGGTTGGCTTCCTCGGCGAGCACGGCCTGCAGCTGGGGGGGCAGCAGCTGAGGGAAGAGCTCGGAGAGGTGAGCTGTGCTCACATAGCTCAGCTTGTGGGCCAGACAGCGCTCGTGCAGCTGATGCACATAAAGAGGCTGCCAGCCGTCGTTGGCGTATTCCTGGCTCAGGTACAGGGGCGGGAAGCTGTCGAGCAGGGCCAGGTCGGCACGAAGGCCGGGGCAGGCCTGCGCGAGGGTGGTGGGATCGCTTTCGTCGCCCAGGAGCGCGTTGAGGGTGCCCGAAGCCTTCTGGATCGGCTGCAGAGGCACGGCAGGATCGCTGCGCCGCCGCTCCACCCGCACCAGCTGGTGCAGCGCCGTGCGGCCCAGCCAGCCGGGGAAGCAGTTGTAGGAGCAGTAGAAGAGACCGCCCGGGCGAAGGCAGACGGCGGCAGCAGCGAACAGGGCCTGCTGAACGGGCTCCACCACCCAGGTGGCCACCCCGTGGGCTGCCACGTAGTCGAAGCGTGGGGGGCCAGCACCATCTGGAGCCAGGGGTGAGGCATCCTGCGCCAGCGCGAGGAAATCGGCCTCGAGAAAGCGGACGTTGCCAAGCCCCAGTTCGGCGGCAAGGCGCTCGGCATGGGCGATGTGGGTGGGAAGGAAGTCCACCCCCACGAACGATCCCTCCGGATGGAGCGCCGCCAGCAGACAGAGGCCATAGCCGGTGCCGCAGCCGAGGTCGAGATAGCGGAAGGGCGCACCGTCACCCTGGCGACCCGGCGCCACACCC
>JALOOQ010000130.1 GCA_025454305.1 Cyanobium sp. Prado107
GGGCAGGCGCCGCCTCCGGGCGAGCGCTACTCGACGGTGACGCTCTTGGCCAGGTTGCGCGGCTGATCCACATCCAGACCCCGGTGGGCGGCGATGTGGTAGCTGAGCAGCTGCATCGGGATCACGGTGAGCAGGGGGCTGAGCAGCTCGTCCACCTCGGGCACCGGCAGCAGCACATCGAAGATCTCCGTGTCGGCGCAGGCGGGGGCGACACCGATCAGCTGGGCGTCGCGGGCCTTGGCCTCCTGGGCGTTGCTGAGCACCTTGTCGAACACCGTGCCCGGCACCGCGATCGACACCACCGGCACGCGGGCGTCGAGCAGGGCGATGGGGCCGTGCTTCATCTCCCCGGCCGGATAGCCCTCGGCGTGGATGTAGCTGATCTCCTTGAGCTTGAGGGCGCCTTCGAGAGCGATCGGGAAGTTGATGCCCCGGCCCAGGAAGATCACGTCCTGGGTGCTCTCGAACTGGTGGGCCAGAGCCTCGCTGCGCTGGTCGTGGTCCAGCACCAGCTGGCGCAGGCGCTCCGGCATCGCCCGCAGCTCCGCCACCAGACCCACCAGCCGCTCGCGGGTGATCGTGGCGCCGCCGGCCTGCTGACCCACACGCCGCTCGGCGAAGGCCAGCGCCAGGCCGTAGAAGGCCAGCAGCTGGCCCAGGAAGGTCTTGGTGGCGGCCACACCCACCTCGATGCCGGCGCCGATGTCGAGCACCTGGGGCACCAGCCTGCCCAGGGAGCTCTCGGGCCGGTTGGTGATGCCCAGCAGGCGGGGGGCGTAGGCGGGATCGGCCACCAGCTGGCGGCGTTCCTGCTCCATCGCCAGGGCTGCCAGGGTGTCGGCGGTCTCGCCCGACTGGGTGACGCCGATGGTGAGCGTGTGCGGCGCCAGCGGCGGCGGCGCGTAGCGGAACTCACTGGCGTAATGCACACCGGTGGGGATGCCGGCGAGCTGCTCCAGCAGATAGGCCCCCACCTGGGCGGCGTGGCGGCTGGTGCCGCAGGCCAGCACCTGGATGCGCTCGACGCCGGTGAAAAAGTCCTCATCGAGGGGCAGGGCCACCAGCGGCTGATCACCGATATGGTCTGGGCCGGCCACAGCAGCCGCCTCGGGCAGGTGCCGCGCCACCCAGAGCGCCGCCGTTTCCGGCTGCTCATGGATCTCCTTGAGCATGAAGTGCCGGAAGCTGCGCTTGTCGGCCACGTGCTCGGTGCCGCTGAGCAGGCTGGGGGTGCGCTGGCGGCGCTCGCCATCAGCGCCGTAGAGCTCGATGCCCAGGGGCGTGAGCAGGGCCGTCTCACCGTCCTCCAGAGGCAGGATCGTGCGCGTGAAGCCAGCCAGGGCGGGGGTGTCGCTGGCACAGAGGAACTCGCCCTCCCCCAGGCCGATCAGCAGCGGTGCCGACTTGCGGGCCACCACCAGCGCCCCGGGCACCTCGGCCCAGACCACCGCCAGGGCATAGGCCCCGCTGAGGAGCGGCAGCACCGCCTGCACGGCCTCGAGCAGCATCTGGCCGGAGGGACGGCGGTCCTGTTGCCGCCAGGTGTCGAGCTGGCGGGCCACCAGATGGGGAATCACCTCGGTGTCGGTGTCGCTGCGGAACACCACACCCTCGGCCTGCAGCTCCTCGCGCAGGCTGCGGTGGTTCTCGATGATCCCGTTCTGCACCACCGCCACGGCGCCGCGGCCGTCGAGGTGGGGATGGGCGTTGCGTTCCTCCGGCTTGCCGTGCGTGGCCCAGCGGGTGTGCCCGATGCCGCAGTGCCCCGCCGCCCCTTCACTCTCCAGCCGGGCGGCCAGGTTCACCAGCTTGCCCTCGGCCCGCAGGCAGTGCAGGGTGCCGGCGGCCGCGTCGCCACGGGCTTCCACCGTGGCAATGCCGGCCGAGTCGTAGCCCCGGTACTCCAGCTGCCGCAGCCCCTCGAGCAGCTGGGGAGCGGCCTCACGCGATCCGATCAGGGCAACGATCCCGCACATAGGGCTGTGGCAGCAAAAAAGCCCGGCTGGAAGCCGGGCCTGAGCTTATGGGAGCCCGGCGGTGGCAGCCGGGCTGGTGGGTCGGAAGCTGGCTGCGCCGATCCAGACGGGCGACCCGGGGACGGGCGGCCGGTCAGTACGCCAGGCCCATCGAGCGGGTGGTCTCGTCGCCCAGATAGACGCGGATGCTGAGGAAGTCGGTGGGGCAGGCGGTCTCGCAGCGCTTGCAGCCCACGCAGTCCTCGGTGCGGGGGGAGGAGGCGATCTGAGCGGCCTTGCAGCCGTCCCAGGGCACCATCTCGAGCACGTCGAGAGGGCAGGCGCGCACGCACTGGGTGCAGCCGATGCAGGTGTCGTAGATCTTGACGGCGTGGGACATCTGGACTCCGGAGGTGCTGAGACTCGGCGTGGGCCAAAGGTACCCAACGCGTCCGGATCCGTTCGGCGGGCCCGCCGAGGCCTTCACCCTTGTTCATAAGCCGCCCGTCGCCGGCGCCGGGCTGAGCTGGCTGCGGCCGGGTGACCCGTAGAGTGCCTCGACTCTCACAGCGGCCATGTCCCAGGAAGCGATCTTCGAGAAAGTGCGTTCGATCGTTGCCGACCAGCTCAGCGTCGACGCCGCCGAGGTGAAGTCCGAGTCGAACTTCCAGAACGATCTGGGCGCCGACTCCCTCGACACCGTCGAGCTGGTGATGGCGCTGGAGGAAGCCTTCGACATCGAGATCCCCGACGAGGCCGCCGAGGGCATCGCCACCGTCGGTGACGCCGTCAAGTACATCCAAGAGAAGCAGGCCTGAGCCGCTCCATGGTTGAGGGTCTCCAGCGCGTCGTCGTCACCGGCCTCGGCGCGGTCACACCGATCGGCAACGACGTCGCCACCTACTGGCACGGGCTGAGGACCGGACGCAACGGGGTGGCCGGCATCACTCTCTTCGACGCCAGCCGGCATGCCTGCCGCTTCGCCGCCGAGGTGAAGGACTTCGACACCCGGGGCTGGCTGGAACCCAAGGAGGTGAAGCGCTGGGACCGCTTCTGCCAGTTCGGCGTGGTGGCCGCCAAGCAGGCCGTGGCCGACGCCGGCCTGATCATCGACGACGCCAACCGCCAGCGGGTGGGCACCGCCATCGGCTCCGGTGTGGGCGGACTGCTGGTGGCGGAGACGCAGAGCCAGGTGCTGCACGAACGCGGACCCGACCGGGTCAGCCCGTTCTGCGTGCCGACGATGATCCCCAACATGGCCACCGGTCTGGCGGCCATCGCCCTCGGGGCTCAGGGACCGAGCACCGCCGTGGCCACCGCCTGCGCGGCCGGCTCCAACGCCATCGGCGACGCCTACCGGCTGATCCAGCTCGGCCTGGCCGACGCCATGGTGTGCGGTGGTGCCGAATCGGCGATCACCCCCCTGGGGGTGGCCGGCTTCGCCAGCGCCAAGGCCCTGTCGTTCCGCAACGACGATCCCGCCACCGCCAGCCGCCCCTTCGACGCCGAGCGCAACGGCTTCGTGATCGGTGAGGGTGCCGGGGTTCTCGTGCTGGAGAGCCTCGACCACGCCCGGGCCCGGGGGGCACGGATCCTGGCGGAGCTGGTGGGCTACGGCATGACCTGCGATGCCTACCACATGACCTCGCCCACTCCAGGCGGGCTCGGTGGTGCCGAGGCCATGCGTCTGGCCCTGCGCGATGGCCGGCTGGAGCCGGAGGCCGTGGATTACGTCAACGCCCACGGCACCAGCACCCAGGCCAACGACAGCAACGAGACGGCCGCCATCAAGAGTGCGCTGGGCGAGCACGCCCAGCGCATCCCGGTGAGCTCCACCAAGTCGATGACGGGCCATCTGCTGGGCGGCAGCGGCGGCATCGAGGCGGTGGCGGCGGTGCTGGCGATGAACCACGGGGTGGTGCCACCTACCATCAACTACAGCAATCCGGATCCGGCCTGTGATCTGGATGTCGTGCCCAACCAGGCCCGGGAAGCCAAGCTCGATGTGGTGCTGTCCAACTCCTTTGGATTCGGAGGCCACAACGTCTGCCTGGCCTTCCGGCGGCTGAGCTGATCCCCTCAGCCGGCCGGCCGCCCCGTCCAGGGCCACGCCCTGACCACCTGGCCCGATCACCTGATCTGATCGCCTGACCTGATCTGATCTCCTGAACCGTTCGCTGACGCCAACGGCCCCCCAGCAGGACCCCGTCCCCCACCCTTCGCTTCTCAACGATGGTCGCAGCTCCCCCGTCCCCCACCACCTCCGCCGGCCAGCTGGAGGCGCTGTGTGTCAACAGCATCCGCTTCCTGGCGGTCGATGCGATCAACAAGTCGAATTCCGGCCACCCGGGGCTGCCGATGGGCTGTGCCCCCATGGCCTTCGCGCTGTGGGACAAGGTGCTCCGGCACAACCCCAAGAACCCGAAGTGGTTCAACCGCGACCGCTTCGTGCTCTCGGCCGGCCACGGCTGCATGCTGCTCTACGCGCTGCTGCACCTCACCGGCTACGAGTCGGTGACCCTCGAGGACATCAAGCAGTTCCGCCAGTGGGGCTCGAAGACCCCCGGTCACCCGGAAACCTTCGAAACCCCCGGCGTGGAGGTCACCACCGGCCCGCTTGGCCAGGGCATCGCCAACGCGGTGGGTCTGGCCATGGCCGAGGCCCATCTCGCCGCGCGCTTCAACAAGCCCGGCTGCGAGATCGTGGACCACTACACCTATGTGCTCATGGGTGACGGCTGCAACCAGGAGGGGGTGAGCGGCGAGGCCGCCTCCCTGGCCGGCCACCTGGGCCTGGGCAAGCTGATCGCCCTCTACGACGACAACCACATCACGATCGACGGCAACACCGAGGTGTCGTTCACCGAGGATGTGCTGAAGCGCTACGAGGCCTACGGCTGGCACACCATCCACGTGCCTGACGGCAACACCGACATCGCCGGCATCGCCCGCGCCATCGAGGAGGCCAAGGCCGTCACCGACCGTCCCTCGATCATCAAGGTCACCACCACCATCGGCTACGGCTCGCCCAACAAGGCCAACACCGCCGGCGTGCACGGCGCCGCCCTGGGGGCCGATGAGGCCGAGCTCACCCGCAAGAACCTGGGCTGGAGCTACGGCGCCTTCGAGGTGCCCCAGGAGGCCTACGACCACTGGCGCCAGGCCGTGAGCCGCGGCGCTGCCGCCGAGGCCGACTGGAACAACCTGCTCGACGACTACCGCCGCAGCTATCCCACCGAGGCCGCTGAATTCGAACGCCAGCTGCGCGGAGAGCTGCCCCGGGGCTGGGATGCCGATCTGCCCAGCTTCAGCGCCGACGACAAGGGCCTGGCCACCCGCCAGCACTCCTACAACTGCCTGAACGCCATCGGTCCCAAGCTGCCCGAGCTGATCGGCGGTTCGGCGGATCTCACCCACTCCAACCTCACGGACATCAAGGGGGAGAGCAGCTTCCAGAAGGGCGCCGAGGCCAACCGCTACCTGCACTTCGGCGTGCGCGAGCACGCCATGGCCGCCATCCTCAACGGCCTCGCCTACCACGGCAGCGGCCTGATCCCCTACGGCGGCACCTTCGCCGTGTTCGCCGGGTACGCCCTGGGCGCCATCCGCCTCTCGGCCCTGAGCGAACTGGGGGTGATCTACGTGCTCACCCACGACTCCATCGGTCTGGGTGAGGACGGCCCCACCCACCAGCCGATCGAGACCCTGGCCAGCCTGCGGGCCATCCCCAACCTGCTGGTGATCCGCCCCGGCGACGGCAACGAGACCAGCGGCGCTTACCAGGTGGCGGTCACCACCCGCAACCGCCCCACCGTGCTGATCCTCAGCCGCCAGGCGATGGCCAACCAGGCGAACTCCAGCGCCGCCGCCGTGGCCAGGGGCGGCTACATCCTCGAGGACAGCGACGGCAGCCCCGACCTGATCCTGATCGGCACCGGCACCGAACTGGAACTGTGCACCAAGGCCGCCGCCCAGCTGCGGGCCGAGGGCAGGAACGTGCGCGTGGTGTCGATGCCCTGCGTGGAGCTGTTCGAGGAGCAGGAC
>JALOOQ010000023.1 GCA_025454305.1 Cyanobium sp. Prado107
GGCGCCGGTCCCACCGGCGCCCTCAGTGCCCTGGCCCTGGCCGATGCCGGCTGGAGCGTGAGCCTGCACGACCCCCTCACGCCCACCCAGCTGCTGGAGCGCAGCCGCGCCTACGCCTTCAACCACTCCAGCCGCCAGCTGCTGGAGCGTCTCGGTCTCTGGGACGACCTGGGAGCCCGCATGGTGCCCTTCAGCCGGCTGGAGCTGCGCGACCTGGCCATCGCCGCCGGCGTGCCCTTCACCACGGCCGATCTGCCGGGCCGCTGTCGACGCTCCCCCGGCACGGCGGTGGGCTGGGTTGCCCTGCACACCCCGCTGATGTCGGTGCTGCTGGCCCGGCTCCAGGACCACCCCGCGGTGGAGCTGCACCTGGGTACGCCCCCCGCTTCGCCGCAACGGACGGATCCGGCGGATCTGGTGGTGGCTGCCGATGGTCCCCATTCCAGCTGCCGCGACGGCCTCGGCATCGGCCTCTGGCAGCTCTCCTACCGCCAGGCCTGTCTCACCGCCCAGGTGGAGCTGCGCGGCAGTGAGGACGACCAGGCCTGGGAGCTGTTCCGGCCGGAGGGTCCGTTTGCGCTGCTGCCCCTGGGCCGGGGCCGCTTCCAGGTGGTGTGGAGCGCGCCCGCCGCCCGCTGCCGCCAGCTGGAGAGCCTGAGCGCCGGCGCCTTTCTCGACCGACTGGCCGGCGCGCTGCCCGACCGCTTCCAGCCCGATGCGCTGCTGGATGAGCCGCGGGCCTTCCCGGTTGCCCTCCAGCTGGCCCGGCGGCTGGCCGCCGGGCGCACGGTGCTGGTGGGAGAGAGCGCCCACCGCTGCCATCCGGTGGGCGGGCAGGGGCTCAACCTCTGCTGGCGTGACGTGGCCGAGCTGCACCGCCAGGCTCGGCGTGTGGCGTCCGGGCGGTTGCCGGACGAACGCCTGCCCGCCGCCTATGCCTGGCGCCGCTGGCCCGACCTGCTGCTCACCCTGCTGGCCACCGATCTGCTGATGCGGGTGTTCTCCAACCGCGCCCTGCCGCTGCTGCCGCTGCGCCGCCTGGGCCTGGCCCTGCTGGCCGCCGCGGCGCCGCTGCGGCGCCTCAGCCTCGGGGTGATGACCCTCGGGCCCTGCCGTCCCCTCTGAGCGCCGCCATGGTGCACAGCTCCAGCCCCCTGCCCCAACCCTCGCCGGCCCTGCTGCGCTACCTGCGCCAGGATCTCGAGCTCAGCGAGAACGCCCTGGCGCTGGGCCTGCGCCAGGCGCAGCAGGAGCGGGCGCCGCTGCCGGTGGTGCTCTGGCGCTACGGCCTGCTCAGCCTGGAGCAGCTGGAGCAGGTGCTGCAGTGGCTGGACAGCAACGGCTAGCCGGCTGGCCGCGCTCAGGAATAGATGATCAGCGACTCCACCGGGTGCTCGGGGGGCAGGCGCCGGCGGCCCTCCAGGGCCGCCAGTTCGGCCACGAACCCGAAGCCGCAGAGGCTTCCGCCGGCCGCCTCCACCAGTTGCGCGCAGGCGGAGGCGGTGCCGCCGGTGGCCAGCAGATCGTCCACCACCAGCACCCGCTGGCCGTCGGCCAGGGCATCGCTGTGGATCTCCAGCCGGTCGCTGCCGTACTCCAGGGCGTAGTCCACGCCGGTGACCTCACCGGGCAGCTTGCCGGGCTTGCGCACCGGCACGAACCCCAGCCGCACGGTCGTTGCCAGGGCCGTGCCGACGATGAAGCCCCGTGATTCGATGCCCACGATCAGGTCGGGCTGGAGCTGCTCGCAGAGATCGCTGAGCCGGCGGATCACCTCCTGCCAGCCGGCCGGATCGCGCATCAGCGGCGTGAGGTCGCGGAACAGGATGCCCGGTTTGGGGAAATCGGGCACATCGCGCACCAGCCGCCGCAGGTCCACCGGCTTGGCCGGATCCCCGGGGTTGGCCGGATCCAGAGGGGTGGCCGGATCCAGAGGCTCGCGCATGCAGGTGACGGTGGGAGGCGCAGGCTGGCATCATCGCAGCCATGCCCGACTCCTCCCCCGAGCCCCCGTCCACGCCGCTGTCGCGGCGGGGACTGGAACGGCTCGATCTGCTGCTGCTCAGCGCCGAGGCCCTCGACCTCAACGGCGGTGAGGCCATGGTGTGGATGAGCCAGCAGATGGGCTTCTCCGGGCTCTTCCCCAACCGGGTGGAGCTCTGGAAGCGCCGTTGCCACAACCCCCTGCGCCGCGCCACCCGCCGCGGCCGGCTCGATCCGGCTGAAACCGATGCCCTGATGCGCATCCTCTGCGCCCTGGCGGACCGGCTCTATCCGCTGCTGCGGGCGCTGCTGGCCACCAACGAGCCCGAGGCGGTGCGGCAGCGGCGCTGGGAGCTGTTCGAGGGGCGGCTGGCCGACCTGGTGCGGGAGCGCATGAATCCTCGCCGGGTGGGCGTGCAGACGCTGCTCGACCCCCAGCGCGGCGCCCGGCAGCGGCGTCAGCTGATCCAGTCCCTGGCCCTCGGCGCCGGCACCGGCGGCTACGAGCGCCTGCGCGCCAGCCTGCACGACCCCGTGGTTTGAAGCCGATGAAACAGACGCTCCGCTACGACCAGGTGAGCTGCCGGCTGCAGGTGGAGGGTCTGCCCGATCTGTCCAGCGGCCAGGCGCAGGATGCCCTGGGGATCATCACCGGCTGGAGCCTGAGCTGGCCCGGCCGTCCCGAGCTGGAGGGCCGCCGCGAGCACCTGCTGGCGCTGATGGCTGTGGTGCTTCCCTACGCCCGGCATCTGATCAGCGGGGTGGCCCGCCCCTTCGGCGGCGGCGAGATGCCGGTGAGCATCGCGCCCCGCGCGGAGGGGGGGCACAGCCTCCAGCTGCGCAGCAGCCAGCCGGACACGCCCTCCCTGGATCTGCACCTGGACGACGCCGAACTCGCCGATCTGGTGCGGGTGCTCGATCAGCTGCGGCTCGATCCCCGGCTGCAGGTGAAGCTCGATCTGCCGGAACCCCAGCCTCTGAATCCCCGGGAGGTGATGGAGCGGGTGCCGCTGCGGCGGCGGCTGGCGGCCCCGGTGGGGGGCGCTGTTGCCCTCGCCCTGGCCGCCACC
This sequence comes from Cyanobium sp. Prado107, assembly GCA_025454305.1. GTDB lineage: Bacteria > Cyanobacteriota > Cyanobacteriia > PCC-6307 > Cyanobiaceae > NIES-981. Next base: position 3,054 of record JALOOQ010000023.1, read on the forward strand.
CTCGGCGCTCTCCTGCCTGAGCCGGCCCCTCAGCGGCAGACCTCCGGACAGCGTGAGACGTCCGGACAACGTGAGACGCCCGGAGCGGCGGGCGCCACACCGCAGCCGTCTTCCCGGCAACCCTCGGTCCCCCCTGGTGACGGCGCTCAACCGGGAAACCCCTGACGGCCGCCGGGGAACCCTGACGGCCGCTTGACGTGCGCAGTTGCGCACACAGACTAGTTTTTATGTCACTGATGACCTGGTCCGAACTGCGCATCCGCGTGGCTCGCCTCGGCGCCGCCCTCGATGTGGTGGTGCGCAGCGATCCCGAGGTGTGCGGCCTGAGCGGCGAGGACTTTCACCTCTCCCTTCACCATGGCGGCCAGGGCGACTGCACGGTGGGCAATCTCACCCTGATCGACTGCCCCAACGAACTGGTGCTGATGGAGTTCGAGCGCTGGATGCGTGGCGCCGGCCATGTGCTGGAGGCATGACCAGCACCCGGCGCCGATCCCTCCAGCTTCCCCACACCGGATCGGCGGACCGGCCGGCAGCCGCACGGCGGCGACGCATCTCCCGCTGGCGGCTGTTCTGGACCGGTGTGCTCTACGTGGCCCTGGGCTCGGCGATGCTGGTGGGGCTGATGCAGTTGCCGGAACGCCTGGATGCGTTTCTGCTTCTCAGCACATCCATTGCCAAGTTGATCGCCGGTCTGCAGGGTGTGGTGGTGGGGCTGCTGCAGCTGCTGGCCGTCGCGCTGGTGGTTCTGGTGGCACTGCTGGCCCTGGTGCTGCTGGTGGGCGGCATCGTGCGGCTGGTGCGCTGTCTGCTCCCCCGTCCCAGGCGCCCCCGGCTGCCCTGATCACCCCCATCCCGCGTCACCGCCATGGGCAAAAGCGACTCCAAGAGGAAGACCAAGCTCAAGCTGAGGACCTCGGAGCAGGCCCCCGGCGTGTCCGTCAGCGCGTCGGAGGGCAGGATCAAGATCAAGAACAAGAGCAAGGGCAACGACAAGCACAAGGGCAAGCGCAGCAAGACCGGCAAGGACGGCGAGGGCCAGACCCTGGAGCGGGTGGTGCCCCGCTACGGGCCCCTCAGCGACCGCTACTACCCCTCCGCCCTGCTCGATGACATGAAGGGCGACAACGGCAACGGTGACGGCTATTCACCGGCTGAGGACGGTGGGTTCAGCAAGCTCGACCGCAAGTTCTACGAGAAGGAACTCACCCGGCTTCAGGTGGAGCTGGTGAAGATGCAGTACTGGATCAAGGCCACCGGCTATCGCCTGCTGGTGCTGTTCGAGGGCCGTGATGCCGCCGGCAAGGGCGGAACCATCAAGCGGTTCACCGAGCCGCTCAACCCTCGCGGCTGCCGGGTGGTGGCCCTGGGCACCCCCAGTGATCAGCAGAAGACCCAGTGGTACTTCCAGCGCTATGTGGAACACTTCCCCAGCGCCGGCGAGATCGTGATCTTCGACCGCAGCTGGTACAACCGCGCCGGCGTGGAGCGGGTGATGGGCTTCTGCACCCCCGAGCAGGTGGAGGAGTTCATGCAGAGCTGTCCCGAGTTCGAGCGCATGCTCGTGCGCTCCGGCATCACGCTGCTCAAGTACTGGTTCTCGGTGAGCGATCAGGAGCAGGAGGCCCGCTTCCAGTCGCGCACGGAAGACCCCACCCGGCGCTGGAAGCTGAGCCCGATGGACCTGCAGGCCAGGGAGAAGTGGGCGGAGTTCTCCAAGGCCAAGGACGACATGTTCTCCCACACCAACATTCCCGAGGCGCCCTGGTTCACGGTGGAGGCCGATGACAAGCGCCGGGCCCGGCTGAACTGCATCTCCCACCTGCTCAGCAAGGTGCCCTACACCGACATGACGCCGCCGGCGATCGAGCTGCCCCCGCGCCCGAAACACCCCAACCTGGAGCGGCCGCCGCGCTGGGAGCAGTTCTTCGTGCCAAACCGCTACCCCTGATCAGCCCCCCAGGCGCTGGAACCAGAGGCCCGCCAGCTGCCAGCTGCTCCACAGGAAGATCACCAGGAACAGCCAGTTCAGCCAGGCGGGCCGCCGGGGAGGTTCTGGGGTCATCGAGTCGCGTGCGTCCGGGAGGTCGTGGACACCACCAGGCTGCCCCATCCGCTCCGGCTGCCCGCCCGGTGTTCGTGACAGTCCTTGACACCGGCAGTCCGGCGACGCGGTTCCCCCTAGCCTCCGCCAATGGGCAGTCCGATCGGCAAGGATGAGTTCCTGCGCCGCGCTCGCGAGCGGTTCGGCGAGAAGTACGACTACTCCGGGATCGTCTACAAGAGCTTCAAGACGCCCATCAAGATCCGCTGCCGGCTGCACCCGGTGAAGGAGATCTCGATCACGCCCGAGAAGCATCTCCAGACCACCGGCGGCTGCAAGTTCTGCCTGCGCGAGATGCGGGTGCGCATGCTCGAGCGCGAGCTGAACCGCGGCAGCGTCGAGCGCCCTGCCCTGGAGCCCGGCCCCGCCCCGGCGCCCTGGCCGGCAGGGGACCGCCAGGTCTGAAGCGGGCCATGGGCTGGCAACGTCCGCGGCGTGCCGCGCCTCTGCTGAGCGGCCTCCTGGCGGCCATGCCGGCCCTCGTCCTGGCGGCTCTGCTGGCTCTGCTGGCCCCCGCCCTGGCGCTGGCCCAGGTGCAGCCGGGTTCGGCCCAGCCGCCGCTGGTGCTGCATGTGTTCGTGCGCCAGGGCTGCCCCCACTGCGACCACGCCAAGGCCTTCCTGCCGGAGCTGGAGCGCCGGCACCCGGAGCTGCAGGTGCGCCTGCGCTGGGTGGACGCCGACGCAGGCGCCCGTCAGGAACTGTTGGAGCTCTCCCGCCAGGCCGGTGTCCAGGCGCCCGGGGTGCCCAGCTTCGTGCTGGGGGACGAGCTGCTGGTGGGCTTCGACAACCCGGCCGGCCGGGGCCAGGAGCTGCTGGCCCTGGTGGAGCGGCGCACCGTCCTCCCGGGGGAGGTGCGCGCCGGACCGCTGGGCACGCTCAGCGCCACACGTCTGGGGCTGCCCCTGTTCACCCTGGCGCTGGGGCTGCTGGACGGCTTCAACCCCTGCGCCATGTGGGTGCTGCTGTTCCTGCTGTCGCTGATGGTGCACTGGCGCGACCGGCGCCGCATGGCGCTGGTGGCGGGCATCTTCGTGCTCGTGAGCGGGGCTGTGTATTTCCTGTTCATGGCCGCCTGGCTGAACGTGTTCCTGGTGCTGGGGCTGAGCACGCCGCTGCGGCTGGTGCTGGCGGCGCTGGCGATCACGGTGGGGGTGGTGAACCTGCGCGAGGCGGCCACTGCCCCTGCCACCTACACCTTCGCGATTCCGGAGTCCGCCAAGCCGGGCCTCTATGCGCGCATGCGCCGGGTGATCCAGAGCCGCTCGCTGCTGCCGGCCCTGGTCGGGGTGACGCTGCTGGCGGTGCTGGTGAACCTGGTGGAACTGCTCTGCACCGCCGGCCTGCCGGCCATCTACACCGCCGTGCTCAGCCAGCAGAACCTGCCGCCGCTGGCCCACTACGGCTACCTGGGGCTCTACATCGCGGGCTACATCGCCGACGATGCGCTGATGGTGGGGTTGGCGGTGTGGGCCCTGAGCAGCAACAAGCTCACCGAGCGCGGCGGGCGCATCCTCAAGGGCATCAGCGGTGGCGTGATGGTGCTGCTGGCCCTGGTGCTGCTGCTGCGTCCCGGCTGGCTGTTCTGAGGGCGGGCTGACTGTTCTGAGGGTGGGGCTGGCGTAGGGAGCGTTGACCCCGGCGCTTGACTCTCCCGTGCAGTGGAGAGTGCATCGTGAGAGCAGACCGCTTTCAGCCCCGGATGCCAGCCCGCCCCCCAGATCCTCAATCGGCCCCCGCGACCCTTCCCCAGCCGGTGCATCTCTGACCACCGGCTCACCAGCCAGGAGGAGGCCGAGCGGTTCAAGGCCTCCCGGGGGGTGGCCTCCACGCCCCAGGTGTATGTCGGCAGCGAGCGCATCGGCGGCGCCAGTGAGCTGGCGGCCTGGGCGCTGGGGGCGGGCGGGAGTGGCTCCATGGGCCTGGCCATCCTCGGCCGCTGGGGCCTGGCGATGCTGCTGCCTGGCTGGTGAGCCGATGCGGCCCAGTCCGCAGCCGGTGCTGCCGTGCTCCGGTGCCAGCGACCCGTGACAGGAGGGATGCTCCGCCGGTTCGCCCCGAGCACAATCGGGTGGCACGCGAAAACCCCATGCCCCACCTGCTTTCCGGAGTGGTCACCGCCCTGCTGATGGGGCTGACGCTCGGCAGCGGCGCCGCGCACGCCCACTGTGAGCAGCAGGGTGGTGCCCACAACGGCATCCCCGCCCAGCAGCGGCGCTGAGAGTGGGTCGCCGGGCCCGTTGATCACTCGTCCTCGTCGGAGCCCCCGATCGGGATCAGCTTGATCTGCTTGCGGCCCAGCTTGATTTCGAACTCATCACCAGGTTGCAGCCCGAGCTGGGCGGTGTAGGCCTTGCCCACCAGCAGGTTGCCGTTGAACTGCACCTTGGTGACGAAGCTGAGTTTGCGGCCGCCCTTGCCGCGGCCCTGCCCCGTTTCACCAAGGCTCACGCCCTTGGCCTCGAGCAGTGCCTCATAGAAGGCGGTGAAGTTCAGACGTTCACTGCCATCCTTCTTGGTGCTCACGTAGCCGCACTCGCGCACGAGTTCAGACTTGGTGGCATCGCCGAGTTCCTTGACCTTGGCAAGCAGTTCCGCGCCGGTGAGCATGGGATTGATGAGCAACAAGCAGAAGGTAACGCTTGCTCCAACAGCGTCAATGGTGGGTTTTCACGCCATCGGGTCTCATCAATCCGAGCCGCTCCGTGCTGACCCATGTCCATCAATCCGTGCCCCTGCTGCTCTTGCCCGCGGCTGATGCGGGGTTCTCATCCCTGCGGAAGTTCCAGGGTCTGGTGATGCCTCCCGGCACCCGCCAGACGCCGAGGCGATCACGTCGGGCGCGCGTTTCGGCGTCGCGATAGGCCTGGCCGTCGCACTGGTTGAGATAGCGGCGGAAGGCGAACGCCTGTCCATTGGCCACCAGCGCAAGGTTGACGTTGCCTGCGGCGAACACCTCCGCCACCAGGCGCCCGTGGCGGTCCGTGGTCTTCGCCTCCAGCCGAACGCGGCTCCCCGGCTGCAGGCGTTCCTGCAGGGCCCTGCGGGCCTGCGCACCGTGGGGGCGCTGGGCCATCTCGGGGGCATCGATGCAGGCCAGCCTCACCCTGGTCAGGGCGCCGCCGCTCCGCACCTGGATCGTGTCGCCATCTCCGATCGACGCCACCACGGCCGGTTCGTGACCTGTGAAACAGGCCCCGGCGAGCAGGGCCAGAACCGCCGGCACTCCCGGACCGAACCAGAGCGCCCAGGGAACGTGGAACGTGCTCCGCATCGCCGTGTGATCATCCGCTGGTCGCATCTGCTGGGCGAAGTCCCTGAGGCTGCATAGGGTCGGCTGGAGCCATCCCTCCGGGGCCGGCCATGCATCCCCTGCGTGACGACCATGGACTCTGGCAGGACCGGTGCCTTCAGCCTGGTGCAGACGGCAGTGCACGCCGGCATGGAGGTGTGCTTCGCCAACCCGGGCGCCACCGAGATGCCGATCGTGATGGCCATCGACCACACTCCCGCACTGCGGGTGGTGCTCGGTCTGTTCGAAGGCGTCTGCACCGGCGCCGCCGATGGCTGGGCCCGCCTGACCGGGAAGCCGGCCGCGACGCTGCTGCATCTGGGGCCCGGTCTGGCCAACGGCATCGCCGACCTGCACAACGCCCGCCGCGCGTACCCCCCGGTTGTGAACTGGATCGGCGAGCACGCCACCCCCCACCTCGCCTTCGACCCTTCCCTGCGCACGGACATCCCCGCTCTGGCGGGATGTGTGGGCTGGACGCGAACGGTGCGGTCTGCAGGGGAGATGGCGGCGGCCAGCCTGGCGGCGGTGGAGGCGGCTGTGGGTCCACCCGGCCGGAGATCGACTGGACCGGGCTGACCAGGGGGTTCGGCGTACCCGCGACCCGGGTGCGCTCCGAGGCCGAGTGCGCCGAGGCGTTGCGGCGCTCCTTCGCCACGCCCTGCCCCTGGCTCAGGCCTGGCCGGGGCCGGCCGTGGCGCACGACGCCTCCCCTTCCCGCAGGCTGGTGGTGATGGCGGTGATCAGCTGACGGCCCTGCTCCGCCCAGTCCTGCCGCAGCTTGAACCCCAGCACCACCGAGTCGCCGTCGCTGCGGCGCAGCACGAACACCTCCCCCAGGGAGGGGGCAGGGACCGGGGTGGTGAAGGTCTCCCCCTGCACCGGTCGGCCCAGGATCTGCCTCTGCACGGGCGTGCCGTCCTGGCGCTGGCCGGCCAGGAAGGTGACCGTCACGTACTCCCGCAACTCCGCCGGCGTCATGCCGGCCTTGGTGTCGGTGACCTCCGGCGGAAAGCGCACGGCCGTGAGGCTGAAGCGCTCCTCTCCGCCTGTCGCCTCAGGCGGGTGGGCCACCAGCAGGGCATCGAGGCCCACCGTCCGAGGTGCGGAGAGGGGCAGGGGGGAGCGGAAGCAGAAGCCGTGCATCACGGTGGCGGACTCGGCCCGCGCAGCGCTCGCCACACAGACGAGCACCGCTCCCTGGAGAAGTGCCGCTGCCGTGGCACCGCGGAGGAGTGCCGCGGCCCTGGCGTCTTCCCTGAGACGAGCGAACCGGGGACGGTGAGGAGCCATGGATCCGGAACGCCTTCAGGATCATCCTGCTGCCGGTCATCCTGCTGGGGGCGGTCGGGTGGTGGCGCCGTGGTGATGGGGGCGCTGGTGGTGACGGACTTCGTCCTACATATTCCTTTACATTGATTCGGTGGTCCGGCCCGTTCCTTGCAGGGCGCCTGATTTCCAGACCGGTGCAGGCGCTTCCGCCCTCACCCGGGCTCCCCTCCGGCTCTGCCGGATTGCCGCCACGGACTTGCCACGGACACGCTGAGCACTCGCCATGGACGCGCTCCATTCCCCCTGTTTCGTTCTCGCCCCTGCCGGTGAGCTGCCCCTCGAGCCGGCCGGCTGGGAGGAGCTGACCCAGCTGCAGGCCCGCAGCATCTCGGCGGCGGAGCGCCTGCGCATGTTCCGCGTGCCGCAGGACTGGAGCGGTTCGCTCGATGCGCTGATCGATTCGGCGGGTGTCTCGGAGGGGCCGTTCTGCGACGCCCTCGTGCCGGCCATCGGTGTGGACTCCCTGCACCTCGGCGTCTATGAACTGCGCTGGCGCGGCGGCGCTGAGGCGGGCGCTTGCAGGCAGGCGGAGGCGATCCGCTGCCTCGATCGCGTTCCCCTGCGGGACGTGGCCAACGAAGCCTGCTGGTTCTACCCCACCGAGGACGGGACCTATCTGAGCTGGAGCAACCGCTGCGACGTGCGACTGGAGCCGGGGCATCTGCCCGACCGTCCCCCCACCCAGGCGCCCGTGGACTACCGCCACGACCGCTTGCGCCTGCTGTGGTCACTGATGGCGGACGACGAGGCGATGACCTGCGTGGGGCTCACCTACAACCGCCGCCGCATCGAGTGGCCCGTGGCCCTCGAGAACGGCCGGCCCATCGCCGCCTGGACCTGGTTCAGCGTCGATTCCCGGGCCGAACGTCCCTACCGGGAGATCAGCCGCTGTCAGCGGCCGCGCTGACGCCCTGGGCCTGGATGGCGGTGATCATGATGGTGCTGACGATGTCCTCCACGCTGCAGCCGCGGCTGAGGTCGTTCACCGGTTTCTTCAGCCCCTGCAGGATCGGACCGATCGCGATAGCGCCCGTTTCGCGCTGCACGGCCTTGTAGGTGTTGTTGCCGGTGTTCAGATCCGGGAACACCAGCACCGTGGCCCTGCCGCCCACGGCCGACCCCGGCAGTTTCTGCAGCGCCACGTCCGCGCTCACGGCGGCGTCGTACTGGATCGGCCCCTCGATCAGCAGGCCGGGCCAGGCCTCCCGTGCCAGGGCGGTGGCCTGCCGCACCTTCTCCACCTCCTCGCCCTGCCCGGAATCACCGGAGGAATAGGAGAGCATCGCCACGCGCGGCTCCAGGCCCAGGTCCTGGGCGGTGCGAGCTGAGCTGAGCGCGATCTGCGCCAGCTGTCCGGCGTCGGGCCGTGGATTGACCGCGCAGTCGCCGTAGATCACCACCCGGTCGTCCAGCAGCATCACGAACACCGAGGAGATCAGCGACACCCCCGGCCGGGTGCGGATCAGCTGCAGCGCGGGACGGATGGTGTGCTGGGTGGTGTGGATGGCGCCGGACACCATGCCGTCGGCATCACCGCACAGCACCATCATCGTGGCGAAGGTGGTGCCGTCCAGCAGGTGATCGTGGGCGATGTCGCGCGTGACTCCCTTGTGCCGGCGGCAGGTCAGGTAGGTGTCGATGTAATGCTCCATCCGCTCGCTCTCCTGGGGACTGATCACGCTGAGGGCATCGAGGTCGAGATCGATGGCCTCCCGCCGCAGCATCTGTTCGATGGCGGAACGCTCCCCGAGCAGGATCAGGCGGGCCAGCCCCTGGGCCTGCACCCGCGCCGCCGCCCGCAGGATGCGGGGCTCCAGGCTTTCCGGCAGCACGATCCGCTGTGGCGCACCGCGGGCCCGCAGGGTGAGGTTGTGGTTGAACATCCGCGCCGTCGGCTCCGGTGGCGGGGCCAGGTTCACCGCCCGCAGCAGGCGCTCCCCATGGCCATGGCGCTCGAAGGTTTCGATGCTCAGGCGGATCTTCTCGCGGTCATCGGGCCTGAGGCTGATGTGGATGTCCCGCAGGCGTGAGACCGTGGTGAAGGTGTCGGTGGGCACCGCCAGGATGGGCAACGGCTCGAGGAGTCCCTGGATGAGCCGATCGATCGCCGGTTCCGGCTTCATGCCCGAGAGCAGGATTCCGGAGAGATTGGGATAGTTGCGCGACTCATGGGCCTGGAGCATGCCCATGATCACGTCGCCCCGGTCCCCCGGCGTGACCACCAGGCTGCCCTCCCGCAGCCAGTCGAGGGCGTGCTGCATCTGCATCGCGGCCACCATCTGATGCAGGGCCAGCCGCTCCAGCGAGGCGTGCCCGTAGAGCACCTCCGCCTCCAGATGATGGGCGATGTCGAGCACGCGGGGACTGATCAGACGGCGATCGAAGGGGATCACGCTGAGCACCCAGTCGCTGCCCCCGAACTCCCGTTCCAGCTCCTGGCGCAGGGCGGCGGCCCGGTCGGGATCGGCCTTGTTGAGCACGATGCCGACGATCCGGCAGCCATGGCGCCGGTAGGTTTCCACCGCCAGCCGCACCGGGCGCAGGGCATCGTCGCTGTCGCGCCGATGGGCGTTGCCGAGGATCAGGATCGGGCAGCCCAGATTGCGGGCGATCTCCTGGTTGAGATTGAACTCGAAGGCGGAACCCTCACCGAGGTAATCGGAGCTTTCGCAGAGCATGAAGCCGTCATCACCGGACAGCGCCTCGTAGCGGCTGATGATCTGCTCCAGGCCGTCGTTGATGCGGTTGGCGGCGATCAGGTCGTTCATCGCCGCCGTCGACAGACCGAAGGAGTCCTCAGGCCTCTGCGGCAGATCGAAGCTGCGCACGATCAGCTCGATGTCCTCATCGGGTGTGTCGTGGACCACCGGCCGGAAGAACCGCACCCGGTCGGTGCGCCGCAGCAGTTCGTGGATGAGGCCCAGGGCCACCAGCGCCTTGCCGCTGCCCGCCTCGGTGGTGCTGATGTAGAGGGCCCTGCTCATCGGCGTGGCGGTGGCTGGCCACAGCATCGCCCCGTAGGGCGCGGCCTGCGGCCGGCAACCGCGTTCCGCCGCCGTGCCGCGATGTTTTCCGCAGGTTTTCCCCAGCCCGTTCAGACCCGTCGCGGCCCCTGCCGCCAAGCCGGGTCATGGAAGGGGAGCGATGCCCCTCTCCGGCAGGGGCGCCGGTGCCGTGGCCCTCGCTACCGGCCCCAGCCCGGCGAGGCCCAGGTCGACTGCCCTGGAGCCGATCCTGTCCTGACCCGGCCAGGTCCCATGCCGGGATCGGTGCTGGTGGCGGGACGTGCATCCCGCCCCGCTGGAGAGGTGCGGTCGGAACCCTGCCGGAGAGCCGCGACGGGCGTCGTGGCGTCCCGGGGGAGTGTGGAAAACAACAGCCCGGAACGTTCCGGTGCGGAGCGGCGCATCACGGCAGCAAAAAGCCGCCCTTTCGGGCGGCTGTCGGATGTCACCCGAGGGGTGGTGTCACCAGCGCGAACGGCCGCCACCACCGCCGCCACCGGAGGGGGCGGGGCGGGGCTCGGCCTTGTTGACGCGGATGTTGCGGCCCATCCACTCGACGTCCTGAAGATCGTCGATGGCCTTGGTTTCCTCGCTGGCGCTGGCCATCTCGACAAAGGCGAAACCGCGCTTGCGCCCGGTTTCACGATCGAGGGGCAGGGTGCACTTGCGAACCTCGCCGTACTCGGCGAACAGGTGCTGGAGGTCCTCCACTTCGGCGTCGAAGGAGAGGTTGCCCACGTAAATGGTCATGAATGAAATGAAACTATGAACCTGATTCGTCGAAAGCCCTGAAGAAAGTCGCTGGCCTGGTGGAGAAATCCCGAGGAACTCACCGCGCTGGGGAGAAACCCGCTGAAGACTGATCGCTGAATCCCCTCAACCCTACAGCACCCTCATGGACAGTCCTGGGATTGCCCCTCCGCGCCGGAGCCAGACTGGGCCTGATGGACGGCTTGCACCATGCCCGAGCGGACCACGCGCCCTTCCCTGCTGAACCGGATCGCCCGGGTGCTGCTGTGCCTGGTGTTCCTCCACTCGCTGTTCGGCAAGCTCACGGGCTTTGACGGACCGGCCGGCGCCATCGCCGCCAGGGGCCTGCCGCTGGCCCCGGTGCTGCTGGTGATGGCCATGGCGCTGATGGCGGTGGGTTCCGCCCTGGTGATCAGCGGCTGGAAGGCCCGTCTGGGGGCGGTGCTGCTGCTGGTGTTCCTGGTGCCCACCAGCGTGATCTTCCACGGCGACGTGGCCGATGCCGCCGAGCGGATCCAGCTGCTCAAGAACCTGGCGATCGTGGGCGGTCTGCTGCTGGTGGTCGATCAGGAAGGACGGCCCTGAGGAACGGCCTGGGCGCCCGAGGTTCCCGCCACTCCGCGCCGCCGCCACCAGCTGGCCAGCAGGCTTCCCAGCACCGCGTGCACCACCGCCGAGACGGCACCGGGCAGGGCCGTGAGCGGGGCGGCGGCAAAGCCGGAGCGGGCCAGCACCACCGCCAGCCCGGAGTTCTGCATGCCCACCTCGATGCTGATCGTGCGCCGCACCACGGCCGGCTGGCCCGCTGCCAAGGGGATCAGCCAGCCGAGCAGGAAGCCGATGCCGTGCAGCAGCAGGGCCGCCAGCAGCAGCAGGGGACCCTGCTCCAGCAGGCCCTGGCGCTGGCTGCCGACGATGCTGGCCACGATCAGCACGATCGCCAGCACCGCGAGAGGCGGCATCACGGGCGCGATCGTGCGGGCCAGGCGGGGTGCCCACCGCTTGAGGACCACTCCCGTGGCCACCGGCAGCAGCACCACCTGCAGCACGTCCAGCAGCAGTCTCCAGCCGTCCACGGGCACGTAGCGGCCGGCCAGCAGGCCCGTGAGCGCCGGGGTGAGCAGCACCGCCGCCAGGGTGCTGGCTGTGGTCATCACCACCGACAGCGCCACATCGCCCCGGGCGATCAGGCTCACCACGTTGCTGGCCGTGCCGCCGGGGCAGCAGCCCACCAGGATCAGGCCCACCGCCAGGGGCGGCTCCAACCGCAGGCCCCAGGCCACCAGCGCCGCCAGGGCCGGCATCACGGCGAACTGGGCGAACACCCCGAGCGCGGCCGGCCGGGGACGCAGCAGCACCCGACGGAAATCGTCTGCCCGCAGCTCCAGGCCCATGCCGAGCATCACCAGCGCCAGCGCCAGCACGATCAGGGGGCCCTGCAGCCAGGTGAACAGCCAGGGGAAGGGCAGCGCCAGCACCACCCCCACCACGGTCCACAGGGGAAACAGCAGGGTGAACCGCTCCAGCACCTCCGACCCCCCTTGGTGGCGGGACCATACCCCGGTCCCGTTCAGCCGGGCGGACGGGATCGATCAGAAGCCGGAGCCAGGGGTCTGCAGAAAGGCCAGTTCCTCCGGAGTCGACGTCCGGCCCAGGAGGGCATTGCGGTGCGGAAAGCGGCCGAAACGGGCGATGATGTCACGGTGGCGGCGGGCGAAGTCCACCGTGCGTTGATCGGTGAAGCGCTCGAACAACGGCAGGGCCGCCTCCTGCACCGCCAGCTCTTCGCTGTGCATCTGCGGCATCAGCCAGAACTGGCGCCGTTCCGCTTCGCGTTCCGCCGCCACCCAGCCGTTGGCCACGCCCTTTCGGCTGAGGGCCAGGGCCTGGGCGTCGCCGGCGAAGGCCCGGGCCGTGTCGCGCCAGATCTGCCGGGGGAACTGATCCAGGAGCAGTACCAGCGCCAGGCCACGCTCGGGGTCCTCGCCCCAGGGGCTGAGTTCCCCGGCGATCGCCGCTCGTGTGAGCCCGAGGAAGCGATCCCGCACCAGGGCGTCGAATGCCGGATCCTTGGCGAACCACTGATGCGGACTGGCCTCCTCGAACCAGAAGCGCAGGACATCGGCCGGTTGCGGTCCGTGGGTCGTCATCAGAGCAGGGCCTGCACGCTGGCCACCTTGTCCTCCATGGTCTGCTCCCTGTCGGTGCGGGTGTTGATCTTCACCGTGGTGTAGAGGCGCGGGCAGCCCATGGCGTGCACCGCCCGGTGGCAGGCCTCGATGGCGGCGAACACCGGGCCCCACTCCCCTTCGATGGCGGTGCCGTTCGGGTGCAGCTGGAACTTCAGGCCGGCCTCGCTGAGCACCCTCTCGCAGGTGGCGATGTAGGGGGCCAGATGCACGCCGACGCCGATCGGCACCACGCACAGATCCACGATCACCTTCATCGCCGCTGAGAGTTCCGTGCAGCCATCGTGGGACCGGCGGCCCCGTGCCTGCCGCCGGCGGGCACGGCCCTCACATCCTGGGGTAATAACGGTATCGTGATCACGTGAGGTGTCACTGCCACACCCGGGTCTCGTCCTCCCCTCCTCTTCTCTCCTTTCCGTTCTCGTCGCTGAGCCGCCTGCCATGTCTCCACTGATGCCCCGCGAGCTGGAGGCCCTCCAATGCGCCCTCGACTTGGCTTACCAGGGCTGGGCGAGCTGCGATCAGGTGATCCGGCGGCACGGTGAGGTGCGCCCGTTCTCCCGCATCCGCGATGCCGAGCGGCGGCGGATTCACCAGCTCTGGCGCTTGTTCATCAGTCACGGTCTGCCGATTCCGGAGAATCCCTGGGCAGGAGCGATCCCCTCGGCGGAGTCCCTGCCGGCAGCCTGTGCCCAGGCCCTGGAGCAGGAACGGGCCCGGTTGCGGTGCTGCGCGCAGCTGCTGGCCGGTGTGGATCGGGAGGATCTGCGCGCCGTCCTGAGCGACCTGGCCGAGGCCAGCGAAGCGCGGCACCTGCCGGCCTTCGAGCGCTGCGGCCAGTGCCGCAACACCGCTGCCGGCGGCTGCCCGGATGGGCCCTCCCGGCCGGCTTCCGCTCCGCCGCGGCGCTGCGTGGCGCGGACCCATCAGGACTGGCTGTGGGAGGCGGCACGCTCATGAGGCGCAGCCGAGGCCAGGCACGGTCGGCCGGCAAGTGGTTCGCGCCCGGCGCCGCCTTCGCCGTGGCGATCGGGCTGGTGCTGCTGATCGCTCCGTCCGTCGGCCTGGCGCTGGAGCCCCAGCGCTGGACGCTGCAGGACCAGAACGGCCAGCCCTGGTCGCTCACCCTGCTGGAGCAGGCGGATCCCAGCTATCCCCGCGGCCTGCGGCTGCGCCTCACCGACCGCTCGCGCCAGCACCCCCTGGATCATCGGCGCCCGCTGCTGCTGCGCGACGGGGCCGGCGGCAGCTGGGAGCTTGTCAACCGCAGCGAAGAGCTGGTGCCGGCCGGCACGGAGGCGCTGCCCCCAGGCTCAGCCCAGTTCGACCTGGCCGGGCTGGAGCCCAGACCCCGTGCCGAGCTGCCGCTGGCCCTGGTCGTGCCGCTGCAGGCCGGGGATGACGCCCGGCTGGTGGCTGGCGCGGCCACGGTGGCTGCGCTGCATGGGGCGGTGGAGGCCGCCTGAGGGCAACAGCAGGGCTCCTGAAGCGTCCCCTCTCCCCGGGGTGCGTGGCGAAGGGGCCGGGACCGCCGCCATGGCCATCCTCTGTCTTGCGCCTCCAGGCTTGCGTCTACGGCCTTGCGCCTACAACTTTACCGTTATGTAGCATTGAGGTCGTGGCGTCTGTCGGCGCCCGGTGTCACTCCCCTGCCAGCGCCATGAAGCAGACCGTCCTGCTGGAGAAGTATCCGGTGTACGAGCTGGAGCTCGACAAGCGCGAAACCACCTACCAGAGCGCCCAGGAGGTGATCGAGGCTCTCAAGACGATGATCAAGGCTCACCCATTGGTGTCCTACATCGGCGACTTCGACCACTACACCCACACCCGCAACCTGGATGCCGGCGAGATCGCTCCAGACATCAAGGATGCGCGCCTGGTGGTGTTCTGCTTCGGCGTGAAGCTGCCCAATCCCCATGTGCTGGCGGTGCGTCCCCGCTCGATCGGCGTGGCCGACATGGGCGACCACTTCGTGATCAATTTCCTCGAGCCGCCGATGCCGGTGGCCACCGAGGCGATGGAGGGCTGGGTGAACTCCCTGCGCAACCGGAGCCAGGACTGATGGGGCTGCTGTTCGCGTTGCAGAAGCGGCTGGTGTGGGCCGTGCCAGGCGCCATGGTGCTCGGGCTGATCTGGGGGGCGCTGCTGCCCTCCGGCTGGCTGGCGTCGCTGGTGATCCCGCTCACCTTTCTGATGGTCTACCCGATGCTGGTGGATCTGCGCCTGCCGCTGCTGTTCGG
>JALOOQ010000131.1 GCA_025454305.1 Cyanobium sp. Prado107
CGAGCCCAGCTGGGTGGTGACCCGGTTGCAGCCGCAGTACCAGCAGGCGTGGCGGCAGAAGGGCACGTGCACATAGAGCGACAGGGGCTCCTCGCCGGGCTGGCCGAGCTGGGTGCGCAGCTGGCGTTCCCCCACGGCGTCGGTGAAGGCCGCGGCCGTGGGGTAGCTGGTGTAGCGGGGAACGGGTCTGTCGTGCTTGAGCAGCAGCTCGATCGGGCTGAGGGTGGTGGCGGTGGAGCCGGCGGAGAGGGTGGCGGTCATCGACGGGCGCTGGAGGGAGGGGAGGCGGAAGGGCAGAGCGGGGGCCGGATTCAGGCCAGCTCGGCGAGCTCGGCCAGCAGCGCCTGGGTGAGGTGGAAGGCGTCCTCGGCCTCGGCCAGCAGCTCCTCTTCCTGTGCCTCGCTCAGCTGCAGCTGCTCGAAGCCGTCGTGCAGGGCCGCCTTGAGCTCGCCGATCGGCCGTGCGAACAGCCAGAAGCTGGGGCTGGGCAGGCCGTGGCGCTCGAGGATCTGCGCGGCCTGCTCGGCCAGCTGCTGCCCGCCGGAGAGATCGCCGCCGTAGCGCACGTATACGTGGGCCATCAGCCGGTGCGGAGCCTGCCGGGCCAGGGCGCGCAGCCGCTCGAGCCACACCGCCGCCGCCGCCGAGGCGGGTGTGGCGGGCAGGGCCTGCAGGGTGGCCACGTCGTGCTCGAGGGCGGCGCTGCGGGCCAGGCTCTGCCAGGGAAGCTCGCGGGCCCCCAGCTGGGCGGCGGCGGCGGGAGCCTGCTCCTCGATGAAGCGGTAGGCCGGCACCAGGGCCCGCAGCAGCGCCGCCAGCTGCAGGGGGGTGGCCTCACCGGCCAGCAGGGCTCTGGAGAAGGTCATGCCCTCGGCCTGGTGGTGGGCCTTGCCGATGCGCGCGTGCAGCTTGCGCACCCGGGGCCCGAAGCCCCTGCGCAGCTGGGCATCGGTGCTGGTGGCGTGGTCGGAGATGGATGGGGTGGCGTGGGGGCCGGAGGAGAGGGAGGGTGTGGGGGTGACGGTCACAGCGTGTGCGGGACTGGCGACGTTGCAAACGCTATAACGCTACTGTTGTGCCGCAGTTCCACGGTTGCAGATTCGTAGCAACCCGCAGTGCATGACCCAGGCTTCCCCGCTCGCCACCTCCCGCTCCTCGACCGAAACCGCTCCTGCTGACACCACTCCTGCTGACACCGCTCCTGCCGATGTCGCCCAGCCGTTGCACGTGCTGCTGGCGCCCGCCGGTGACCTCAGCGGCGACGGCCAGCTGCGCGAACTGATCAGCGAGCGCCGCGAGCGCCAGGGTGGCACCGGTGCCATCTGGTACCTGCCGCCGCACCTCGTGGCCGACCTCGGGCTGGGCGAGGGGCTGGGCGAGGGGCTCGAGGGCGTGGTCGCCGCCGCGCCGTCGGTGTTCACCTGGCTGCAGCTGCGCTTCGGGGGCCGGGTCGCCATGCCGGAGAGCCAGGCCCGGCTCACGGCCGCCTGGCTCGATGACGAGGCCGGGGCCCTGCCGCCGAAGGCCCCGCTGCCCCGCTTCAGCTGAGGGTCATGCCTCGGCTGAGGGCTCGGGCCGTGAGGCGCGTCACCAGTTGCCGCGCCTCCGCCGCGCCGTAGCCGATCCTCTCCAGCGAGCCCTGGAACTCCACCACGAATTCCGCCACCAGCTCCTGGGGATCGATGCCGATCGCGCGCAGGTCGGCGGCCAGGGCCGTGAGCATGGCCAGGGCCGCCGGCAGGGCCCGTGC
This sequence comes from Cyanobium sp. Prado107, assembly GCA_025454305.1. Taxonomy (GTDB): domain Bacteria; phylum Cyanobacteriota; class Cyanobacteriia; order PCC-6307; family Cyanobiaceae; genus NIES-981. Next base: position 1,751 of record JALOOQ010000131.1, read on the forward strand.
TGCGCAGGCTTCCACCTGAGCGGCCACGTCGGCGAAGCGCGGCCGCAGCCACTGCTCGCCGAAGTTGAGATGCTCGGCCTCGTCCTCGATCACCGCCTCGGTGATCGGCCTGGCGTAGGGATCCGCCACCGGCAGGTAGAGCCGGTAGGCGGCCACGGCGAAGCACTCGATGATCAGGCACTGGATCACCAGGCAGCTCACCAGGTCGCCCTTCCGTTCCGCCTCCAGGAACTGCTGGTGCAGGGGGGCCAGCAGGCGGCGGGCCAGGGGGCTGTCCGGCTTCACCTGCAGCTGGCGGCCGCAGCCCACGAAGTCGGCGGCGTGCCGGGCCCGGCGGACGGCGTTGCTGATGGTGCGCCGCTCATGCCACCGCCTGCTTGAGGCCCGCATCGCTCGTACCGGCCCGCTCCACCCCGGTGGCCACCATCGGCTGGCAGAACTGGCGCAGCAGCAGCGTCCCGAAGCGCAGCTGCAGGCCCAGCCTGCGCAGCCCGGAGGCCTGCTTCAGCTCCCGGAAGGTGTCCACGATCCGGTCCCGCAGGGCGATGAAGGCGCTGGTCTCCAGATCGAACACGGCCGGGAAGGCGCGGCGCGCCGTGCGGTTGGTCTGGCGCATCACCTCGGCGTCGAAGAGGTTGGGATCCATGCCGAGGATCCGGTAGAAGTTGCCGCGCTCACACACGGTGAGGCTGTGGGTGAGAAACACGCTCCAGAGGAAGAAGCGGCTCAGCAGCCGACCGCGCAGGCCCTGGCGCAGGCCGGGCCAGCAGCGGATCAGCATGTTGAAGATGTCGCCGTGGCGGTTCTCGTCCTGGCACCAGGGCTCGAAGAAGTCGAACAGCGGCGCGAAGCTGTTGTCGGGGTTGGCCTTCAGGTGCCTGTCGATGAGGATGTAGCGCCAGTAGCCGATCTTCTCGGAGAGATACACCGAATAGAGCACCCAGCTCAGGGGAAACCAGGTGATCGGCCGCTTGGTGCTCAGCTTCGGCAGGTCGATCTCGATGCCTTCGGCCACCAGGGCGCGGTTGAGGAAGCCGGCATGGCGGGCCTCGTCCCGGGCCATCAGCTGGAACAGCTCGCCCAGCTCCGGCCGACCGGCCCTGATCAGCCGGCGTGAGAGTTCCTTGAACAGCAGGAAGCCGGAGAACTCCGACACGCAGGAGCGCACCAGATAACTCTCGTAGGCCTCCTTCTCCTCGGGGGAGAGGTCCCTGAGCCGGTCCAGCGGGGCCTTGCGGTCGAAGTGGTCGCGGTTGTAGTCGGCCTTCATCTCGCCGAGCATGGCCTCGAACTCGGCCCGCTGCCCCTCGATCGGGGTGCGCGCCGCCTTCTCGATCTCGGTGGTGTAGAAGCGCGGCGTCAGCAGGTCTTCGCGCAGGTGGGGGGCGGCGGGAGTGGCGGTCATGGCGGAGGTTCAGCGCGGGGAGTGGATGGGGTCGTCAGGTCAGGGGGTGGCCGTGGGGCCCGGGGACCGCTGGCGGGCGAGGGCGTAGGCCATGGCGTCCGGGCCCTGGCGATGGGCCGCGAACCAGCCGTTCAGCTCCTGCAGCCAGGCCAGCCGGCCACGGCGGCTGCCGGCGCGGCTCACGAAGCCGGCGATCGCCGCCTGGGCGGCCTCGCGATGGTTGCTGCGGTGGCCGGGGCAGAGGGCGCCCCAGCGCTCCAGCCAGCGCTCCTCCAGCCGCAGGTGCAGGCGGAGGTCCCAGAGCAGGCGCCGGCAGGCCAGTTGCTCCGCCTGGTCGCTCAGCTCCAGCCGCTCCGGCGGCAGGGGCTGGATGTGCTCCTGCAGGAGGGTGGTGAGCAGGGCTTCCAGGCGTGCGTGCTGGCGCTCGAGCAGGGGTTCCTGCTCCTGCCAGGGACGGGGCCAGGGACGGGCCGGGCTGTGGATGGCAGGAGCCAGGACGGCCCCCGCACCGGAAACGGCCATGGAGGAAGCGGCAGTGCAGCGGCCTGAACAACATACACCGATATAACAGCATCGTGATCCCATCTGCACTTGAGACCGGGATCGCCCGCGGGGCGATGGCGATGGCGGCTGCGACCGTTCCTGCCGGTCTTCGCTTCAACACCCGCACGGGTGAGTCGGGCCAGGCTGGCTCGAAGGGGATCGATCCGATCGATCGATGGCTGTCGACCCTTCCCTGCGGATGGTCGGGGAACTTGCCGAGTCCTTCGACCTGCTGTTCGTGCTGGTGCTCCCGGCCGGCACCGGGGTGACCCTCGGCCGGGCGATCCGGTCTCCGGCCCGACCGCGATCCGCACGAGGTCAACCGCATGCCGGAATCATGATGCCGTGACATCAACAGGTGCTTAAAATGGCAGGCGTCCCGGGCGCGCCACGCCCCAGCTCCCGCCCCAGCATCTGCCGATCTCCATGGACGCCCTGGCCGAGTACTTCAAGGTCTTCTCCGAAGCCAACCGTCTGGCTGTGCTCGATGCCCTGCGCCAGGGGCCGCTCAACGTCACGGCCGTGGTGGAGCGCACCGGCCTCAGTCAGGCCCTGGTGTCCAAGCACCTGAAGCTGCTCACCATCGCCGGCGTGGTGAAGCGCCGGCCGGAGGGCAGCCTGGTGTTCTACGAAGTGATCGACAAGGGCGTGTTCCGGCTGATGGCCCAGGCCGAGAAGCAGCTGCTCGCGTCCCGGCGGCAGCAGCTCGATGCCCTGGCTGCCATCCTGTAGGGGTGATCGAGTCGCTGCCCGCCACCCTCGATGAGCTGCGGCAGGCCCTGGCGGCCGGCCGTCGACGTTTCCAGGGCCTGCGCCTCGGTGATCTCGACGGGGTGGATCTCGATCTGTCCGGCTGCGAGCTGCAGGAGAGCTGTTTCAAGGAAGCCCGCTTCGGCCGCGCCAGCCTGCGGCAGGCCCGGGTGGACGGCTGCTGCTTCCAGCAGGCCCTGCTCTGGGGAGCCGATCTCTCCGGCCTGCAGGCCCGGGAATCCCAGTGGCACGAGGCGGATCTGTCGGGCTGCCGTCTGCAGCAGGCCGATTTCTCAGCGGCCCTGCTGCACCGCGCCTGCCTGCGCGGGGTGCTGGCCGCCGGCAGTCGGTGGTGTGACGCCCGCCTGGTGGAAGCCGACTTCCGCTCCGGACTCGACCAGCTCACCGACCTCGGCGGTGCGGACTTCCAGCGCGCCGACCTCAGCTTCGCCCAGCTGCGCGGCGTGCAGCTGCGGGACGCCGATCTGCGCGGCTGCTGTCTCTACGGGGCCGACCTGGGCGATGCCGATCTCAGCGGTGCCGATCTGCGGGGCTGCGACCTGCGAGACACCCGCTTGGCGGGTGCCAGGCTCGGTGGCGCACGCCTGGATCGGGCCCAGCTGCCCGCGTCCCTCTCCTGAATCCCCAGCTGCATGTCCGAGAGCTTCGATCTGATCGTGCTGGGCGCCGGTTCCGGTGGCCTGGCGGCCGCCAAGCGCGCGGCATCCCACGGTGCCCGGGTGGCGATCGTGGAGGGCGACCGGGTGGGGGGCACCTGCGTGATCCGCGGCTGCGTGCCCAAGAAGCTGATGGTGTACGGCTCGGCCTACGCCCACCTGCTCACCGATGCCCCCAGTTACGGCTGGCCGGTGCCGCCGGTGCAGCCCGATCCCGCCACCCTGCTCCGCCATGTGCGCACCGAGGTGGACCGGCTCAACCAGCTGCACATCGGCTTCCTCGAGCGCGCCTGCGTGGAGCTGGTGCGGGGCTGGGGGCGGTTCGCCGACGCCGGCACCGTGCTGGTGAGCCAGACCGACGGGGAGGAGCGGGAACTGCGCGGTGAGCGCATCCTGATCGCCGTGGGCGGCCGTCCTCACCGGCCCGACATTCCCGGCGCCGATCTGGGCTGGGTGAGCGACGACATGTTCCTGCTGGAGTCGCTGCCCGATGCGGTGGTGGTGGTGGGGGCCGGCTTCATCGCCTGCGAGTTCGCCTGCATCCTCAATGGTCTGGGGGTGAAGGTGACCCAGTTGGTGCGCGGCGATCATCTGCTGAGGGGCTTCGACCGGGAGTCGAGCCTGGCCGTGCAGGAGGCGATGGAGGAGGCGGGCATCGAGATCCGCTTCGCCCATTCCCCCGCAGCGATCACCGGTCAGTGCGCCCCCGGCGAGTACACGGTCACCACCCAGAGCGGCGAGCAGATCCCCTGCGGCGGTGTGCTGCTGGCCACGGGCCGCCGCCCTTTCCTACAGGGCCTCAACCTGGAGGCTGCCGGCGTGGCGGTGGAGGGCCATCGCATCCCCGTGGATGCCGATCAGCGCACCAACGTGCCCACCATCTACGCCGTGGGCGACGTGACCGATCGGGTGAATCTCACCCCCGTGGCAGTGGATGAGGGCCGGGCCTTCGCTGACAGCGTCTTCGGCCAGCGCCACCGTCAGGTGAACCACGAGCTGGTGGCCAGTGCCGTGTTCAGCCAGCCCGAGCTGGCCTCGGTGGGCCTCAGCGAGGAGCAGGCGGTGGCGCGCCATGGCGCCGAGGCGATCCGCGTGCACCGGGCGCGCTTCCGGCCCATGAGCCAGGCCCTGCCGGCCCGCGGGCCGCGGGCGCTGCTCAAGCTGGTGGTGGAGACGGCCAGCGACCGGGTGCTGGGTTGCCACATGGTGGGTGATCACGCCGCCGAGATCATTCAGATGGCGGCCATCGCCATCGGCATGGGCGCCACCAAGGCCGATTTCGACCGCACCATGGCGCTGCATCCCTCGGTGGCCGAGGAGTTCGTGACCATGCCGAACTGAGGAGCACCAGAGATGGCCGAGGGCGCAACGATCTCTCGTGCCGTGTTCCTCACCGGGCCTTGGGCCCGCTAGACGTCGGCGGCATCGAAGCCCCACTGGGCCCGGATGGTGGCGTTGCTCACGTCCCAGGCGTGTTCGCCGCTGAGCACGCTGTGCGGCTCCCGCGCGGGAACCAGGTTTCGCTCCCGGAACTCCGCCTCCAGCTCCTGCAGGTAGGCGCGCGCCTCGCTGAGCAGCAGGTCGATGTGCTGCCGGCCGCCGGTGACGCGGAGCATCTCCGGGGTGGTGCTGCACAGGTCCAGATCCTCCAGATGCTGGTGCAGCCAGGTCCACTCGTAGCGCAGCATCGGCGGTGTGCAGGTCCGCAGCCGCTGGCGGTAGTCACCGCGGTGGCGCTCCAGTTCGCTGCTGCTTGCCGCTGGGATCTCGAGCGCGGGAGGGGTGCCGCCGGCGTGGCGCTGGCCGAGTTTCTGCATGATGTCGCGCAGGTGGCTCATGGCGGCGGCGTGCGGATCGCGAGGCTCACACCGCATTCTTGCCCGGACGGCGACTGCGGCGGAGAGTGGAGGAGTGGTTCCCCAAGGGCTGAAACGCCATGACTGCCCCGGGCGCGGTGGATCTGGCGGCACTGCGCCGCGAGTACCGCCAGGCCGGCCTGCACCGGGCCGAGCTGGCTGCCGATCCGGTGACGCAGTTCCGCCTGTGGTTCGAGCAGGCCACCGCGGCTCAGCTGCTGGAGCCCAACGCCATGGTGCTGGGCACCTGCGACGGCCAGCGCCCCAGCACCCGCACCGTGCTGCTCAAGGCCTTCGACCAGCGGGGGTTCGTGTTCTTCACCAACTACAGCAGCCGCAAGGCCCGGGAGATCGCTGCAACGCCCCAGGTGAGCCTGCTGTTCCCCTGGTATGGCCTGGAGCGTCAGGTGGCGATCCTCGGCCCCGCCGAGCGCATCAGCGCTGGTGAATCCCTGGCCTATTTCACCTCCCGGCCCTTCGGCAGCCGGCTGGGGGCCTGGGTGTCGCAGCAGAGCTCGGTGATCAGCTCCCGCCGCATCCTGGAGATGAAGTGGGAGGAGATCAGGCGGCGCTTCGCCAACGGCGAGGTGCCTCTGCCGGATGCCTGGGGGGGCTTTCGGGTGGTGCCTGAGGAGGTGGAGTTCTGGCAGGGCCGCGAGAACCGTCTGCATGACCGCTTCCGCTACCGCCGCCAGCCGGGTGGCAGGGGCGGGGAAGACGGGCAGTGGATCATCGAGCGTCTGGCACCCTGACGCCAGCTTCGGGCCGGCGGATCTGGAATCACACGGGTGGCCCAGACGTGGTGGCGCCTCAGCAGTGGTGGCGTCAGAAGGTGAAGGTGGTCTTCACCAGGCCGCCGTAGGTGTCGCTCCGACCGCTGTTCTCGATCCAGAAGAAGGCGGGGGTCACGCTGATGTTGTCGGTGACCTGCCACCGG
>JALOOQ010000241.1 GCA_025454305.1 Cyanobium sp. Prado107
AACTCCTCCTGCTTGATCGAGCCGTCCTCCAGCTGGCTCTTCTGGGTGCGGGCCAGGGCGGGCGGCGTGCGGCCGCTGAAGGGCTTGTCCTTGAGCCGGGGCAGGCGGATGCTCAGCAGCCCCATGAGGTCGTCGAGGCCGAGGGGGCCATTGATGCGGTACACGTCCTCGGCTTCCACGTCGGCGCCTTCGATCAGCAGGTGCAGCACCGACTCCGGCATCTCGTCGGCCACCTCCAGGCGCACCACCTCGCCGCCGCGGCGGCGCTTGCGCAGGCCCGCCTCCAGGGCCTCCATCAGGTCGTCGGCCTCCAGGTCCCGCAGTTCCAGGTCGGCGTCGCGGGTGACGCGGAAGAAGTAGTGCCCCTCCACGGTCATGCCGGGGAACAGCAGGCTGAGGTTGAAGGCCACCACCTGCTCCAGGGGCACCGCCGTGAACACCGGCTCCGGGCTGCGGCCGCTGAGTTTCGGAGGAATGGGCACGAAGCGCGGCAGGATCTTCTGGGGCACCTTCACCCGCGCGAACTGCTGCCGGCCGCTGTCCGGGTCGCGCACCAGCACCGCCACGTTGAGGCTGAGGTTGCTGATGTACGGGAAGGGATGGGAGGGGTCCACCGCCAGCGGCGTGAGCACCGGAAACACGGCGTTGCGGAAGTAGTCATCCACCCACTGCCGCTGCTCGCCGTTGAGGTTGGCGTAGTCGATCAGGTGAACACCGTGTTCCGCCAGCTGACTCTTGAGCGAATGGCGGTAGTGCTGCTGCTGCAGATCCAGCAGCGGCCTGAGTTTCTGCTGGATGGCCTCCAGTTGCTGGTGGGGGGTGAGGCCGTCGTCGCTGAGAGTGGAGACGCCGGCCTCCAGCTGGCTCTTCAGGGAGGCCACCCGCACCATGAAGAACTCGTCGAGGTTGTTGCTGAAGATGGCGCTGAACTTGGCCTGTTCCAGCAGCGGCGTGTGCTCGTCGAGGGCCTGGGCCAGCACCCGGTAGTTGAACTCGATCCAGCTGAGCTCCCGGTTGATGTAGAGCTCCGGGGAGACCTTGGGCGCGGCTTTGCTCATGGCTGAACCGTAGCAATCAAAGGCCGCTGGGCCTGTGCCGCGTTTGCTTGACGGCGCCCATGCGCCGGGCGCCGCCGGCCACGATCGCCACCACCCCCAGCAGCAGCCCCAGGCCGAGCCAGAAGGGGCTGGTGCGGCCGAGGGTCTCGTAGGCCAGCCCCGCCAGGGCCGGGCCGATGAAGCTGCCCAGGCTCTGCAGCCCCTGCAGGCTGCCCAGGGCCGCACCCTGGCCGCTGTCGTCGAGGCGGCGCGACACCTGGGAACGCAGGCAGGGCGTGACCAGCCCCGTGCCCAGCGCCAGGAGCGCCACGGCGGGGAACACCACGGCGCGGGATGTCTCGGCCGTGGCCAGCAGGATCAGCAGGCAGCCGCCGATCACGAAGCCGATCCCCGCCAGGGTGAGGCGCCACTCGCCGAAGCGCGCCACCAGCGGGCCGATCAGGCCGCCCTGCACGACCATGGCCACCACCCCCACCACCACGAAGGCGGCACCCGCCAGCCCCGGCCCCCAGCCGAACTGCTGCTTGAGGTAGAGGATCAGCACGGCGGCGAAGCCGTTGAAGGCCAGGAAGAACAGGAAGAAGGCCGCGCACAGCCGCCGCACCTGGGGGTTGGCGAACACCCTGGCCAGCTGGGTGAAGGGCTGCAGCTCCCGTTTGCGCGGCAGCGGGATGCGGGCCTCGACCGGGTGGGTTTCCGGCAGCAGGGTGACCACCAGCGTGAGGTTGAGCACGGCGATGGCCACGGCCACCAGCAGCGGCAGGTTCACGTGCACCCGTGGCGGCGGTGCCGCCGCTCACCCCGTCGATCAGACGCGCCGCGAACAGCAGGGCCAGCGGCAGGGCCGAACCGGCGGCCCAGGGCAGCGCCCGCCAGTCGGTGGCGATGGTGAGGGCGAACAGGCCCAGCCCCAGCACCGAGCCGGCCACGCACACGCTGATCACGGGCCGGCGGCCGAAGCGGTCGCTGAGGGCGCCGATCAGCGGTGTGGCGGCGAACTGGGCGAAGGCATAGCTGCCGGTGAGCAGGCCGAGCACGCGGCCGTCGCCGGTGAAGCCCGCCAGCAGGAACGGCAGCAGCGGAAAGATCAGCGTTTCGCTCAGCCGGTCGTTGAGCAGGGTGAGAAACGCGCAGAGGAAGGCGGCGCGGCGCGAAGCGGTCACCGGCGGGCCACGAGCACGCGGTGGCGGTGGTCGGAGGCCACGCGGCGGATGGCCTCGAAGCCGGCCTCCCGCAGGGCGGCCTCCATGTCGAGGGCGAAGTAGTCGGCCAGGTAGGGCTCGGTGCTCTTCAGCAGGGTGGCCAGCGGGGCCGGCATGGAGCGGATCGTGGGCGACTGGGGATCCTGGTCGACCATCGCCAGCACACCGCCGGGGCGCAGCAGCCGGGCGGCCTCCGCCAGCACGGCACGGGTGGCGTCAGCCGGCAGCTCGTGGCACAGGAACTGCAGGGTGATCAGATCGAAGCCGGCCGCCGGCAGGCCGGTGGCCTCGGCGGCGGCGTGGTGCCAGGCCTCGATGCGGCCCTCGGGATCGCGCACCCGGGCCACCGCCAGCATCTGGGG
>JALOOQ010000132.1 GCA_025454305.1 Cyanobium sp. Prado107
TATAGGCACAGGGACATAGCGCGGGCTGGCCTCGTTCTTGAGGCGTCGATTCTCATGGGGGCGGACCCTCAAGGCTGTGATGCCGTTCAGATGCATCAGATCCTCTCTGCGCAGCCCGGCAATCTCCTCAAGCCGCAGACCCGTTGCCAGGCCAAGCGGGAAACCCCAACGATCCAATGGGCGCTGACCGGGGCGAATCTGCCGCCTGCAGGCCTCCCAGAGGATCCTGGCTTCCTCAAGCGTGAATGGTCGTCGCTCTGCTGTTGTGCCCTTCTCGGGGCGGAGACCCCTGCCGTTGAGCGCCTTGATCAGATCAGGGCTGATGGGTCTACCGCCTCGCGGGCACCACTCAGCACCGCTTTGACTAGTGCGACCCGGCGGGTCACCGACTGAACCCTCAGGTGGCTGTGGAGCAATTCCTGAACCCACCCGTTGGCCTTCTCTGCCGACAGCTGTTCCAGCTGGTCGGTGCCGAGCCAGTCGATCAGATCGCGAAGGCGGCCCTGCGCATCGTGGATCGTCTTCGGCACTGGCCTGCGACGTTGCGCCCACACATCCAGTGCTTCCTGCAGGGTCGGCCCACTGGTCTGCTTGAGCGGGCTCGGCGGCGGTGGGTACTCGGGCAGGGGGCTGGGGAGTTCGCCGGATTCGTAGGCCCGAACCTGCTCGGCCTTGGGGACCAGGCCCAGGCGCACGATTCGGGCTGCGACCAGTTGACGCTGCAGCGGATCGACAAGGACGCCAACGGCGTGCAGCTGGCGTGAAGCTTCGAGTGCCCAGTGCTCGATCCCGGCTCGTAGACAGCAAACCGTTCTTGCGAGCCACTCCGCGGCTTCGCGATGACTCATCTGCCCATCGAGCACGTAGCCCGGCGGGCCGTATTTCACACTCACGGCCAGGGCAACCCAGCCCAGCTGCTCGGTCGCCAGCTGCTGCTGCAACAGCCCCGGATCCAGCGATTCCGGAGCGGGCCGCCAGTCTGGGGGCACCGGCAGCGGGAGAGCGACGCCCAGGGCCGTGAGGGCCTCCAGAACTGCAGCAACGGCCTCCGGGCCGATGCTGTCGCCCGAAACTGGAAGAGGTGCGCGCCGGGCCCATGCCCCTGCCACGCCAGCCAGCTCGATGGGGGTCAGCTGGCGGGCCTTTCCCCTGGCCTGGTCCAGCAGCAGGCTCGAGCGACCCAGGGCCGCGTCATAGGCCCGCTGGAAGGCCCGGGTGCCGGGCGGGGCATCGAGGCGCTCGGTGATCGTTGTGCTGCCCAGATGGCCCACCAGTTCCCGGGGAACGCGGCGGCGGAAATAAGGGTCTGCCCCCTGGCAACGACGTAGCGGGGGAGGCGAGCCGAGTGATTTTGCACACACGCTGCACACGATCCTGCGCACCCTAGGGGCGGCAGATCAGTGAGACAGACTGGGATCCCAGGACCAGTCCGGGAAGTTCTTGGTGTTCCATGGAGAATAGGGGACTCGAACCCCTGACCTCTGCGGTGCGATCGCAGCGCTCTACCAGCTGAGCTAATTCCCCGGTGGCCCCACCATTATTCCCCGTTGCTCCCCCCGCCGCAGATGTCCGCCTCGATCACGTCCGAACACCTGGCGGCCTTCGATGAAGCGGGGGTCGCCGAGCTGGCCCGCCGGCTCGAGGAGGACGACTACCCGAGCCCGTTCGATGGGCTCTCCGACTGGCATCTGATGCGGGCACTGGCGATCCATCGCCCCGACCTGGCCAGGCCCTACCTGCACCTGGTGGATCAGGAACCCTTCGATGAGGACTGAAGCGTGAGCCTGGATCCGCTGGCCGGGCGGCGGGTGCTGGTGGGGATCAGCGGCAGCATCGCCGCCGTCAAGCTGCCGCTGCTGGTGAGCGCCCTGGTGCAGCGCGGCGCCAGTGTGCGCTGCATGCTCACAGCCAGTGCCGCCCGGCTGGTGAGCCCCGAGGCGCTGGCCTGCCTCAGCCGCCAGCCCTGCCATCTCGACGCCGATCAGTGGACTCCCCAGGCTGCGCGGCCGCTGCACGTGGAGCTGGCCGAATGGGCCGAACTGGTGCTGATGGCCCCGCTCAGTGCCACCAGCCTGGGCCGCTGGGTGCATGGCCTCGGCGACACGCTCCTGGCCAGCACGCTGCTGGCCTGTGAGGCGCCGGTGCTGGCCGCGGCGGCCATGAACACCGCCATGTGGTCTTCCCCCGGGGTGCGTGCCAACTGGCAGTCCCTGCAGGGCTGGCAGCGGGTGCTGCCGATCGGCCCGGCGCAGGGGCTGCTGGCCTGTGACCGCCGCGGTGATGGACGCATGGCCGAGCCCGAGCTGCTGCTGCTCGCCCTCGAGTCCCTGGCGCTGTGGGGCTGGCGTCGCGACTGGCAGGGGCTGAACCTGCTGGTGAGTGCCGGCCCCACACGCGAGGCGCTCGACCCGGCACGCTGCCTCACCAACCCCAGCACCGGTCGCATGGGCGTCCTCCTGGCCCAGGCCGCCCGGCTGCGGGGTGCCCGGGTGGAGCTGGTGCACGGCCCCCTGCAGGTGCCGCCGGCCTGGCTGGAGGGACTCACCTGCCAGCCGGTCACCACGGCCGCCGAGATGGAACAGGCGCTGGTTGAGGCTCAGCCACGGGCTGACGCCATCGCCATGGCGGCGGCCGTGGCCGATCACCGCCGGGAACGCCCGCTGGAGCAAAAGCTCTCCAAGCAGGAGCTGGCTGAGCAGCTGGGCAGGGGCTGGGAGCCGGTGCCCGACATCCTGGCGGGCCTGGTGGAACGGCGACCGCCGGATCAGGTGATCCTGGGGTTCGGGGCCCACAGCGGGGACGTGCGCACCCAGGCGCTGGCGAAGTGGGGCCGCAAGGGCTGCGATCTGCTGTTCGCCAACCCCATCGACCAACCCGGCGTCGGCTTCACGGCCGCCAACAACCGAGGCTGGCTGCTGGGACCCTCCCGGGGGGAGGAGCGTGAGCTGGACCCGCAGTCCAAGCTGGCGCTGGCTCATCAGCTGCTGAGCGCGCTGCGCCAGCTGATCAGGCCGCCAGCGGATGGTCCGGCGTCTCTTCGTGCCCCTGCTCCCGCTGCAGCAGATCCATGAAGGTGCGCAGCTGCAGGCGGGGGATGTAGGGCCAGCCGCCCGTGCCCTCCATGGCCTGCAGGAGATGGAAGAGCTGGTTGCGGTCCGTCGGCAGGCTGGCGCGGAACGGACCGTCCTGAATGCTGCGGTGCAGGTGCTCCAGCTGGCGGAGCAATTCCAGCAAGGCCTCGGGATCACCCGCCAGCTCGCTGGCCAGGTCGTCCAGCTGACTCAGCAGGAGGGCCAGACGGCTGCTGTGCTCGGCTCCGGACCCGGCATCGGAATCAGGCGTGCGATCCGCCCCGTGGGCGAGGTTCCCGTCGATGGTGCGGTCTTCGCTGTGGTCCGCGCCGCGGTGCGCGTGGGGAGCCATCGTCAGCCGCCGTACGCAGGGACAGGTCGCGCTCGCATACAGGTTGTTGAGAGCGGCGACATCGTAGGGGGAGCGGGTGTTCGGCACCGGTAGGATCCGCGCCAGCCCAGTCACCGACCACCCTCTGCGGCGTTCTCCCATGCGTTTCCGTCCTCTGCTGGCCGTCGTGCTGGCGCTGTGTCTGACCCTGGTGACCGCCTGCAGCGGTGGGGCCAAGGCCGTGGATCGATCCCAGCTCACCTACGACGAGATCCACAACACCGGCCTGGCCAACGACTGCCCGACCCTGCCCGAATCGGCCCGCGGCTCGATCGCCCTGGATGCCGGCACCTCCTATCAGCTCCGGGAGATCTGCATGCACCCGGCGGAGGTGTCGGTCAAGGGCGAGCCGGCCAACAAGCGGCAGGAGGCCCGCTTCGTGCCCGGCAAGATCCTCACCCGCTTCACCACCAGCCTCGATCAGGTCTACGGCGACCTCAGCGTTGCGGGCGACACGATCAAGTTCCAGGAGCAGGGAGGCCTCGACTTCCAGCTGATCACCGTGCTGCTCCCCGGTGGCGAGGAGGTCCCCTTCGTGTTCTCCAGCAAGGAGTTGCAGGCCACAGCCGATGGGGCCGCGATCAGCACCAGCACCGACTTCAAGGGCTCCTACCGGGTGCCCAGCTACCGCACCTCGAACTTCCTCGATCCCAAGGCCCGCGGCCTCACAACCGGCGTGGAGTACACCCAGGGCCTGGTGGGTCTCGGCGCCGAGAGCGAGGGGCTTGAGCGCGAGAACATCAAGCGCTACGTGGAGGGCACCGGCACCATGGAACTGTCGATCACCCGCGTCGATCCCAGCACCGGTGAATTCGCCGGTGTGTTCACTGCCCTCCAGCCCTCCGACACCGACATGGGCTCCAAGGACCCCGTCGATGTGAAGATCACCGGTGAGCTGTATGGCCGCCTGGAGCAGGCCTGAGTCCCCCACTGTTGCGATCCACGGGTTCGATTCACAGCTTCGCTTTCGCTGCATGGCTGCGATTCAGCGAGGATTCCATCGTCCAGCAGATCGGCCGTCCCGCAGATCGGCAGGACAGTTTCCCCCGGGGCCTCACGGCCCCTTTTTTGTGGCCGGCCTGATCCGGCCCCGATCTTCCTGGTCTGGGAGAATCCACAGCCATCCCCGATCTCCCTGCCGATGGCCGCCCTCGAAACCAGCCTCGTGACCACCCAGCAGGACCTGATCTCCCCCCACGGCGGCAGCCTGGTGAACCTGATGGTGAGCGAGGCCGAGCGCGAGGCGGTGCGGGCCAGCGCCGGCAGGCGGCTGGAGTGCAGCGACCGCAACGCCTGCGACGTGGAGCTGCTGATCGTCGGCGGCTTCTCCCCCCTGCTGGGCTTCATGCACCAGGAGGACTACGACTCGGTGGTGGAGCGCAACCGCACCAGCAGCGGCCTGCTCTTCGGTCTGCCGATCGTGCTCGACACCGACGACGCCTCGATCGCCGTCGGCGACCGGCTGCTGCTCACCTACCGGGGGCAGGAGCTGGCGGTGTTCACCGTGGAGAGCCGCTGGGAGCCCGACAAGGTGCGCGAGGCCAGGGGCTGCTACGGCACCACCTCCCTGGAGCACCCGGCCGTGCGCATGATCGCCAGCGAGCGCGGCCGCTTCTACCTGGGCGGCAGCGTGCAGGGGCTGGAGCTGCCCCGCCGCGTGTTCCCCTGCAAGACCCCGGCCGAAGTGCGCGCCACCCTGCCGGCCGGCGAGAGCGTGGTGGCCTTCCAGTGCCGCAACCCCATCCACCGGGCCCACTACGAGCTGTTCACCCGCGCCCTGCACGCCGACAACGTCAGCCAGGGCGGCGTGGTGCTGGTGCATCCCACCTGCGGCCCCACCCAGGAGGACGACATCGCCGGCGAGGTGCGCTTCCAGACCTACGAGCGCCTGGCCGAGGAGGTGGCCAATCCCCGCATCCGCTGGGCCTACCTGCCCTACTCGATGCACATGGCCGGCCCGCGCGAGGCCCTGCAGCACATGATCATCCGCAAGAACTATGGCTGCACCCACTTCATCATCGGGCGCGACATGGCGGGCTGCAAGAGCTCTCTCACGGGCGACGACTTCTACGGCCCCTACCAGGCCCAGGACTTCGCCCGCGACAACGCCACCGAGCTGGGCATGGAGACCGTGCCCTCGCTCAACCTCGTGTTCACCGAGGAGGAGGGTTACGTGACGGCCGAGCACGCCGAGGCCCGGGGGCTGCACGTGCGCAAGCTGAGCGGCACCCAGTTCCGCCAGATGCTGCGCGGCGGCGAGGAGATCCCGGAGTGGTTCGCCTTCCGTAGTGTGGTGGAGGTGCTGCGGGCGGCCGCCTGAGGCTTGCCGCGGCGCCACCGGCCGGCCTTCGGCTCGGTTAACATTCCGTTACTTTCTTTCTCAGCTGAGGCGAGGGCCGTGAAGAAGCGCTGGCGCAACGCGGGGCTGTACGTGCTCCTGGTGATCGTGATGA
>JALOOQ010000133.1 GCA_025454305.1 Cyanobium sp. Prado107
CTGGATCGCCACCCAGGGAATGGCGTTCACCACATCGCGCAGGGTGACGCCCGGCTGCAGGGAGCCGCTGAAGCGCACCAGCACCGATTCGGGCATGTCCAGCGGCATGGCGCCGATGGCGGCGGCGAAAGCCACCAGTCCCGAACCGGCCGGGAAGGAGATGCCCAGGGGGAAGCGGGTGTGGCTGTCGCCGCCGGTGCCCACGGTGTCGGGCAGGAGCATGCGGTTGAGCCAGCTGTGGATGATGCCGTCGCCGGGGCGCAGGGCGACGCCGCCGCGGGAGGCCATGAAGTCGGGCAGCTCGGCGTGGGTCTTGAGATCCACCGGCTTGGGATAGGCGGCGGTGTGGCAGAAGCTCTGCATCACCAGATCGGCGGAGAAGCCCAGGCAGGCCAGCTCCTTCATCTCGTCGCGGGTCATGGGCCCGGTGGTGTCCTGGGAGCCCACGGTGGTCATCAGCGGCTCGCAGCTGGTGCCGGGGCGCACGCCCGGCAGGCCGCAGGCCCTGCCCACCATCTTCTGGGCCAGGGTGTAGCCCTTGCCGGTGTCGGCGGGAGCGGCCGGGCGGATGAACAGCTCGGAGGGGGGCAGGCCCAGCTGGGCGCGCACCTTGTCGGTGAGCGAGCGGCCGATCAGCAGGGGGATGCGGCCGCCGGCGCGCACCTCATCGGTGATCGTGCTGGGCTTGAGCTCGAAGCGGGCCACGATCGTGCCGGCCCCCGGTTCACCGTCCGCCCGCTCGATCGTGCCGGCGTAGGGGCGGATGGTGATCACATCGCCGCTGCTGAGGGCGGTGACGTCGCACTCGATCGGCAGGGCGCCGGAATCCTCGGCGGTGTTGAAGAAGATCGGCGCGATCTTGCCGCCCAGGATCACGCCGCCGCCGCGCTTGTTGGGCACGTGGGGGATGTCGGTGCCGGTGTGCCAGAGCACCGAGTTGATGGCGGATTTGCGCGAGCTGCCGGTGCCCACCACATCGCCCACGTAGGCCACCGGGTGGCCCTTCCGCTTGAGCTTGGCGATCAGCTCCAGGCCGCCGGGCATGCGCGTCTCCAGCATCGCCGTGGCGTGCAGGGGAATGTCGGGCCGGGTGGTGGCGTGGGTGGCGGGGGAGAGGTCGTCGGTGTTGGTCTCGCCCTCCACCTTGAACACCGTCACGGTGATCTCGGCGGGCAGCTCCGGTTTGGCGGTGAACCATTCGGCGGCGGCCCAGCTGTCGACCACCCGTCTGGCGTAGGGGTTGCTCTCCGCCAGTTCCAGCACGTCGTGGTAGGCGTCGTAGACGAGCAGGGTTGTGCTCAGCCCCTCGGCGGCGGCCTCGGCGATGGCGGGATCGGCGCTGGAGAGCAGCTCGATCAGGGCGCCCACGTTGTAGCCGCCGATCATCGTGGCCAGCAGCCTCACCGCCTCCACCGGGCTCACCAGGGGACTGGAGGCTTCCCCCCTGGCCACCGCGCTGAGCCAGCTGGCCTTCACGTAGGCCGCCTCATCCACCCCAGGCGGGATGCGCTCGCTGAGCAGGTGGAGCAGGAAGGCCTCCTCGCCGGCAGGGGGGTCGGCCAGCAGCTCGGTGAGGGCGGCGGTCTGCTCGGCGCTGAGCGGCAGGGCCGGCACTCCCAGGGCCTCGCGCTCGGCGGCGGCGGCGCGGTAGTCGGCGAGGAAGGTGTTGGCGCTCATCCCGGATCGGATCACTTGGAGTCCATTGTTCTCGGCCGCGGCCCGGACTGTTGGTGGCAACCGCTGCCATTGCCCTGCCGGACCCCTGGCCCCGCCACGGCCCGGGGCGGCTGAGGCCCTGCCCCTGACTAGGGTGATGGGCTGAGCGCGGCACCCCTCGGAGCCTGTTTCCCATGCACGCCACCACCAGCGACCTTCACGTGGTGGAGATGCGGCCCCTGGTGCCGCCCGCCGTGCTGCACCGCGATCTGCCGATCAGCGACCGTGCCGCCGACACCGTGCAGCAGACGCGCCAGCGCATCCAGGACATCCTGCACGGCCGCGACCAGCGCCTGCTGGTGATCGTCGGTCCCTGCTCGGTGCATGACGTGGAGGCGGCCAAGGAGTACGCCGGCTTCATCGCCGAGGCCCGCCTCCGCCACGAGGCCGAACTGGAGGTGGTGATGCGGGTGTACTTCGAGAAGCCGCGCACCACCGTGGGCTGGAAGGGCCTGATCAACGACCCCCATCTCGACGGCAGTTACGACATCAACACCGGTCTGCGGCTGGCCCGCTCGCTGCTGCTGCACGTGTCGGAACTGGGCCTGCCCGCGGCCACCGAACTGCTCGATCCGGTGGTGCCCCAGTACATCGCCGACCTGATCAGCTGGACCGCCATCGGCGCCCGCACCACCGAGAGCCAGACCCACCGGGAGATGGCCTCGGGCCTGTCGATGCCGATCGGCTTCAAGAACGGCACCGACGGCAGCATCGCCACGGCCGTGAACGCCGTGGAGGCCGCGGCGCGGCCCCACCATTTCCTGGGCATCAACCGCGACGGCCACGCCTCGATCGTGACCACCACCGGCAATCCCGACGGCCATGTGGTGCTGCGCGGGGGCAAGCACGGCACCAACTACCACCCCGAAGCGATCGAGACGGCGGCGGCGGCGCTGGACAAGGCCGGCCTGCCTTCGCGCCTCATGGTGGACTGCAGCCACGGCAACTCCAACAAGGACTACCGCCGCCAGGCGGAGGTGGCTACCCGCGTGGCCGACCAGGTGGGGGCCGGTTCCCGCCACGTGATGGGCGTGATGCTCGAGAGCCATCTGGTGGCCGGCAACCAGAAGCTCGGTGCCGACCTCGGCGCGCTCACCTACGGCCAGAGCATCACCGATGCCTGCATCGATCTGGCCACCACGGCGGAGGTGCTGGCCGGACTGGCTGACGCGGTGCGGGCGGCTGCCGGGGGGCACGCGATGGAGCGCCAGGCGCTCACCGTGTGAGCCGGAGCATGCGGGCATGAGCCTCTGACCGGCAGCAGTTCAACATCAGGATCTGGCACTCGATTGCCCTGAGTGCCAGACAACGAAGCCTGCAACATCGTGCAACGAACTGTTCTTCCTGAACAGAATTCTTGTGCTGACTGCATAGCGTCGATGCACGTCAGTCGCAGGAGCGCCATGAGCTATCTGATGCAGTTCTGCGGGTTATCCGATCCCTTGCAGCTGTTCTATCTCGAGCAGCGCAGCGGTCCTGCCTTCGCGGGCTTCCGGCCCGTGCAGCTCGATGGCCTGCTCAGCTGGGCCCAGGCCATCGGCCAGCAGCGGCACTGGGACCTGGAGGTGATCCACCAGGCCGTGATGGAGGCCTGGATGGAGCGTGCCGATGTGATCCGGCAGTGGCAGCTGCGCCTGCGTCACGAACCGGACGACCGGCTGCTGGTGGCCGGCCTCGGCACCGCCCGCGACTGGGAGCGCCGCTGCGAGGATCTGCTGCGGGCCTGAGTTCAGCTGAGCTGTTGCCACAGCCAGGCCACCCCCAGCGGCACCGTGAGGTTGTCGATGCCGACGATGGCGATCTGCTCCAGCAGGGTGGCGACAGCGGCGATGCCCAGCAGGGCGGGCCAGGCGGGGACCTCCAGCCCAAGGCCGATCAGGCGCCAGCGCAGCAGCACCAGCACCAGAAGGCTGCTGCCGGCCATCACGGCCGTGCCCAGCAGGGAGCGGCGCTGGCCCAGCACCTGCCAGCTGGGACTGTGCACCAGTGGTCCCACCAGTCCCGCCAGGCCGTCTCCGAGGGCCATCACCAGCACCCCGGCCGTCACCGGCGCGGGTTGCTGGGGCCAGTGCAGCCAGAGCAGCAGGGTGATCGACGCGCCGTAGGCCACCGTGCCGTAGCTCGCCCGCCCCACGTCCTCCACGGCGGGCAGCAGCCGCAGGCGATGGTTCAGCGCCGCCAGAAGCGTGATCGCTCCCGCCGCCGGCAGGGCGATCGGCCGTGCGATGCCGCAGGCCCAGGCGATCGGCACCACCGCACCGGTGCCGATGTGCACCAGCTTGCGGCTCCATTCGCGCTGGTGGGGGGTGGCGTCGCCGTTGAAGCGATGCCGCACCACGACCGCTGCACTGGCCAGGAGAGCCAGCCAACCGGCCACCGCCGCCACCCCCAGGGCCTGCTGGGGCCAGTTCAGCGCTGCAATCAGGTTGCCCTTCAGGCTGCTCGGTGCACGTTACTGAGCAGCCTGAGCTTCATGATCGCCTTGGCCTCGAGCTGGCGCACCCGCTCGCGCGACACGTTGATCAGCCGGCCGATCTCGGCCAGGGTGAGGGGCTCGCTGCCCTCCAGGCCGAAGCGCAGCTTGATGATCGTCTGCTCGCGCTCGTTGAGCTGCGACAGCCACGACCCCAGATGCTCCTTCTGGAGATGGCGGTCCATCGCGTCGAAGTGCTGATTGCTGGCGGGGTCGGCGATCAGCTCACCCAGGGTGCTGCGGTCCTCCTCGCCGCGGGCATGGGCATCAAGGGAGGCGCAGGGAGCGCTCTGGGAGATCAGGTCGTCCAGCTCGTCGGGTCTCATGCCGAGGGCGTGGGACAGCTCCAGCCGGTTGGGCTGGCGTCCCAGGCGGTGGGAGAGTTCCCGGGTCACCCGCCGCATCTTCGAGAGCTTCTCGCTCACGTGGATCGGCAGGCGGATGGTGCGGGCGCTGTTGTCGATCGCCCGGGTCATCCCCTGACGGATCCACCAGTAGGCGTAGGTGGAGAACTTGTAACCCATGGCCGGGTCGAACTTGTCCACCGCCCGTTCCAGGCCGATGGCTCCTTCCTGTACCAGATCGAGCAGTTCCAGGCCCTGGTTCTGATATTTCTTGGCCACGCTCACCACCAGACGGAGGTTGGCGGACATCATCCGCTCACGGGCCCGTTGCGCCATGCGCACTTGCCGCCTCTGCTGGGGGGTCAGCTGATCAGCGGCGAGTTCCTGCAGGCGCTTGCCCGCCTGGACGTGATGGGCGAGTTCGATTTCCTCGGCTGGTGTAAGCAGAGGAACACGACCGATGTTGCTCAGATACCAGCCGATGGAATCGGCGTTGATCCTGGCGGTGGGCCGGGATGCAGTTCGTCCGGTTGTCGAACTGGATGGCGTCCTGGCATCACTGGCTGTGATGCCGGAGCCGGATCGCAGAGGCGTCCCCACACCCTTGCCCTCCGAGGAGAATTGAATTGTGCGCGGAATGTAGCACCCGTTGTACGGGTGATGGGGCGGGAAGTTTGAAGATATTGCGAATTGGCTGGGAATCGAAAACAACTGCTCGGAGTGACGCTCACTTTGGTGTCCGATGCTGCCGGTGAGCTGCAATCCTGTAACGATCGCCACCTCAGCACCCTCTGGCTCAGGCGGCCGGCAGCAGTCCCCCGCGCCAGCGGCCCATCAGCTCCGTCTGCGCCAGGTGTTCCTCGCCCTCCTGCTGGGGCTGGCTGAACTGGCCATCCGCACCCATGTGCCAGGCACCGGTGTCGCTGAGATAGATCTCCAGCAGTCCCTCGAGCTGCTCGCGCAGCAGCGGATCCTCGATCGGCGCCACCGCCTCGACGCGCCGGTCGAGGTTGCGCGGCATCCAGTCGGCGCTGCCCAGGAAGATCTCCGGCTCGCCGCCGTTGCCGAACCAGAACAGCCGCGAGTGCTCCAGGAACCGGCCGATCACGCTCACCACGCGGATGTGGTCGCTGATGCCCTCCAGGCCGGGCCGCAGGCAGCACATGCCCCGCACCACCAGCTCGATCGTCACCCCGGCCTGGGAGGCCTGGTAGAGCAGGGCGATGATCGCCGGATCCACCAGGGCATTCATCTTGGCGCGGATGTGGCCGCCGCGGCCGGCCTGGGCGTGGTCGATCTCGCGGCGGATGAGATCCT